>DASSAL010000338.1:0-39329 GCA_035685405.1 Actinoplanes sp. | reverse complement strand
GGCCCCGGCGACCCACGACCAGGCCACCGTACGCCCGCTCGGGGCGTCCGCCGGGAAGGCGAGCCGGACGCTGCCCACCCGCTGGTCGCCGACCGTGATCGCGGTCTCGACCACCGGACCGGTCCCGTTCGCGGCGTGCATGCCGCCCATGGCGGGCCCCATGCCGCGCCCCGGCCACACCATGGTCCCGTCGCCGGCGCGGACCACCAGCCGGGCGCCAGCGGCCTCGGCGAAGGCCGACGCGGCGCCGAGGCCCGCGCCGCTCCACCCGCCCGCCCGGACGTACGCGTCCGCAGCGGCCGCGGCGACCCGGTCCGCGACCTGCCGGCGGTTCTGCTGCGCAGCGCTGGTCAGGCCGCGGTCAGTGGCCACCAGCGCCGCCAGCGTGAGTACGGCTACCGACGACAACGCCACGAGCAGGAACGCCGCAAGCAGCCGCCGTCCCAGCGGGCCGGTCAGCGTCGGACGGTCACCGGTCACGCGACCACCCCAGCCGATAGCCGACACCCAGCACGGTCTCGACGATCTGGCCCGCGTCGGACCCGAGCTTGTGGCGCAGGTTCTTCACGTGCGAGTCGACGGTGCGCTCGTACCCGGGGAACTCGTACCCGCGCACCTGGTTGATCAGCTCGTAACGGGAGGACACCCGCCCCGGGGTGGCGGCCAGCGCGGTCAGCAGACCCCACTCGGTCGGCGTCAGATTCAGTCGACCGCCGTCCAGCTGCGCCTCGTGCCGGGCCTCGTCGAGCCGCAGCCGCCCACCGCCGAAGGTCACCGCTCCGCCGGCGGTGCCGGGGCCGCCGGTGCGGTGCAGCACCGCTTCGACCCGCAGCACCAACTCCGTCGGGGAGAACGGCTTGGTCACGTAGTCGTCGGCGCCGCGGCGAAGTCCGTCGATGCGGTCGTCGATGCCGCTGCGCGCGGTCAGCACCACCACGGGCACCTCCCGGCCGTCCTGGCGAGCGGCCGCCAGCACCTCGCGTCCGTCGACGTCCGGCAGGCCGAGGTCGAGAACCACCAGCTTCACCCCACCGCCGGCCACCAGCCCGATCGCCTCGGCACCGGAACCGGTGGTCTGCACCGCATGGCCGGCGCGCTGCAGATACCGGCGGACCAGCTCCCTCAGCTCACGATCGTCCTCGACGACCAGGACAGCACCGGACACGCCCTCAGCCTGCTCGCCTCACGCCACCGCGGGTAGGGTCTACCGGCCCCTGCACGTCACGAACCGGTGCCGATGCGCGGTCCCACGCCAGGCGGTCCGGAGGAACCATCAGGTCGGTGGCCGTGCCGTGCCGGCGCCGCCCTTCGAGCTGCCGAGCGCGGTGACATCGACGGCGGCCGCATCGCCGGCGAGATCGTCGACGCGGTGGAGCACGGCGAGGAGTCGTGCGGTGGCGAATCCCGAGGGCGCCTTCTTCTGACCGAACGAGAACCGCCCGGTGCGCCGCGATGACCTCCGGATCGGCGCCGGACGGTCGAGCACGCCGGTCGGCATACCCGGCCGTACGCCGAACGGCTCGACGCCGCCACCGCGCACGAGGAGGTGAGCACGGCAGCGGGTAGCCAGCTCGTCACCCGGGGGCCGGCTCAGCCGGGCCACGTCCAGTTCGCCACCTCGGGGATGTCCGCGCCATGTTCGCGGGTGTACGTGCGGGCGACCAGGCGGGCGTCGGTCATCTCCTGCCGCAGCCCGGCGGCCCGTGCGCCCAGGCCGGGCACCCGGTCGATGACGTCGATGACCAGGTGGTAGCGGTCCAGGTCGTTGAGCATCACCCTGTCGAACGGGGTGGTCGTGGTGCCCTCCTCCTTGTATCCGCGCACGTGCAGGTTGGCGTGGTTGGTACGCCGGTAGGTGAGCCGGTGGATCAGCCAGGGATAGCCGTGGAATGCGAAGATGATCGGCCGGTCGGTGGTGAACAGCGTGTCGAACTGCCGGTCCGGCAGTCCGTGCGGGTGCTCGCTGTCCGGTTGCAGCCGCATCAGGTCGACCACGTTGATCACCCGGACCCGCAGGTCGGGCAGCCGCTCCCGCAGGATGGCCGCGGCGGCCAGGGTCTCCAGGGTGGGCACGTCGCCGGCACAGGTCAGCACCACATCGGGCAGCGTGCCGGGGTCGTCGCGGTTGCCGGCCCAGTCCCAGATGCCCACGCCCCGGGTGCAGTGCAGTGCCGCCTCCTCGACCGACAGCCAGTCGGCCTGCGGCTGCTTGCCGGCCACCACCACGTTGACGTAGTGCCGCGAGCGCAGGCAGTGGTCGGACGTCGACAGCAGGGTGTGGGCGTCCGGCGGCAGGTAGACCCGCACGACGCTGGACTTCTTGTTCATCACCACGTCGAGGAAGCCGGGGTCCTGGTGGGTGAAGCCGTTGTGGTCCTGCCGCCAGACGTGCGAGGACAGCAGGTAGTTGAGGCTCGCGATGGGCCGCCGCCAGGGCACCTCGGAGCAGGCCTGAAGCCATTTGGCGTGCTGGTTGAACATCGCGTCGACGATGTGGATGAACGCCTCGTAGCAGGTGAACACGCCGTGCCGGCCGGTGAGCAGGTAGCCCTCCAGCAGGCCCTGGCACATGTGCTCGGACAGCACCTCGATGACCCGGCCCTGCGGGTCCAGCTGCTCGTCGCGCGGATCCACCTCGGCCTGCCAGTTGCGGCCGGTCACCTCGAGGATGTCCTGCAGGCGGTTGCTGGCCAGTTCGTCCGGGGCGAAGGTGAGGAAGTTCGCCGGGTTCGCCGCGGTGACGTCGCGCAGCCAGGCGCCCAGCACCCGGGTGGCCTCGTGCTGGGTGCCGCCGGGCGCCTTCACCTCGACGCCGTACGAACGCCAGTCCGGTAGCCGCAGGTCACGCATCGGGATGCCGCCGTTGGTGACCGGGTTGGCGCTCATTCGCCGGTCCCCGCCCGGCGACGCGTCCCGCAGCACGGCCACCGGGCGGCCGTCGTCGTCGAACAGTTCCTCCGGGCGGTACGACCGCAGCCACTGCTCCAGCACCTGCCGATGCCGTTCGTCGGTGCGGGCGCCGGGCAGCGGCACCTGGTGCGCCCGGAAGGTGCCCTCCACCTGCCGGCCGTCCACCACCGGCGGCCCGGTCCAGCCCTTGGGCGTGCGGAGCACGATCATCGGCCACGCCGGCCGCGCGCCGTCGCCGCCGCCGCGGGCCGCCCGCTGGATCTCGGCGATCCGCTCCAGGCACTGGTCGAGCACGGCGGCGAACCGCTGGTGCACGGCGCCCGGATCCTCGCCGGCCACCACGTGCGGCTGGTAACCGTTGCCGCGCATCAGCTGCAGCAGCTCGTCCTCCGGGATGCGGGCCAGGATGGTCGGGTTGGCGATCTTGTACTCGTTCAGCGCCAGGATCGGCAGCACCGCGCCGTCGCGAGCCGGGTTGAGGAACTTGTTGGCGTGCCAGCTGCCGGCCAGCGGGCCGGTCTCCGCCTCGCCGTCGCCGACCACGCAGAACACCGTCAGATCCGGGTCGTCGAGCGCCGCCCCGTACGCGTGCAGCAGTGAATATCCCAGCTCGCCGCCCTCGTGGAAGGAGCCCGGCGTCTCCGGCGCGCAGTGGCTGGGCACGCCGCCCGGGAAGGAGAACTGGGCGAAGAACGCGGTCATCCCGGCGAGATCCTGCGGGATGTGGCTGTACAGCTCGGAATAGGTGCCCTCCAGCCAGGCACAGGCATTCGGACCCGGCCCGCCGTGACCGGGACCGGCCACGAACACCGCGTCCAGACCGCGGGCCACGATCTGCCGGTTGGCGTGCGCCCACACCAGGTTCAGGCCGGGCACCGTACCGAAGTGCCCGAGCAGCCGCGGCTTGATGTGCTCCGGCACCAGCGGATCGCGCAGCAACGGGTTGTCCTTGAGGTAGATCTGCCCCACCGACAGGTAGTTCGCCGCCCGCCACCAGGCATCGACCGCCTCCAGCTCGGCACGGCTCAGCGGGCCGTCCGCGTCGGACAGCCGGTACGGCTCCGGTGCGACCGACTCACCACCGCCGCCGCTGTCGAAATCGGCCGCCGTGTCCCCGCCCATACTCGCCAACTGCGTCATGGATGGACCTACTTTCGTTGGCGCGGCTCCGCTCGGAGGGGCACCATCGGGTGTCGGATCGCTTTCCCCAGAGGACACCCCGGCGACGCCGACGTCAACCATCACCGCGCACTGCGGCCCCGCGCGACCTGCGGGACCGGGCACGCAGGACCGCCTTCACGATTTCGCCGGCGACCAGGATGGTGGCGGCGACGGCCACGCAGGCCAGCCATTGTCCGGAGGTCAGATCCATGGTGGCGAACAGCCCGTGCAGCACGTCCATCTCGACCAGCAGCACGAGCATCAGCACGACGGCGCCGGTGGCGGCGAACGCGGACTTGTTCTCCAGGGTTTCGCGGCTGAACACGCTGCGGGTGTCGTGCCGGACGTTGAGCAGGTTGAACGCCTGGAACAGCACGAACGTCACGAAGGCCATGGTGCCGGCGACGGTGGTCTGGCCGAGTTCGGGCTCCGGGCCGGGCGCCCAGACCAGCACGGCGAGCGTGCCGGCGGCCATCACCGAGCTGGCCAGCAGGATGCGGATCAGGCGCCGCCGGGTGAGGATGCGCTCGCCGCGTGGCCGTGGCGGCCGTTCCATCGCGTCCGGACTGACCGGGTCGACGCCGAGCGACATGGCCGGCGGACCGTCCATGACGAGGTTGACGAACAGGATCTGCAACGCGGTGAAGGGTGCGCCACCGGCGATGCCGGTCACCGATGCCACCAGGAACGTGAGCACGAAACCGAGTGCCGTGGAGACCTGGAACCGGGTGAAGTTGACGATGTTGGCGTACACGCCGCGGCCCTCGCGGACGGCGGAGACGATGGTGGCGAAGTTGTCGTCGGTGAGGACCATGGTGGCGGCCTCTTTGGTGACCTCCGTACCGGTCACCCCCATGGCGACGCCGATGTCGGCCTTGCGTAGCGCCGGCGCGTCGTTGACGCCGTCGCCGGTCATGGCCACCACGTGCCCGCGTTCCTGGAGCACCCGGACGATCCTGATCTTGTGGCTGGGTGACACCCGGGCGACCACGCCGACGTCGTCCAGGCGGGTGGCCAGCTCGCCGTCGTCGCCGATCGCGTCGAGGTCGGCTCCGGTCACCGCCTCCCCCGGAATGCCGAGTTCGCCGGCGATCGCCCCGGCGGTGACCGCGTGGTCGCCGGTGAGCATCCGGACCCGGATCCCGGCGTCGCGGCACTCGTCGATGGACTGCCGGGCCTCCGGCCGCGGCGGGTCGACGATCCCGACCAGCGCGACCAGCACCACCCGGTCGAGCATCTGCTTCGGGTCCCCGGTCGCGGCGAAGCCCTTGGCCGGGAAGTCCTCGATACCGATGGCCATTACCCGCATCCCCTGCGCGGCCAGCGAGGCGTTCGCCTTCTCGTAGCGGTCGCGGGCGGCGTCGTCGTACGGCAGGACGGCATTCCCGCCGAGGTAGCGGTCGGCGCGGGCGGACAGCACATCCGGCGCGCCCTTGACGAAGCAGCGGACGATGTCCCGGCCGTCATCACCGGTCCAGGCGTGGAACGTCGCCATGAACTTGTAGTCGGAGTCGAACGGGATCTCCAGCAGCCGGGGCCGTTCCGCGCGCAGTGCCGACACGTCGATGCCACCCTTCTCGGCCAGCACCACCAGCGCGCCCTCGGTGGGATCACCCACCATCTCGCCGTCGCGCAGCACCGCCTCACTGCACAGCGCCATGGCGTACAGCGCATCGTCCAGCGTGGCCGGCAGCTTGGAGCCGTCCGTGGTACGAATCCGTCCGTCGGTGCCGTAACCCTCGCCGGAGATGGTGAAGCGGCGACCCGCGAGCACCATCTCGCGCGCGGTCATCTGGTTGAGCGTCAGCGTGCCGGTCTTGTCGGTGCAGATCTGCGAGGTGCTGCCCAGCGTCTCCACCGAGGCGAGCCGCTTGACGATGGCACCCCGCTTGGCGAGACGGCCGGTGCCCATCGCGAGGGTGAACGCCACCACCGCCGGCAGGCCCTCCGGGATCGCCGCCACGGCCAGCGACACCGCGCTGATGAACAGCGCGTGGAACTCCTGGCCACGGATCAGGCCGAGGAGGAACACGACCACGATGACGCCGCCGGCGATGATCGCCAGGGTCCGGCTCAGCGTGTTGATCTGCCGTTGCAGCGGCGTCTGGCCGGGCTTCGCGCTGTGCAGCAGGTCGGCGATGCGGCCGGTTTCGGTCTGCATCCCGGTCGCGGTCACCACCATCTCGCCCCGGCCCCGGGTGACCTCGGTGTTCATGTAGACGCTGGTGAGCCGGTCGCCGAGGGACGCATCGTCGTCGACCTCCGCGTCGGCCGACTTGGCCACCGGCTGCGCCTCGCCGGTCAGCATCGACTCCTGGATCTCCAGCGAGGTGGCGGCCAGCAGCCGCCCGTCGGCCGGCGCCCGATCGCCGGCTTCCAGCACCACCACGTCGCCGGGTACCAGCTCGTCGGCGTCCAGGCGCACGATGCGCCCGTCGCGGCGTACGGTCGCGGTGGTCACGCTGAGCTTCCGCAGCGCCTCCAGCGACGCCTCCGCCCGGGACTCCTGGACGAAACCGATGGTGGCGTTGAGCAGCACCACCAGCGCGATCGCGATCGGCGTCTCCCATTCGCGGCTGACCACCAGCGATACCACCGCGGCGACCAGCAGGATGATGATCAGCAGATCCTGGAACTGGCGCAGGAACGCCCGCCAGCGCGGTTCCTTGGGCGCCTCGGCGAGCCGGTTCGGCCCGTGCCGGTCGCGCCGGCGGTCCGCCTCCCCGGTGGAGAGACCGCGATGCGGGTCCACGTCCAGTTCGCGTACGGCGTCAGCCGCCGGACGGGCGTGCCACATCACGGTCGATGTCGACCTTGTCCCGGTCATCGCCCCATCCTTACCGACGACCGCCCGGTCCGCTGTTCGGCGCCCCCGGTGAGTCAGATCTGCCGTTCGGGCCGTCTCGGGGTGGATGATGACTGGATCACGTGGCTGGATGGCCGATCGCGGGATTCCGGGGAGGGCGCGTGAGCCGCCGGGTGGATGCTGTCCTCGTAGTGGCCGGGGCGCTGGTGGCCGGCGGCCTCGCCGTGGCGCTCACGGCGACCAGCGACCATGAGGGCCTGCGGGTGGTCGGTCATCCGCAGTCGCCGGTGTTCGTCCTGCTGATCGGTTGGTCGTTCATCGGTAGCGGGCTGGTGGCGTGGCGCGACCCCCGCTCCGGTCGGTTCGGGGCGCTGATGATGGCGGTGGGATTCGCCTGGTTCGCCGCTTCCCTGGAGGCGTCCGGTGATCCGCTGCTGTTCAGCATCGGGCGGGTCATCGCACCGCTGTGGATCGGCATCTTCCTGCATGCGCTGTTGTCGTTTCCCACCGGTCGGCTGGAGTCGGCAGCGGCGCGCTGGGTTGTCGGGGCGTACTACCTGGACGTCACGGTCATCCAGCTGGCGTGGGTGCTGTTCGCCGACGTCGAGGGTTTCCCGGGCTGCGAAGAATGTCCGGCCAACCTGTTCCTCGTGGCGGACAATCCTGCGCTGGCGCGGGCGATCCTCATCGTGGAACAGCCGGTCGTGGGCGTGCTGGCCCTCGGCAGCGCGCTGGTGCTGCTGGTGCTGCGCTGGCGGGCGGCGACGGCGCCGCTGCGGCGCGCGCTGGCGCCGGTCCTGACCAGCGGTGGCATCTGCGTGCTCATCCTGCTGGTGACGATCCTGGTCGAGCCGTTTTCGCCGGCGACCGGACGGGTGGTCGGCTGGCTCGGTGGCGTCGCGTTCACCGCCGTTCCGCTGGCGTTTCTGACCGGGCTGCTGCTCCGGCGGCTGGACCGCTCATCGGTGGGCGACCTGGTGGTGGAGCTGGGCGAGACGGCCGCACCGCCGGACCTGCGGGGGGCGCTGAGCCGTGCCCTGCACGACCCGTCGCTGCAGATCGCGTACTGGCTGGCGCACAACGACAGCTATGTGGACAGCGACGGGCGGCCCATCGTGCTCCCGCCCGCGGGTGGTGCCTCGGCGTCGACCATGGTCGAGCACGGCGGCCGCCGGGTGGCCGCGGTGGTGCACGACGCTTCCCTGCTCCAGGATCCGGGTCTGATCCGGGCCGTCTGTGCCGCGGCGGGACTGGCTCTGGCCAACGCCCGGTTGCAGGCCGAGCTGCGCGCCCGGCTGGACGACCTCCGTGAGTCCCGGACGCGGATCGTCGAGGCGGGTCAGGCGGAGCGGCGCAGGTTGGAACGCGATCTGCACGACGGTGCCCAACAACGGCTGTTGTCGGTGGCGCTGGGACTGCGCCTGGTCGAGGTGCGCCTGGCCGGGCACCCGGCTGAGGCCGACCACGTCGCCCGGTGGCGATCTGAGCTGGAGCGGTCGCTGGAGGAGTTGAGGGAGGTGGCCCACGGGATTCATCCCGCCGTGTTGACCGATCACGGCCTGGCGGTCGCCCTCGAGACGGTGGTGGCCCGTTCGGCGGTACCGGTGCGGCTTTCCGTGGATGCCGACGGCCGCCTGCCCGAGGCGGTCGAGGCCACCGCGTACTACCTGGTGAGCGAGGCGTTGACCAACACCGCCAAGCATGCCCGGGCGGCCAAGGCGACCGTTCAGGTCGTCCGCCGCGGCGAGCTGCTGCTGGTGGAGGTGACCGACGACGGGATCGGCGGCGCCGACATCGCCCGCGGATCAGGACTGCGCGGGCTGGCCGACCGGGTCGCTGCCGTGGAGGGCCGGTTCACCGTCACCAGCCCGGCCGGCGGCGGCACCTCGATCAAGGCGGAGATCCCATGCGTCTGATCGTCGCCGATGACTCCCTGCTGCTGCGCGAGGGGATCAGCCGCCTGCTCGTCGAGGCCGGCTTTCAGGTCGTCGGCCTGGCCGCCACGGCCGAGGAGGCGCTGCGGCAGGTGGCACAGCAGGAGCCGGACGTGGCCATCGTGGACATCAAGATGCCGCCCACGCACACCGACGAGGGGCTCCGCGCGGCCAGGGAGATCCGAACGCGGCATCCCGGGGTGGGGGTGCTGGTGCTGTCCCAGTACGTCGAGTTGGGTCTCGCGGCCCGGCTGCTGGCCGAGAATGCCGCGGGGCTGGGGTATCTGCTCAAGGATCGCATCACCGACCTCGGCGAGTTCGCGGCCGCGGTCCGCCGGGTCGGCGCCGGCGGCTCCGCGCTCGATCCGGCGATCGTCTCCCAGCTGCTGGCCCGGCGCCGGGAGGACAGCGCCCTGGATCGCATCACCGCGCGGGAACGCGAGGTGCTGGCGCTGATGGCCGAGGGCTATTCCAACCAAGCGATCGCCGATCGGTTGGTCATCACCGTCCGGGCGGTGGAGAAACACGTCACCAGCATCTTCGACAGGCTGGGCGTGCCGGCGACCACTGACAGCCACCGCCGGGTGCTGGCCGTGCTGGCGTTCCTGCGTTCGTGAGGTCGGCCGCGGCGGGCGCCGGTGGTGTCAGCCGTACCCCGGCCGGGCGAGTGGACCGCCTCGGCAAGAGGCCTGCAGGCTCGATGGTGACGATTCCCGCATCCTCGTACGTTCCCAACCATGGCTCCCAAGACCCGCAACGCACTCACCACCGTGGTACGAACGGTGGTCTATCTGCTCGCCTTCCTCGCCGCACCGGTGCTGGTGGGGTACGCCGGCCTGAACAGCACGGTGGCGCACCTGTACGACACGTCAGCCGACCCGCCCAGCATCGCGGAGCCGGTCCCCGTGCCGCCGGAGCACGATCCGACCCGGCCGACCGCCGTAGTGCTGATGAGCAATGCCGGCTCCCAGGTCACCGACGTCCTGGCACCGTACGAGGTGCTGGCCAGGGCCGGCGCCTTCAACCTCTACACGGCGGCGGCAGCGAAGCAGCCGGTGCCGCTGGGCGGGGGCCTGGACGTGCTACCTCACCTGTCCTTCGCCGAACTCGACCAGCGCCTGCACGGGGCCGACCCGGACCTCATCGTCGTCCCGGCGATGCCGGGCGCACCCGGGGCCGCGGCGGCCGGGATCCGTCCGGTGACGGACTGGCTGCGCAGGCACGCCGGCGATGCCACCACCGTCCTGTCCGTGTGCAACGGTGCGGAGGTCGTCGCCGGGGCCGGCTTGGCCGCCGGCCGACGGATCACCGCCAACTGGGCGGGCATCGACGCCCTCCGCAAGCGCCACCCGGAGGCGCAGTGGGTGCGGGGGCGGCGCTATGTGGAGGACGGCAACCTGGTCTCCACCGCCGGGATCACCTCCGGGGTCAACGGCACCCTGCGCGTGATCGCCAAGTTCCTCGGCGACCAGGTCACCGCCGACCTGGCCGGCCGCATCGGCTACCCGGACCGGCGCCTGGACGGATCCCCGCTGATCCCGGCCCACCGCATCACCGTCACCGACGCGGCGCGCCTGATGCTCACCTCCACCTACTGGTGGACCAAGCCCTCGATCGGCATGGCCCTGACCGACGGGGTCACGGAGATCGAGCTCGCCTCCGTCGTCGACGTGTATCCCGGGCAGGCCTTCACCGCGACGGTCACCACCCTCGCCGCCGACGGCCCCCGCCGCAGCGTCACCTCGATGCACGGTTTGACCTTCGTCCCCCGCTACGGCCTTAACGACGCCCCGGCCATCGACCGCATCCTCGTCCCCGGCGTCCGGGCCGCCTCCGCGCCGCCGCCAGCCCTCGACGCGTGGGCACGCCAGCGGGCAGTCAGGGTTGAGTACCTCCACGCGGACACCGGCGGCCACTTCCCGTTCGACGCCACACTGTCCGATCTCGCCGCGACCGCGAACGCGGACCTGGCCCGATTCAGCGCCAAAGCGCTCGAATATCCGGTCGACGGCCTGAACCTGGGCAACCGCCGGTGGCCGGTCTCCCCCTTCCTCGCCCCGCTCGCCGTGGGGCTCCTGGCCCTGGCCCTGGCCATGGGACTGGACCGCGGACTCGTGCGGCTGCGCGCCGCCCGCCGGCGCCGGTCCGCCACGCCGGCCGGCCGTTGCCCGGCCGATTCCCCGGCCGCGCCCGGCCACGGCGACGACACGGACCCGGCCGGGTTCAGCCGGCCGCCGGAGGCATGGCGAAGGCCGGCCGTGCTGCGCGCCGGCGCGATCGCCGGCCTCGTCGTTCCGCTACCCACCCTGGCCGCGGCGATGATCACCATCGTCCGGGCGCAGAACCTGCGCCAGAACGGTTTCCCGTGGGCCGCGGCCCTGGCCGCAGTCCTCGCCGCCGGATGCACCATCGCCCTGACCGGCGTCCACTGGCGCCGGTGGGGGGCGGTGGCCAGAGCGGCCGGGTTCACGACCGCCGCTGGCCTGACCGGGATCGGCGGCTTCTTCGCCGGCCTGGCCGTGGAAGACCTGCTCGCCACGCAGTTCGGGTTCTCCCGCTTCCTCAGCGACAACGCCACGGTCACCGCCGTGGGAACCCTTACCGCGAGCCTGCTGGCCACGGTGATCGTGCCCCTCGGGCTGGCCGTCACCGGTGTCGCAACCGTGCGAGCGCGCCTGCTGGATACCAGCGCGCGATGGGCCGCGGTACTGATCGCCCCCGCCATGGTCGCCGGCGCGGCGGTCTCGGCGGCCACCACGTCGGCGTGGGCCTCGGGAAGCTGGCTCGTCCTTCTCGGCGCCTGCTGGCTGCCGGTGGGCCGCAGCATCCTACGGCTTCTGCGGCCGGCCGGAACCGCCGGTGCCGGTCCGGAACCCGGCACCGGCGCCCCGGACACCCGGACGGTCAGCCCTCGGCCGGCGCCGGCCGCACCGGGCAGGAGCGCTCGATGAAGCCGGCCACCGCGAGCATCCGTCCCATGCCGGTGAGCACGGCCACGCACGCGGACGCCGCGTGGCCGGACGGGAACGACGGTGTCACCAGTCGCCGCACGCGCGAGTCCGGCACCGGATCACGGCGGTCGAAACCACACGAACAGCCGACAGACGGAGCTGCTCGGGTCCCTCATTCGCGGTGGATGATCGCCGGAACCTTACGGGCGACGCGGTCGAGGGGAAAGGGGCCGGACGACATGGCGCCGGACAGGTGGCGGTGGCGGCGACACGTCGAAGCTGTGCCGGCCCGGATGGCCCTCGGGCAGGAAACAGTCGTCGGCGTACGGACCCTGCGGCAGCTGGGCCTGGCACGGGTCGGCCTCGACCACCTCGCTGACCCGGTCGTCCCAGCGCAGCCACCACCACCGGTCACCGCCCTGCGTGGTCCCGACGAGGGCGACGTGGCTGCCGTCGTGCGCGGCCAGCTCACACCTCAGACACCCGTCGTGGGATTGGACCAGATCCGTGACGGCGGCAACTCCAACCAGCTCGACGGCACTGACGACGGTCAGGGCCTGGCACTGCACCTTCTTTGTCCGCGTACGGCTGGATTCCGTCATGTCCCACTCACCTTGCTCATGTGCTCAGCCGTCGTTCAAGTACACCGCCACAACGATCGGTAAACCTAGAACATCACCGAAAGGCAGGTCGTCCGTAGACGACCTGGCCGCGCGGCGAGCGCAATGGTGACCGAAGCGGACGCCAACTGTCCAGAGCGGCGGGGGACGAGGGTACGAACCCATGCTCAGCCTGCAACCCGGCCCGACGTCCGTGTCGATGCCTGGCGCGTGCCTACCCGCTCGCTTGCGAACTCCGACGTGGTGGAGACCGCGAGGTGACCGGCAGCCGGGCGCTGAGGACAGCCCGGCGGGCTCCTCGTCCGGTCGCCGCCGGCCACGCGAGCCGGCGTCGGACGGTGGAGCGGATCACCGATTCGTCCAGCGTGGCTCGACGACCAGCCACTCGGCCTGCCAGTCGCGCATGCGCCGGCGGTCCAGGCGCCAGACGACGATGCGGTGCACGCCGGTGAAGCCACCGGTCAGCCCAGCGGCCACCAGCAGTGCCACCAGCACCGCGGTCAGGACCGGGGTGCGCGATCGGGGCGGCCCGGTCAGCTCGCCGTGCTGATCCACCCAGATCGGGACGTGGCCGCCCGCCCGCTCGTCGGCGTCGGCCACCACGGTGCCCGTCCGGGTCACGCCGTCCGGACCGATCCAGGTCGCCCGGACCGGCACGGTGGGCGGCGATTCCGCGTCACCGGCCTGGGCATACTGCCCGGACGGCGCCTCCAGCAACACGGCGACCGCCGGAAGGCGCTGCTGCCGCTCACGGGCCTCCGCCTGCGCCGCATCGCGGTACAGCTGCTGGGCGCACCACCACGCGGTCCACGGGACGACCAGAAGCGCCGTCATCACCACCAGGAAGGTGCACCACGCCTCGATGCGGTCCGAAGTGCGCCGGAGTTCGTTCTGCCGCCACGGCGTCCGCCGAGTCCGCATGTCTCCCTCCTCGGATCAAGCGCCGGGATGCGCCATGGCCGGGTACGGACCCCGTTCAACAGGTGCCCGACATGGCCCCGGCGAGCGTCTGGACGCTCTGCTGCAGTGCCGTCACGGAGGTCCGCACGGCGGACAGCGCGGCGGCATCGGGCGCGGCGCGCGCGGCGGCGACGCTGGCCGAGAACTGGTTCGCAGCGGCCCGCACCGCGTCGAGCTCGGTGGCGAACTGCGCCTGCGCGTCGCTGTACAGCTGCTGCAGCTCCGGCCGCAGCTGCTGCAGGTCGGTCTGGAGCTGCGTGACGCCGTTCTCCGACACGTTGGCGTTGCGGATGTGGCCGGCGGTGTTCTGCACTTCGGCGAGGCTGTCGCAGACCGCGGGCTGGTCGGTGCTGCAGGCGGCGACACCGAACAGGCCGGCGATGGCCACGACGGCAAGCCAGGTTGACATCTTTCGCATGGCGGAAGGATGGCCGGGCGCCGCGGCCGGGCACGTCATCTCCACGGGATGAACGATTCCGCAGACAACGACACCGGCCCGCCTGGACGGGCCGGTGTCGCGTCGGTGGATGTGGATGGGGCTACGCCGTCGCCTCGGTGGATTCCTTGATCTCTTCCGTGGCCTCGCCGCTGTGCAGCGCTTCCTGCAGCTTCGCCTCGGTGTCCTTGGGCAGCGACGACTTGAGCACGGTGCCGCCGTACCGCGACAGCGCCTCGACCGCCTTGTCGGGGGTGGCGTGCTCGACCACGAGGAACAGGGCCGAGGTGCCCGGCTGCAGCATGTCGCGCACCTGGTCCTGGAACTCCTTGTTGATGGCCCCCTTGGTCATCTTGCCCATCAGGGCGCCGAGTCCCGCGCCGACGGCCATGCCGAGGAACGGGATGAAGAACAGGATGCCGAACAGCAGCCCCCAGAACATCCCCCAGGTCGCGCCCTCGCCCACCGCGTGGTGGTTGGTGGTGACGTGGAACTTGCCCTCCCGATCGCGGATGATCGCCGCGATCGCGTCCGGTTGGAGGATGAGGTCCTTGCTGAGCCGCTGCGCCTCCAGCGACGCGGCCGTCGCGGTGGTCTCGTCGGGATACCCGATGGCGACGAGTGTTGCCATGATCCGTACACATCCTTTCGGTGCTGAACCGCCGTTCGGTGCCGAACCGGTGCTCCGCCGCGCGGCGAGGCCCGCCGGACGGCCCGCGCCGCTGCGTTGCGGTCGCGGCGTCACGCACCAGTCAGCCATGGGAATCGCGCGTGGTCCTCATTCCGCGCGAATGAAGCCGCGCCATGATGGCGAACCCGGGCCGTCGCTCCGGACCGAAACCATCCCCACCGGGTGAGGGGTGCGGGTCGGCGACGCGTGACGGTGGTTCGGTACGCCGGGTGGGATTGTCCTGCCCGCACCCCGGGGAGCGCGCGATGGCCGAAGCGACCAGCACGATCCATCAGCAGCCGTCCGCCGCCGACAGCGGGCGCCCACCGTGGTACGCCTGCACGCCGGCCGAGGTGGTGACGGCGCTCGGCACCGACGCCGAGCGCGGGTTGACCTCCGAGGCGGCGGCCGACCTGCTCAACCGGCACGGCCCGAACCGCATCGCCGAGGACAAGCCTCCGTCGCCCTGGGCGGTGGCGCTGCAGCAGCTGCGCGATCCGATGAACATCATGCTGGTCATCGTGGTGGCCGCCGCGATCGTCATCGGCGAGATCTCGACCGCCGTGATCGTGGCGCTGCTGGTGCTGCTCAACATCGTGCTCGGCGCCCGCCAGGAACTCGCCGCACGGGCCAGCGTGGACGCGCTGGCCAAGATGCAGGTGCCGGAGGCCCGGGTGGTCCGCGACGGTCAACCCCTGGTGCTGCCGGCGGTGGAGCTGGTGCCCGGCGACGTCGTGCACCTGGAGGCCGGCGATCTCGTCCCGGCGGACGGGCGCGTGCTGCGCTCGGCCACGCTGGAGACCCAGGAGGCGGCGCTGACCGGCGAGAGCGCCCCGGTGGCCAAGGACGCGCGGGTACTCCCGCCGGGCGACGTGGCGCTCGGCGACCGGTCCAACATGCTGTTCCAGAACACCTCGGTGACCCGCGGCACGGCGACGATGGCGGTCACGGCGACCGGCATGCAGACCGAGATGGGCCGAATCGCCACCATGCTCACCCAGGTGCAGCGGACCCGGTCACCGCTGCAGCGGGAACTGGACACGCTGACCAAGGTGCTCGCCATCATCGCCTGGACCGCGGTCGCGTTCATCGTCGTGGTCGGCTGGGTCCGTGGCCTGGCGCTGGACCAGCTGCTTCTGCTGGGCACGGCGATGGCGATCTCGGCCATCCCGACCGGGCTGCCGGCCTTCGTCGCCGGGCTGCTGTCCTACGGCGCGAAGAACCTCGCCTCGGCGCGCGCCATCGTCAAGAACCTCACGGACGTCGAGACGCTCGGCGCGACGAGTGCCATCAACACCGACAAGACCGGCACCCTCACCATGAACCAGATGATGGTCTCGACGCTCTACACGGCGGGCACCTGGTTCACCGTGGCGGGCGAGGGCTATCGCAAGACCGGCGCCATCACCTCGGTGGCCGGCGCGCCGGTGCCCGACTTCACCCGGTTGGCGCTGGGTCTGGTGCTCGACAGCGACGCCACGGTGGCGGACGACGGGACGGTCATCGGCGACCCCACCGAGGCGGCGCTGGTCGTGCTGGCGGCCAAGCTCGGGGTCGACGCCGGGGAGACCCGCCGGGCCTACCCACGGCTGGCCGAGGTGCCGTTCGACTCCGACTACAAGTTCATGGCCACCTTCCACCGGTACGCGGTGGACGGCGCAGAGCGGGTCATCGAGCTGGTCAAGGGCGCGCCGGACGTGGTGCTGGCGCGCTGCAGCCGGGCCGGCGGGCCGCTGAGCGACATGCAGGTACCGCTGGACGCCGCCCGCGACGCGATCGAAGCCGCGAACCGGCGGATGGGCGCACAGGGCCTGCGGGTGCTCGCGTTCGCGGCCCGGATCATCGATCCCGCGGACGTGCCCACGGTGACCAGCGATCCGATGGCGCTCGTCGGCGACCTGGGTTTCGTGGGCATGGTCGGCATCATCGACCCGCTCCGCGCCGAGGCGCACGACGCGGTCCGCACCGCGCTGGGGGCCGGCATCGACGTCCGGATGATCACCGGCGACCATGCCGTCACGGCCCAGGCCATCGCCGCCATGCTGGGACTCGGCCCGGGTGCGATCAGCGGCGCCGAGCTGCAGCAGCTGTCCGACGAGGAGCTCACCCGGCGGTTGCCCGAGCTGCACGTGTTCGGCCGGGTGTCACCCGAGGACAAGCTGCGCCTGGCCCGTACGATGCAGCAGCAGGGCCAGATCGTCGCGATGACCGGGGACGCCGTGAACGACGCGGCGGCGTTGAAACAGGCGGACATCGGCGTCGCCATGGGCAGCGGCAGCGAGGTCACGAAGCAGGCCGCCCGCATGATCCTCACCGACGACAACTTCGGCACCCTGGTGCGCGCGGTGGAGATCGGCCGCCGGGTGTACGACAAGATCATCGCGTACGTGCGCTACCAGATGACCCAGCTGCTCGCGCTGGTGCTGCTGTTCGTGGCGGCCACCGCGTTCAACATCAATCAGGGCGTGGCGCTGACCCCGTCGATGGTGCTCTACCTGTTCTTCTTCGCCACCGCGATCGGCGTGATCATCATTGCCGTGGACCCCGGCGATCCGCAGGTCATGCACCGGCCGCCGCGTGATCCGGCGGTACCGATCACCAACCCGCGGGCGGTGCTGTTCTGGCTGCTCTACGCCGTGGTGCTGTTCGGGGCCGCGATCGTGCCGCTGGTCGCCGGTCCGGACGAGCCGCGCACCGATGCGCCCAGCGCCGCCATGACGATGGCCTTCGTGGTGCTCGGGCTGGGCACGGTGGGCAACGCGATCACCAACCGCCGGGACCCGGCCAGCGGGCTGCTGCCGCCGATCCTCAAGGCCGCCGCCATCGGCCTGATTCCGGTCGCTCTGCTGGTGCTGGCCACCCGGGTGGACTTCCTGCAACACAGCCTGCTGACCCAGCCGCTGACCGGTCCGCAATGGCTGATCTGCCTGGCTCTCGCCCTGGCGCTGCCGGTGGTGGTCGAAGTGGCCAAGCTGATTCGCCGGACGCGGGTACCGAACGTGCCTATCGATCCGCTGACGGCCGTCACGCCGGACCGCGCGCGCACGGCGGTTCCGGACCGTACGTCACCGCTGTCCACCTGAGCGCCGAGGAGCACGCCATGGCCAAGCACAAGCACGCGGTGTCCGTCGCGCAGCCGCCCGCCGATCTTCCGGCCGTTGACGGCGACGGCGCCCGGCCACGCCCGCGGATGAAGAACCGGGAGTACCAGCGCGAGCTGCGCCGGCTGCACGGTGAACTGGTCGCGTTGCAGGAGTGGGTGAAGTCCACCGGCGCCAAGGTCTGCGTCCTGTTCGAGGGCCGGGACACCGCCGGCAAGGGCGGCACGATCAAGGCGATCACCGAGCGGGTGAGCCCCCGGGTGTTCCGGGTGGTCGCGCTGCCCGCACCGACCCCGCGCGAACGGTCCCAGATGTACCTGCAGCGGTACGTGCCGCATCTGCCGGGCGCCGGCGACGTGGTGATCTTCGACCGCAGCTGGTACAACCGCGCCGGGGTCGAGCGGGTGATGGGCTTCTGCACCGAGGCGCAGGCGAAGGAGTTCCTCCAGGCCGCGCCGGACGTGGAACGCGCCATCGTGAACTCCGGGGTGATCCTGCTCAAGTACTGGCTGGAGGTCAGTGCCGAGGAGCAGACGCGGCGCCTGCAGAGCCGCATCGACGACCGGCGCAAGGTGTGGAAGCTGTCCGATCTGGACCTCAAGTCCTACAGCCGGTGGTACGACTACTCCCGGTGCCGCGATGAGATGCTCCAGGCCACGGACACCGCCTGGGCGCCGTGGTACGTCGCCCACACCGACGACAAGAAGCGCGGCCGGCTCAACATCATCACGCATCTGCTCAGCAGCATCCCGTACGAGCCGTTGGCGCACCGGAACGTGACCCTGCCGAAGCGGCAGAAGGCCAACGGGTACCGGGAGCCGGCCATGCCGCTGCGGTACATCCCGACGCCGTTCTGACGGCCGATCTCGTCCCGCGGGGATGAACCGCCCCGCGGCGGTTCCCCAACCATGGCTCCATCAGTGTGGCCCCACCAGGTCATCGGAGGAACCATCGTGAGCACAATGGACGTCCCCGCGAGCGGATCGGCCCAGCCGACCGACGCGCGGGCCGCGGCGGGCGCCCGGGCGCCCGCGGTCGCCTACATCTCCTGGGTCGCGCTGGCCCTCATGACGACCAGTTCGGTGGCGAGCCTGCGCCCGTCGCCGACCATGGCCATGTACGGGCTTGCGGCCGTCTTCCTCTACCTTGTCCCGGCGCTGGTGTTCCTGCTCCCGACCTCGCTGGTCTCCGCCGAACTGGCCTCCGGCTGGAGTGGCGGCGTGTACCGGTGGGTCAGCGAGGGCATCTCCAAGCCGATGGGCTTCCTGGGCCGTGTGGTGCCAGTTCGCCATGACGGTGTTCTACTACCCGAGCCTGCTCGGCTTCGTGGCGGCCACCCCTGGCCTACGTCATCAACCCGGACCTGGCGTCCAGCGGCGTCTGGACCGCGATCGTCATCGTGGTGTGCTACTGGACCGGGGTGTGGGTGTCCTCCCGCGGCACCAAGGGGGTGGCCGGGCTGGCCAGCGGCGGCCTGATCATCGGAACCCTGGTTCCCGGCGTGCTGCTGGTCACCCTCGGCGTCGTCTTCCTCGGCCAGGGCAACGAGTCGGCCGCGCCGATGACCGCCGACCACCTGCTGCCGGCGTGGGCCGGGCTGGCCAGCCTGGTGCTGATCGTGAACAACTTCCTGTCGTACTCCGGCATGGAGATGAACGCGGTGCACGTGTCCTCGCTGCGGGACCCCGGCAAGCAGTTCCCCAAGGCGATGTTCCTGGCGATGGGCCTGGTGCTGCTGATCTTCATCCCGCCCGCGCTGGCGATCAGCTGGATCGTGCCAGCCGAGCAGCTCTCCCTGACCGCCGGCATCATGCAGGCGTTCGACGCGGTGTTCGCCGAGTTCGGCACCCAGTGGCTCACCCCGATCATCGGGATCATGCTGGTCGCGGCGTCGCTGGGCGGCATGCTGACCTGGCTCGCCGGACCGTCGAGGGGCCTGCTGCTGATCTCCCGGCAGGAGGGTTACCTGCCGCCGTACCTGCAGCGCCTGAACAAGCACGGCGTGCAGCAGAACATCCTGGTCACCCAGGGCCTGGTCACCACGGTCATCGCGCTGGGATACGCGCTCATCCCGGATGTCTCGAGCGCGTACTGGATCTTCTCGGTGATCACCACACAGGTCTACCTGATCATGTACCTGCTGATGTTCGTCGCCGCCGTCCGGCTGCGCCGCCAGCAGCCCGACCACCCCCGCGGATACCGCGCCCCGATGCTGGTCGGACTGTGCGGCGTGGGCTTCGCCGCCTCGCTGGCAGCACTCCTGATCGGCTTCGTCCCGCCGTCGCAGTTCGGTTCCGGCAACATCTGGGTCTATCTGCTGATCGTGGGCGGCGGCGCGCTCGGTCTCGGACTGCTCGTCCCCTACCTGTTCTACCGGCTGCGCAAGCCGTCCTGGCGGACGGCGGACCCCGAGGAGGTGCCGGCGTCATGAGAGCCACCGTCAACGACGCGGACCGGACCCGCCGGACCACGTACATCGTGCTCGGGGTGATCTTCCTGCTGCTCACCGGCGTGGCCCTGTTCGCGTTCGGCTCGGCGCGTTCGGACGCCCAGGCCGACGAGAAGGCCGACCAGTACATCGCCGAGCTGTCCGCGAACGGCCTGCGCGCCCCGTCCAAGGACCAGATCGTCCGGGTGCTCGGCGACGACGGGGGCGCGCTCTGCGACGACCCGGGTAGCGGTCTGCGGCGCAGCATCCCGTACGGCACGCTCACCAACGGCGCCGCCGGCCCCGGCATCCGACCCGTCATCGCCGACAACAACGCGCTCAAGGGGCAGTTGCTGGCCATCAAGGTCTACTGCCCGACCGAACTGGAAGACTTCACCGAAACCGTGGAGTTCCTCAAGTACGCCGACACCGTGGTGCAGGGGTGAGCCGGGATGGACCTCCGGGATCGCATCACCGGCCTGATCGGACAGGCGCGCACCGATCTGGCGGAGCTCGTCGCCATCCGCTCGGTCGCCGACCCGCGCCAGTTCCCGCCGGAGGAGTGTGAGCGGGCGGCGCAGTGGGTGGTGGACCGGTTCGCGCAGGTCGGGTTCACCGACCTGCGACTGGCGGAAACCGCCGATGGCAGCCGGGCGGTCTACGGTGCGCGGCCGGCCGCGGATCCAGGCGCGCCCACGGTCCTGCTGTACGCGCACTACGACGTCCAGCCACCGCTCGACGACGCCGCCTGGCACACGCCGCCGTTCGCCTTGACCAAAGTGGACGGCCGGTGGTACGGCCGCGGCGCCGCCGACTGCAAGGGCAACATCGTCATGCATCTGACGGCGCTGCGGGCACTCGGCGACCAGGTGCCGGTGAACCTGAAGCTCATCGTGGAGGGTTCCGAGGAACAGGGCACCGGCGGGCTGGAGGACTTCGTTCCGCGCAACGCCGACCTGCTGCGTGCCGACGCCATCCTGGTGTGCGACACCGGCAATGCGGCGGTCGGCGTGCCGGCCGCCACGGTGAGCCTGCGGGGCATGGTGAACGTGGTGGTCGGTGTCGAGGCGCTC
Organism: Actinoplanes sp.; assembly: GCA_035685405.1. Lineage (GTDB taxonomy): Bacteria > Actinomycetota > Actinomycetes > Mycobacteriales > Micromonosporaceae > Actinoplanes. Next base: position 18,279 of record DASSAL010000338.1, on the reverse strand, counting down.
GGCTCGGAAGTGCATTCGGGCATGTTCGGCGGGCCGGCGCCGGATGCGCTCGCCGCTCTGGTGCAGATGCTGGCGACGCTGCGCGACCGGGCCGGCAACACCACCGTCAACGGCCTGGACGCTACGCAGACGTGGCACGGCGAGGAGTACCCCGCCGACCGGTTCCGGGCGGACGCCGGGCTGCTCGACGGGGTGTCCCTGCTCGGCGACGGCACCGTGTCGGACATGATCTGGGCACGGCCGGCGATCACGGTGCTGGGCATCGACTGCCCGCCGGTGGTCGGCTCCGCCGCGGCCATCCAGCCGCACGCGCGGGCCCGGCTGAACCTGCGCATCCCGCCCGGGATGGACCCGGACAAGGCGTACGACGCGTTGGCCGGGCAGCTGCACGCGGTGGCGCCGTGGGGCGTCGTACGGGTGACGGTCGAGCAGGAAGCGGTGGGTCACCCGTTCCGGGCCCGGACCGGAGGACCGGCGTACGCCGCGCTGGCCGACGCCATGCGCGACGCCTTCGGCCGCCCGATGACCGAGCTGGGCCAGGGTGGGTCGATCCCGCTGTGCAACGTGTTCGCCGACACCTACCCGGACGCCGAGATCATCCTGATCGGCGTCGAGGATCCGCTCTGCCGCATGCACGCACCGAACGAGAGCGTCCATCCCGACGAGATCGCCGGGATGGCGCTGGCCGAGGCGTTGTTCCTGCAGCGGTACGGCGCTCGCTGACCCCCACGGGCGGCGGCATCGACGACGATGCCGCCGCCCGTGGCACGTCACGCGACGATGTGCATCTCACGCGCGGTGTTGTTGAGGCGCCGCCCGCCGTCCTCGGTCACCGTGACGATGTCCTCGATCCGGACCCCGAACCGGCCGGGCAGGTAGACACCGGGTTCGATGGAGAAGCACATGCCCGGCACCAGCGGCCGCCCTTCACCCTCGACCATGTACGGCGGCTCATGCGTGGTCAGGCCGATGCCGTGCCCGGTGCGGTGGATGAAGTACTCGCCGTAGCCGGCGTCGCTGATCACCTGCCGCGCCACCCGGTCGATCTCCTGGCACGCGACGCCCGGCCGGACCGCCTCGAAGGCCGCCTGCTGGGCCCGGCGCACCACCTCGAAGACCTCGCGTTCCTCGTCGGTCGGCGGGCCGACGTGCACGGTCCGGGTGGTGTCGGATCCGTACCCCCGGCACAGACCGCCGAAGTCCAGGATCACCATGTCCCCGTCCTGCACGATCCGCTCACCCATCTCGTGATGCGGGTTGGCGCCGTTGGGTCCGGAACCGACGATGGTGAAGTCGACCTGGGAGTGACCGTGCTGGCGGAGGAAACCGGCCAGGTCGGCGCCGATCTCGCGCTCGCTGCGTCCGGCGAAGCGCACACCGACGATCTGCCCGTACGCCGCGTCCGCGGCCGCGCCGGCGGTCGCCAGCCGGTCCACTTCGTCCGGATCCTTGACCGCGCGCAGCATCGGCAGGGCGGCGGTCATCGAGCTGTACCGGGAACCCGGCACCGACCGTTGCAGGCCGAGCAGGTGCATCGCCCAGGCGGAGTCGGAAATCGCATAGTGGCCGAGCGGATCGAGCAGCGACGCGACAGCGGCGTAGGGGTCGTCCCCGTCGGCCCAGTCGACCAGCGAGACGGCGGCCGCACCGGGGGCCGGCTCGGCGTCGGGCCGTTCCAGGACCGGCACCAGCATCACCGGTTCCCGGTCGGCGTCCAGGACCAGCAGGGTGATCCGCCCGGTGATGGCGGTGGGCTGATAACCGGTGAAGTAGGTGAGGTCGGGTCCGGGTGTCACCAGGACACCGGTGAGCCCGGCTTCGGTGGCCTGCGCGACCGCACGCTCCATCCGGCGTACGTAGTCCTTGGTGGTGAACGGGCTGGTCGTCATGGTGCGAGCACCTCCCCCGCCGGCGCGGCGCCTGCCTCAGCGACTCGCCGTCGGCTGTGTCGGAATGGTGTGGCTGGTCCCGGCCGCGGCGGCGGACAGGTGGATGGCCCGGGGCTTCTCGCCGCGGTGCCGCCCCATCAGCAGGGCGAGGGCGATACCCGCCCCGGCCATGACGGCCAGGAGCAGCGCCGAGCCGGACAGGCCGGCCGCCAGCGCGTCGGCGGCCGGGGCGCCCTCGGCGGTGCGGGCCGCCGACACCGCGGTGGACACGGTGGCGACGGCGGCGACGGCCAGCGACCCGCCCACGTAGCGGGCCATGTTGGAGATACCCGACGCCTGCCCAACCTCCGCCGGGGCGACGGCGGCGGTGGACGCCGACGATGCCGGCCCGTTGGACAGTCCCAGGCCGATCGCGATGACGGCGAGCGGCAGCACGAAGGCGGCGTAGCCCCACGACGCGGTGACGAACATCAGGGCCACGCAGCCGAGCGTGGCGAGACCGAAGCCGACGGCCACCGCCTGCCGTGAGCCGATCCGCACGGCCAGCGGCGTGATCAGCGGGGTGATGGCGATCATCGCGGCGGCGGCCGGCCGGCAGCGTGGCGAAGCCGGCCTGCAGCGGGCTCATGCCGAATCCGGCCGGGTCCTGGAAGTACAGGCTGAGGATGTACATCAGGGCGTTGATCGCGCCGGCGACCAGCAGGATCGCGATGGTCGCACCGACCACCACCCGGTTGCGGAGCAGCCGCAGGTCGACCAGCGGCGCGGCGGCCCGCCGTTCGGCGGCCACGAACCCGGCCGCTCCGAGTCCCGCGATCACCAGGCAGGTGATCGTCGGCAGCGACGCCCAGCCCCAGTCGGCGCCCTCGCTGAGCGCCAGCACGAGCGGGACCAGGGCGACCGCGATGAGCACGGTGCCCAGCACGTCGATCGAGCGCGGGCGGTCGGGGTCGCGCGATTCCGCGACGGTCCGCAGGGTCAGGGGATGCAGGCGGCGGCGATGGCGGCGTCGATCCAGAAGAGCCCCTGCCAGCCGGTGGTTTCCGCGAGGAGGCCGCCGACCAGCGGTCCCGCGGCGGCGCCCACCGCGGACGCCGCGCCCCACAACGTGATGGCGCGCATCTGGCCGGCGCCGGACGAGGCGACGGACAACAGGCTCATGCCGCACGCCAGAATGGTGGATCCGGCCGCGCCCTGCACCATCCGGCCGGCGATCACCCCGGCGCCGCTGCCGGACAGGGCGATGAGCACGCACGAGGCGGTGAACAGGACCAGACCGCCCAAGAAGATCCGCCGCCGTCCGACGACGTCGCCGAGGGCGCCGGCGGTCACGATGACCGCGGCGCCGACGAGCATGTACCCGGTCACCGCCCACTGCAGCTGGGACACCGGTGCACCCACGTCCTCGCTGATCGCCGGCAGCAGGATCGTCACCGCGGACGTGTTCGCGTTGACCACCAGCGCCGACACACAGGCGGCCAGCAGCACCCCGCGGCCGGCGGCCCGGTCTGTTTCCGGGTGTGTCCCGAGTCCGGCCATCAGGCGTCCCCGCCGGCGCACACCGGGCACCCGGCACGATCCTGCACCGCTGTCCTGGACATGTCATCCCTCCCGCGGACCGCCGTCACCGACCCGGCTCCAGCCTGGCAATCGGGCGGCGCACCGGCCTCACCCGCCCGGGTGAGCGCTCCCGGCGGTCGTCGCGCGACAGTCGGCGTCACCCCGGCGTGGTGCGTGGTGAGGCGGGTCCGGACCCGCCCGCCTGGGTGGTGGCGCTGGAACCCGGGCGGTCGGCTCGATGCCGGCGGTCGGGCTCGGGGTGCTCTGCGGTTACCCGCTCTTCCAGTCCCTGGCGCGGTCGTTCGACCGTCGTGCCGCCGGCGGACTGATCACCCGACCCGCGGCAGATAGGCCGGCGCGTCGCGTGCCACGCGCCCGGCGCTGTCCTCCGCGGCACGGTCGCCCGGCGATTCGCGGTAACGCGTCAGGTCCTCGCTCGCCGCCGACCAGCGGGCGGTGAGCGCGAACAGCACGACCGTGTCCAGGCTGATCATCATGAGCGCCCAGATCGGATAGGCGCCGAGCCAGGCGATCTGCGACGTGGCGTGGAGCATGACCACCACGACCGCGGCGATCCGGGCCCAGGTGCGACCGCTGAACAGGCCGCCACCGATCGCCATCAGCAGCACGCCGGACAGCAGCGTGGTCCATCCCCACGTGGTCAGGTTGCCGATCACGATGTTCTCGGAGACGACCACCGTCTTTTCGTCCGAGATCAGGGCCAGGATGCCCTGGAAGATGTTGAGCGCACCGATCAATCCGAGCATCGTGCCGGCGAAGGAGATCCAGCCGGCCCAGGCTCTTCCACTCCCGGCCATCGCGGTTCCCTTCAGGTGGACGGATACGTGCGGACAGGGCACTGCATGTCACATGGTCACGGCGCCCGGCCGGAACCGGCTCACCCCATGCGGATGAACGAGCGGTCTGGCGGGTCTTCGGCGGCTTCGGGTGCGGACGCACCGGGCGTCATCCGGTCGAGCCGGCGGTTCAGCACGATGGCCGCGTCGATCAGGGCCAGGTGCGTGAACGCCTGCGGGAAGTTGCCGATCTGCTCGCCGGTCAGCCCGATCTCCTCGGAGTACAGGCCGAGGTGGTTGGCGTAGGTCAGCATCTTCTCGAAGGTCAGCCGGGCCTGCTCCAGCCGGCCGGCGCGGGCCAGCGCGTTGACGTACGAGAACGTGCACAGCGAGAACGTGCCTTCTTCGCCGCGCAGGCCGTCCGGAGAGGCGGCGGGGTCGTACCGGTAGACCAGGCTGTCGGTGACGAGTTCGGCGTCCATGGCGCTCAGGGTGGAGAGCCACATCGGATCGGTCGGCGTGATGAAGCCGACCGTCGGCATCCGCAGCAGCGACGAGTCCAGCACGTCGGTGCGGTAGTGCTGCCGGAACGCCTGCCGTGACGAGCTCCAGCCCCGATCCATGATCTGCCGGTAGATGGCGTCCCGTTCCCGCTGCCAGCGCTCGAGCGGGGCCGGGCGCCCGTGCTCGGTGGCCAGCCGGACGCCGCGGTCCAGCGCGACCCAGCACATCAACCGGCCGTACGTGAAGTCCTGCCGGCCGCCCCGGGTCTCCCAGATGCCCTCCTCCGGCTGGTCCCAGTTCTCGGTGACCCAGTCGAGCAGATCGCACAGTCGCAGCCAGCCGTGATGACCGCTCCGCAGGCCGTGCCGGTCGGCGACGTAGATGCTGTCCAGCGCCTCGCCGTAGATGTCCAGCTGCAACTGGTCCGCCGCGCCGTTGCCGATCCGCACCGGGGCCGAGCCGCGGTAGCCGGACCAGTGGTCGAGCGTCTCCTCGAACAGGTCGGAGGATCCGTCCACCCGATACATGATCTTCAGCGGGCCGCTGCCGTTCTTGTCGTAATCCTCCTCGACCCGGTCGCGCAGCCATCGGCCGAACGCCGCGGCCTCGTCGGTGAACCCGAGGCCGAGCAGCGAATACACCGAGAACGACGCGTCCCGGACCCAGGTGTAGCGGTAGTCCCAGTTGCGCTCGCCGCCGATCTGCTCGGGCAGGGCCGCGGTCGGCGCTGCGACCAGCGCGCCGGTCGGAGCGTACGTCATCAGCTTGAGGGTGATTGCCGAGCGGTTCACCGCCTCCCGCCACCGGCCGGTATAGGTGCACCGGCTCAGCCAGGCGGACCAGAAGCCGGCCGTCTCGTCGAACAGCCGCCGTGCCTCGGCCACCCGGACCTGCCGCGGCGGGCCGGCCGACCCGGTCTCCAGCACCACACCGCGCATCTGCCCGGCGGTCAGCCGCAGTTCCGCGTGGACGTCACCCGGGTCGTCCACCCGGCTCCGCGCCATCCGCTCGTCGTCCGGCTCGCGGACCAGGCAGGCGGTCATCGCCGTACGCTCGCCCTGGAAGACCGCGCCGTCGTCGGTGAGCCGGACCTCGTGGGGTTCCCGGCCGTAGTCGAACCGGGGCGCGATGTCGACCACGAAGGTCATCTCGCCGCGGACGCACCGGACCATGCGGACCAGGCGGTGCACGGTCGTCGCGGTGTCGCCGACGACCGGCATGAAATCGACCACCTCGCCGACGCCCGCCTCGGTCAGGAACCGGGTCACCAGGATCGCGGTGTCCGGGAAGTAGAGCTGCCGGGTGGTGAAGGCGCCGGCGGCCGGCCGGACCGAGAAGTGGCCGCCGTTGTCGGCGTCGAGCAGGGACCCGAAGATACTGGGCGAGTCGAACCGCGGCGCACAGAACCAGTCGACGGCTCCGTCGGTGCTGATCAGGGCGGCGGTCTGCAGGTCGCCGATGAGGCCGTGGTCGGCAATAAGCGGATAGCCGGTCATGCCGGCCAGCCTCCGGCCCGGGGCGCCGGTAACGCATCATGCGCGGCGGATGATGCCCTCCCGGCCGGCGCGACGGAGTCTGCGTTGTGGAGCCCGGCCCCCGGAATCGGAAGCAGGTGCGGCATGTCTCAGAACGCCACCCGGCGGGTCCTGGTCCCGCTCGCGCTGGCCCAGTTCATCTGCAGCTTCGCCGGCTCGAACATGAACGTGATGATCAACGACATGAGCCAGGACCTGAACACCACGGTCCAGGGTATTCAGCTCGCGATCACACTGTTCCTGCTGGTGATGGCGGCGCTGATGATCCCGGGCGGCAAGCTGACCGACCGCTACGGCCGCAAGCGGTGCCTCAACGTGGGCCTGGCGATATACGGGGTCGGCGCCCTGCTCAGCGCCGTCGCCCCGGGCCTGCCCCTGCTGATCGTGGGCAACTCCCTCCTGGAGGGCATCGGCACCGCCCTGCTGATCCCGCCGGTCTACATCCTGACCACCCTGCTGTTCGCCGACGTCGGCTCGCGGGCCCGCGCCTTCGGCCGGATCAACGGGATGGGCGGGATCGGCGCGGCCACCGGACCGCTGATCGGCGGGCTCATCGCGACGGCGATCAGCTGGCGCGCCGCCTTCATCTTCCAGGCGCTGGTCATCGTCCTGATCGTGGTGCTCAGCCGGCGCGACGTCCGCGACCCGCTCCCGCCCGATCCGACCCGCCCGTTCGACACCGTCGGCGCCGTCCTGTCGGCCATCGGACTGGTCCTGCTCGTCATGGGCATCCTGGCCACCGACGACAACGGCTGGCTGGCCGCCGGGCTGATGCTGGCCGGCGCCCTGATCCTGGCCTGGTTCTTCCTGTGGGTGCGGTCCCGGGAACGCGCGGGCCGGGAGGCGCTGTTGTCGCCGACGTTGTTCCGCAGCCGGACCTCGAACATCGGCCTGCTCACCCAGAACATCCAATGGCTGGTGCTGATGGGGGTGTCGTTCGTCGTCTCCGCCTTCCTGCAGGTGGTCCGCGGCTACAACGCCATCCAGACCGGCCTGATCCTGACCGCTGCCACGGCCGGCCTGCTGCTCTCGTCCCTCGCCGCCGAGCGCCTCGCGCACCGCCGCGCCCAGCGCACCCTGATCATGGCCGGCTTCGGGCTCACCATCGCCGGCATCGCGCTGTTCATCGGGGTGCTCGAGATCGCGGAGGGCTTCTGGGCCTACCTGCCCGGGCTCTTCCTGATCGGCCTCGGGATCGGGGCCATGCTCACCCCGTCGGTGAACATCGTGCAGTCGGCCTTCCCCGACGAACGCCAGGGCGAGATCTCCGGGCTGTCCCGCAGCGTCTCCAACCTGGGCTCGTCGCTCGGCGCCGCGATCGCCGGCACCATCCTGGTCGCCGATCTGACCCGGACGCCGGAGCGGGCCTACATGCTCGCGATGATCGTGGTGGCGGCGATCGGCCTGATCGGCCTGGTGGCGGCGTTCTTCCTGCCGGGCACCCGGGCGGTCGCGGCGACGGCGCCCAGCGAGCCGGCCGCGCAAGCGGGGTGAGTCCGTCACCCCTCGTCCGGTCCGGGCCACAGCCGCGACTCGATCCGCTGGCCGGGCAGCAGCTCCCGCTCCCTGGCCAGCAGCGTGAGCGCCCGGGCGTCGGCCTCGGTGGGCCGGCCGCCGTCCACGGAGCGAGGCCACAGCCGGGCCCGCCGGACCGCGGCGATCTCGGCCGCGCACACCAGGGCCAGGCTCAGCAGGTAGAGCAGCGTGAACATGCCAGCCACGGTGGCGAAGCTGCCGTAGACGGCACCGGCCCGCCGGACCAGGGCCGGCAGCAGCACCGCACCCAGGTGCAGCATCAGGGTGACCGTGACCGCGCCGGGCAGCGCGGCCGGCCAGAGCGCCGCCATCGGCGCCGGCCGGTCCAGCAGCACCCGGGCGGTCAGCAGCAGCACGACCAGGACCACCAGCGCGGATCCGAGGGTCGCCAGGACCCGCGGCGTACCGGGGAACACCGCGATCACCACGGTCAGGCCACCGATGGTCACCGCCCCGGCCAGGATGAGCACCAGCACGGCGGTCACCCGCAGGATGTAGCTGACCAGGCCGCTGCGCAACCGGAAGGGCACGGCGGCGACGTGGTTCAGCGTCCGGTATGCCGAGAACACCACGCCGGTGCCGGAGAACACCAGGCCGATCAGGCCGGCGACCAGGGCCGGCCCGGAGCCGGGCAGCGCGCCGGCGGCGGCCGTGACGTCCGCCGCCAGCGCCGGCGGCACCATCGCCTCGACCAGTTGCTGTCGCAGGTCGGGCCGCTGCGCCAGCACCTCGGACAGGACGGCGACGCCGAGCAACAGAATCGGGAAGATGCTCAGGAACCCGTAGTACGTGATCAGCGCGGCCTCCCGGGCGCCGCCGTCGTCGAGGAACTTGCGGATCACCGCGTATGGAAATCCCAGCACGCCGTGCCGGCGCTGCAGCCGATCGGCCCGGGCGACGATCCGCGTCACGACGATGAGTGCGGCTCCACGGCGAGCACGTGGGCGCCCCAGGGTGGCAGATCGACGTACAGCCCGGTGGTGGCCAGTTCGTCACCGTCGCGATCGAAGACCCGGCCGTCCAGCCGGTCGGTCAGGCGCCAGCGGTGACCGCGGACCGCGAAGTCGCCAGGCAGGGCGACCCGGCCCTGCGACGGGTGGCCGCTCAGGTTCACCGTGACCAGATGCCCGGCCCGGTCGTCGTCCCGCCAGGCCCAGGCCAGCACGTCGCGGTGGGTGGGGTTGTCCGGCCAGCCACCGACGTCGAGCAAAGTCCAGTCACCGCGCCGCACGTCGGCCGCGGCGGCGGTCAGCCGCCGGTAGAACCGCCGGAGGTCCGGGTCGGCCGGTTCGGCCGGATACCGGCCGAGGAACACCGGCAGGTGCACCGTACGCCCGTCGAACTGCCCGTCGTGCCAGAGCGTCGCGCCGGGCAGCGTGGCCACGACGACCGCCGCCGCGCGGTCCCGGCCCCCCGGCAAGGCCGCCGCGGCGCGTGGCTCGTCATGATTCTCGATGAACCGCAGCAGCCGCCGCTGATAGTCCGGGCCGGCGGTCAGATGCATCCGGACCGCACCGGCGTCCTCGTGCACCAGCCGGTCGTACAGCCGCTTGTCGTAACAGAAGTCGAAACCCTGCTGCTGCAGCGTCCACTCCATGTCCCAGTACGCCTCGGCGATCAGCACGGCGTCCGGGTGCCGCTCCCGCAGCCGCCCGATCACGGCCGGCCAGAACTCCTCGGCGGGTGCCGGGCCGGCGTGCGCGCCCCAGGTCTTGCCGAACACGTCGTTGGTGAGCAGCATCGCCATGTCGCAGCGGATCCCGTCGCACTGGTCCAGGATCTCGTTGAGCACCTCGGCGGTGGCCTGCCGCACCTGCGGACGGAACGCGTTGACCTGCACCACGTCCGGCCACGGCGGGAAGTACGGGTCGCGTCCGCGCGCGACAATGTGCCCGCCGATCCGGGACCAGGCGGCGGGCTCGGCGGCCAGCTCGGCCGGTGTGCCGGCCACGAACCAGTCCGGATGCGCCCGGACCGCCGGGTGGTCCGGCGCCACGTGATTCGGGACGTAGTCGAGGATCAGCCGTAGGCCGCGGCGGGCCAGTTCCTCGCGGGCCGCGGCCAGGCCGGCCGGTCCGCCCAGTCGTTCGTCGGCCACGTACCGGCGGACGCAGTACGGCGAGCCGACCACATCGGCGTCCGCCAGGTCCGGCAGGGCGGTACGGAAGGCGTTCTGCAGCGCGTTGTCCTGCCGGGCGACGGCCAGTCCGGCCGGGCTGCGTTCCCACACCCCCATCAGCCAGACCGCGTCGGTGCCCGGCGGCGCCAGCTCGTCCCACACCCCGGCCGGCAGGTCGGCCAGCGTCGCCGCCGCGCCGATGCGCCGCCGGAGCCCGGACAGCCACGGCCAGGTGTCCACCTCGTAGACGACCGGGCCGGCCGGCCGGGCGGTCATCGCCGGTCCGTCCCGGACCGCGCCCGGCGGGCGGCGAACAGCCCGCCGTCGAGCAGGTCCTGACCGGTCACGCCGGCGAACAATTCCGGGAACACCGCGACCAGGCCGGTCCAGCCGGTCTGGTGCGCCGCGCCGAGGCCGGCGCCGTTGTCGCCGTGGAAGTACTCGGAGAACGTCACGAGGTCGCGCCAGTGCTCGTCGTCGGCGAAGATCCACTGGCCGCCGTAGCAGGGCCGGCGCCCGTCGGCGTCCGGCCGGAAGATGCCGGTCAGCCGGTCGGCGATCTCCCGGGCCACCTCGAACAGCGTCATCCGGACACCGGAACCGGTGGGGCACTCGACGGTGAACTCGTCGCCGTAGCACACGTACAGGTTCAGCAGCGCGCGGACGATCAGCGCGTTCATCGGGAACCAGATCGGGCCGCGCCAGTTGGAGTTGCCGCCGAACATGCCGGTGTCGGACTCCGCCGGCAGGTACGACACCTCGTACCGCTGCCCGCCGGCGTCCAGGACGTAGGGCTCCGCGGCGTGGTGACGCGATAACGAGCGGATGCCGTACCGGCTGAGGAACTCGCCCTCGTCCAGCAGCCGGGCCAGCACCCGGCGCAGCCGCCGCTCGTCGAAGAACGCCAGCAGGCGGTGGCCGCGCGCACCGCGGAACCGCCCCGGTGACAGCACCGACGTCACGCTGGGGTGCCGTGCGATGAAGTCCTCGGCCTCCGCCAGCAGCTGCGGGTACCGGTCGATCAGCTGCGGGCTGAACACCGTGGCGGCGGCCAGCGGCAGCAGGCCCACCATCGATCGCACCCGCATCCGGGTGGCGGTGCCGTCCGGCAGGCGGAGCAGGTCGTAGAAGAACCCGTCCTCCTCGTCCCACATGGTCTCCGCCTTGCCGGTGGTGCGGTTGACCGCGACGGCGATCCAGGCGAAATGCTCGAAGAAGGTCTGTGCCTGTTCCAGATAGACCGGGTCCTGCTCGGCGAGCTCGATCGCGATCTGCAGCATGTTCTGGCAGTACAGCGCCATCCATGCGGTGCCGTCCGCCTGGTCCAGGTGCCCACCGGTGGGCAGCGGGGCGCTGCGGTCGAACACGCCGATGTTGTCCAGGCCGAGGAATCCGCCCTGGAAGACGTTGCGGCCGTCGGCGTCCTTGCGGTTCACCCACCAGGTGAAGTTCTTGGACAGCTTGTGGAACGCGTTCTCCAGCCAGGCCCGGTCGCCGCGGCCGGTGCTCGACTTCTCCATCTCGTAGACCAGGTAGGTGGCCCAGGCGTGCACCGGCGGGTTGACGTCGCTGAAGTTCCACTCGTACGCCGGGATCTGGCCGTTGGGATGCAGGTAGCGCCGGTTCAGCAGCAGGTCCAGCTGGCCCTTGGCGAAATCGAGGTCGATCACGGCCAGGGTCACCGCGTGGAAGGCCAGGTCCCAGGCGGCGAACCACGGGTACTCCCAGGTGTCCGGCATGGCGATGATGTCGCGGGCGGCCAGGTGGAACCACTCGCCGTTGCGGATCCCCCGGGCGTCCAGCGGGTCCAGCCCGTGCTCGACCAGCCACTGCTCCACGTCGTAGTTGAAGTACTGCTTGCTCCACAGCATCCCGGCGAACGCCTGGCGCACCACCTGCCGTGTCGCCGCGTCCAGGTCGGCGGCCAGCACTTCGGCATAGAACTCGTCGGCCTCGGCGCGCCGCCGCTCGATCAGCTCGTCGAAGGCGTCCGCGGACAAGGCGCCGTCCGCGTCGGCGCGGTCGGTGAGCTTGAGCCGTACGGTGGCCGATCCGCCGGGCGGCAGCGTCAGCGCGACGTCGGCCGCGACCTTGGTGCCGGTGCCCGCCGGGTTCACCGCCGCGGTCTCGCCGTGCACCACGTACCGGTCGATGCCGTCCTTGACGTACGGCAGTCGTCCGGTGTTCGTCTCGTTCTCGGTGAACAGCAGCGGATATTCGCCCAGGCAGACCAGCCGGCGTTCGCCGAGCCGCTCGTCGGCGGCGGCCACCACGGAGGCGCCGGGTACGCCGCGCACCTCGCGCAGCTCCGGCCGCTGCGCCGGTCCCCACGACCAGGTGTTACGGAACCACAGCGTGGGCAGGAGCCGCAACGGCGCCTCGTCCGGTCCGCGATTGTGCGCGGTGATCCGGAGCAGCACGTCCTCCGGGCCGTCCTTGGCGTACTCGATCTCGATGTCGAAGTAGCGGTCGCTGTCGAACACACCGGTGTCCAGCAGTTCGTATTCGAAGTCGCCGCGGCCGCGCGCGCCGTTGGTGGCGACCAGGTCGGCATACGGGAACTCGCGCTGCGGGTACTTGTAGAGCATCCGCATGTACGAGTGCGTCGGCGTGCCGTCCAGGAAGAAGTAGTACTCCTTGACGTCCTCGCCGTGGTTGCCCTCGGCGTTAGTCAGCCCGAACATGCGTTCCTTGAGGATCGGATCGCGGCCGTTCCACATCGCGACGGCCAGGCAGAGCCGTTGTTCGTCGTCGCTGAACCCGGCGATGCCGTCCTCACCCCACCGGTACGCGCGGGACCGCGCCTGATCATGACTGACGTAGCTCCAGGCGTCGCCGCCGGCGCTGTAGTCCTCGCGGACCGTCCCCCACTGCCGTTCACTGAGATACGGACCCCACCGGCGCCAGCCGGCGACCTCCGCGTCCTGCAGACGCCGGCGCTCGGCACCGGGCGAACCCGCGGTCGTCATGCCGCGATGGTGGTCACCGGGGGCGCCGGGACGCGTCATCCCGGCCGGATGACCCGGTCGGTGGGTGCGCCGGCACGCCATTGCGCTCCGATCTGCGCCTGGTATGCGGCCACCGCGTCCTCCACCGTGGGGAAGAAGTGCTCCGGATCGATGGTCCGGGTCAGCCGATAGCGGTCGATCTTGGCGCGGACCGGGCTCTTCATCTCGGCGAACACCAGCGAGATGCCACGGGCGTTGAGATCGTTGTCGAGTTCCTCGAGCACGTCCGCGGCGGTGGTGTCCACGTCGGTGATCGGCTCGGCCGCCACCACGATCCAGCGCGGCGGCGGTTCAGCGGCCGCCAGGGCGCGGACCTGCTCCTGGAAGACCCGGGCGTTGGCGAAGATCAGCGGGGCGTCGAAGCGGAACAGCACCAGGCCGGGCAGGCGCTCGGCCTCCGGGTATGCGCGCAGGTCGTGGTACCCCGGTACGCCGGCCGCCCGGCCCAGCACCGCCTGGTACGGCCACCACACGCGGCGGAAGACGTTGAGCACCGACAGAGCCACCGCGACCGCGATGCCGGGCAGCACGCCGAGCAGGGCCACACCCAGGAACGCGGTGATCGACACGACGAACTCGGTCCGGCGCCGCTGCCACAACTGCACGGTGCCGGGGATGTCGGCGAGCGACAGCGACGCGGCGATCACCACGGCGGCCAGCGCCGGTTGCGGCAGATCCTTCAACAGCCCGGGCGCCAGCAGCAGCATCAGCAGGATGACCGCCGCACCGACCACACCGGTGAGCTGGGTGCGGGCACCGGACTGTGCGGCCACGGCGGTCCGTGAGCCGCTGGTGCTGACCGGGAAGCCCTGGAACATCGAGGCGGCGATGTTCGCCGCGCCGATGCCGATCATCTCCTGGTTGCCGTTCACCCGCCGGCCGGCGCGGGCGGCGAACGACGACGCGGTGGAGATGGTGTCGGTCAGCGAGACCAGAGTGATGGCGAACGCGGCCACCACCAGCAGTCCGAGCTGGTCCCAGGAGGCGCGCGGCAACGTGAACGGCGGGAAGCCCTGCGGCAGCGGCCCGACCAGATCCACCCCGCGGTCGCCCAGGTCGAACAGCACGGTGGCCGCGATCGAGATGACCACGCCAACCAGCACCGCGGGCACCTTGGGCAGCCAGCGCTGCAGCACCAGGATAAGCGCCAGGGTGACCACGCCGACCGCGACCGCGGCGGTCACCGCCTCACCGGCGGCCAGCCCGCGGAAGAAGCCGGCCGCCTCCGCGATCAGGCCGTCACCGTCCACCGAGAAGCCGGACAGCTTCGGCAGCTGGCTGACCAGAATGGTCAGGGCCAGGCCGTTCATGTAGCCGATCTGGGTCGGCTTGGACAGCAGATCGGCGATGAAGCCCAGCCGGGCGATCCCGGCCACGGTCATCATCACACCGACCATCAGGCCGAGCATGGACGCCAGGCCGATCGCCACGGCCGGGTCGCCGCCGGAGCCGGCGATCGGGACGACCACGGCGGCGATCATCGGGCCGAGCGACGAGTCCGGCCCCAGCACCAGCACCCGGGACGGGCCGAACACCGCGTAGCCGAGCAGGCAGAGGACGGTGGTGTAGAGGCCGGTGATCGGCGGCAGCCCGGCGAGTTCGGCGTAGGCCATGCCCTGCGGCACCAGCAGGGTGGACAGCACCAGGCCGGCGATCAGGTCCTTGGGCAGCCAGCGGGGCTGGTAGCTGGACAGGAGGCCGAGCCCGGGCATCCACTCGGTCACCCGCTGTGTCCCGGTCACCGCCCCGTCCCGCCCCGTGCACCGGCGACCTCCGGGCCGTGCACCGCCACCGCATAGACGACGATGATAGAGAAGGCCAGGGCGATGACCGTCCACACCGGATAGACGGCGATGAGTGCGAAGTTCACGATGCAGGCGAGGCAGCCCAGCTGGATGGCGATCAACCGGGCCCAGCGGTCGCCGCGGAACAGGCCCACGCCGGTCACCACCGCGGCGGCGCCGAGCAGCAGGTGGATGGTCGCGAGCACCTCGAGCCCGATCGGGATCGCCTCAGCGGACCGGGTGCTGGCCAGCACCTCCGGCCGGAACAGGGCGATCAGTCCGAGGCCGGCGTGCAGGGTACCGAGCAGGACCAGGACAATGCCGCCGAGCAGCACCCACGCCACCCACCCGGTGGCCGTGCTGATCTCCGGACCGGTGTACCGCGGGTCCGGACTTGGCGGCCCACCGGCGGCGGCCCGCGAGCCCGGGATCGGCTGCGCCATCGCCACTCCCCTCTCTCGTCGACAGACCGCACACGGCGATCGCCGAGTCGTGATCAGTCAGCCACATCCGGCCGGTCCGGTCCTCATTCCGCGCGAATGAAGCCGTTGCCCGTTCCGGCACCGAAGGTCGTTCACCCCCGCCGGATGAGGCATCCGCCGGGGCGCATCGACCAGGCTCGGTGCGACGCCTGCAGAAGCTCCACGAGCACGAGGAGGACCCATGACCGCGATGTACCAACCGGCCCAGTCCCGGCCGGCACCGGTGCTGAATGCGGGCAAGCTCTGGGCGGGCGGGGTGGCCACCGCGGTCGTGGCCGCATTGATCGCCATCGTCGGCGTGCTGGTCGGCCGTGGCCTGTTCGACGTCGCCGTGCTCGCCCCCAAGGGCGCCGGCGTGTGGGGGGACGCCGACACCATGTGGTACGCCCTGGGCGCCGCGTTCCTCAGCCTGGTCGCTACCGGGCTGGTCCACCTGCTGATCCTCTTCACGCCCCGGCCGATGCGGTTCTTCGGCTGGGTGATGGTGCTGGCCACGGTGGTGGCGATGCTGTTGCCGTTCGTCACCGGGGAGGACCTCGGATCACGGCTGTTCACCGCAGGGCTGAACTTCATCCTCGGCGTGGCCATCGGGTCGCTGGTCGCCGGCACGGCACGCACAGCGGTCCGGCCGGCCGCGGTACGCCCCGCGACGCGGCCGTACCCGGGATGACCGACGCCAGGAACGAAGTCCGCCATGGACACGCGAACGGACTGAATCATGACTGCGCCAACCGGATCAACGCACCCGTACGCCGCCCACGACGACGGCCCGGTGCCCGCCGACGCGACCGCGCCGGTGATCGATACGCCGGACGCCGCCCCGGAACCCGCTGCCGACCCCGGCGAGCTGGACCGGCTGCGCGCCGAGGTGTCCGCCCTGAACGCGCAGCTCGACCAGCGTCGCCGCCGCGCGTTCTCGGTCCTCGCCCTCCGACGGATCATCGCCGCCGTGCTCATCGCGATCACCGCGTTCGCGCTCGTCACCAGCGTGGTCGGCTGGTGGTCGGCGAACACCGCGCTGAACACCGACCGATGGGTGGCGACCGTGGCGCCGTTGCCGCGTGATCCGCAGGTCGCCGCCGCGGTCGCGGACTACACCACCACTCAGGTCTTCCAGGCGATCGACGTGGAGCAGCGGCTGCGGACCGTGCTTCCCGATCAGGCCGGGTTCGTCGTCGGCCCGCTGACCGGCCAGCTGCGCGAGCAGGTCCGCCGGACCGTGAACAACGTGCTGCAGAGCGATCGCTTCCAGCGGATCTGGGTGGAGATCAACCGCCGGGCCCATCAGCGTGCCGTCGCGGTGATCGAAGGCACAAGTACGCTGGTCGTGGCCCGGGAGGATCGGATCCAGCTCGATCTGCTGCCGGTGATCAACCAGGTCCTGCGCGAGCTCAGCGCGCAGCTGCCGACGTTGTTCGGCAAACAGATCACGCTGCCCGACCTCAGCAGCGGCGCCATACCGGAGAATCTGCGGGCCCGGGTGCAGGAGCAGCTGGGCGTGACGCTGCCGCCGAACTTCGCGCAGTTCACGTTCTATGACGCCGGCAAGCTGTGGGCAGCCCAGCAGGCGGTGGAGGCCACGAAGCGCGGACTGGTGCTGAGCGCGATCGGCACCCTGCTCCTGCTGATCATCGCCCTGGCGGTCTCCCCCGGGCGCCGGCGCACGCTGCTGCAACTCGGCCTCTGGCTGGTGGTCGCCGCGGTCGCGGTCACCGCCTCGCTACGCGCCGTCCGTACCCAGCTTCTCGAGCAGGTGCCGGAAGGGCTCTACCGGGACGGCGTCGCCGCGGCCGTGACCAGCGTCTTCAGCGGGTTGCGCATCCGCGGCGAACAGATCATCTGGATCGGCGTCGTCCTGGCCCTGGTGATGTACCTGATCGGCCCGGGCCGGATCCCGACCTGGCTCCGGCGTACCGCGGCGAGCGGTGTGCGGGCCGCCGGCCGCGGTCTGCGCACCGGCACGCGCGCCGCCGTGGCGTACGGCCCGAACTGGATCGCCGCTCATCTGGACCTGCTGCGCATCGGCGGTCTGATCGTCGCCGTGGGGTTCGCGTTGGTGCTGTCGTCCTGGACCGCGCTCCTGGTCATCGCGCTCGTGCTGGCGGCCTATGAGGTCCTGGTCACGGTCATCGCCCGGTCCGCGGCGCGGCGACGGCCACCGGCCGGGGCGCCGGCGATCGCCGGCCCGAGTTAGGAGGGACCGGCCATGGACGCGCCCGCGCACCCGCCGTCGCGGTCGTCGCGCCCGGCGTACCTGGATCCGACACAGCGCACCGAGGAGGGTACGGCGGCGGCCATCTACGGCCTGATCGTCAGTACCGCCGTGATGGCCGCTTCCCATGCGACCACGGCGGTCCGTGCGATCATCGCCGTGCTCGTCACGCTCTTCACCTACTGGTCGGCCGAACGGTACGCGCGCATCGTGGCCGAACGGATCCACCAGGGCCACCGGCCGACCTGGCACTCGGTACGCCACCAGCTGACCACCGGCTGGGAGATGATCACCGTGACCACGCTCCCGCTGGCTGTGCTGGTGGTGACCCGCCTCATCGGCGCCAAGCTGTCCACCGCGTTGCTGTCCGGCATGGTATGCAGCACCGCGCTGCTGTGCGTGGCTGGCTGGCGGATGGGCCGAGGCGGCCAGCTGACCACGGCGGAGAGACTCGCCTCCGCCGCGTTCGCCGGCCTGTTCGGCATCGTCCTGATCGTCTTCAAGACGCTGGTGCACTGACCGGCCGAGGCCGGGTCAGATGATTCCCTGCTTCTGTGCCCGCACCACCGCCTGGCGCCGCCGGTCCACCTCGAGTTTGCGATAGATCGAACGCATGTGCGCCTTCACGGTGTTGACCGATACGCCGAGCTCACCGGCGATCTCGGCAGCCGTCAGCATGGTCGGCAGGTACCGCAGGACCTGGATCTCTCGCTCGCTGAGCTCGTGGGCCGGGCGGGAAACCCTCCGCGGAGCACCGGCCGGGCGCATCAACTGGAGGACGTCGGTGATGAACGACGCGTGCTCGCCGGAGAGCAGGTTCTGCCGGCTGAGCAACTCCGGCAACTGACTTGGC
>DASSAL010000337.1:0-21095 GCA_035685405.1 Actinoplanes sp. | reverse complement strand
CGTCCGGGTACATCACGGTGAGCGGGACGTAGGCGCCGTGGTCCAGGCCGCGGTTGGTTCGGGCCACCGGCTCGGTGTCCGGCATCACCTTCTCGATCCGGTCGGCCAGCGCGGGCGCGCCCGGCGCGCGGTACTGCACCTGGTAGTAGTGCTGCGGGAAGCCGCCGAAGTCGTACACCAGCGGCACGGTCCCGGTGGCACCGAGCATCAGCGGCGCCGACTCCCAGTGCGCGGAGGCGATCAGGATCGCCGCCGGCCGGGGCAGGCCGCCGGCGAGCTCCCGCAGCTGCGAGACCCACGTGGGGTTGTCCACCAGCGGCGGTGCGCCGTGGCTGAGGAACAGGGCGGGCATGCTGGTCATGGCTGGTGCCTCCGTTGAGACTTCAACTAACGGAGACAACCGTACGCCGATTTAGTTGACGCTGCAACTAACCTCGTCCCGGCTCACCCGGTGGAGAGGTTGACCTCGAAGCTGTACCGGCTGGCCCGGTACAGGTGGCTGCCGTACTCCAGTGCCCGGCCGGAGGCGTCCCAGGCGGTGCGGGACATGGTGAGCAGGGACGCGCCGCGCTTCTCGTCGAGGATCCTGGCTTCCGGCGCGGTGGCGGACCGCGCGCCGATCACCTGGGTCGCGATCCGTGGGACGAAGCCGGCCCGGCGCAGCAGTTCGTACAGGCCGTACTCGGCCAGGTCGCCGGCGGTCAGCGGGAGGAGGTCGGCCGGGATGGCGTTGTGCATCAGGGCGAGCGGCTCGCCGCCGGCGTAGCGCAGCCGCTCGAACCAGGTGACCGCGGTGCCCGGGGTGATCTCCAGCGCCTTGGCGATCTCCTCGGTGGCCGCGACCACCCGCAGATCGAGCACCTCGGTGCGCGGCGCCCGGTCGGTGTTGACCAGGTCGTCGTACAGGCTGGACAACTCCACCGGTCGCCGCACCTTGGGGTGCACGACCTGGGTGCCCACCCCGCGCTTGCGGACCAGCATGCCGCGCTCGACCAGATACTGGATGGCGCGCCGGGTGGTGGGGCGTGAGACGCCGAGGCGTTCGGCCAGGTCGACCTCGTTCTCGATGCGGGCACCCACCCCGATCTCGCCCTTCTCGATCAGCTCCTGCAGCCGGGTGGCGACCTGGTAGTAGAGCGGAACCGGGCTGGTCCGGTCCACCTCGACCGGGCGGACCGGGCTGCTGGGTGCGGACAGCTCCGAAGTCACGAGGCCCCCCAGAAAGTCAGTTTGTCCTGACAAAGTATTGACGTCGAAGCTTTCATGTTATTACATCGACACCAGCCAACCTAGCGTGACCCCCGACTTTCACCGCGTCGTATCGAGCCCTGCGGACAGGGCTGCTGCGGCTGCCCGTCAACCGCTCGGCGAAGGGATCGGCGATGCCCGCGGACGAGGTACTGACCATGGGGCGCATCGGCGTCGACCTGTATCCCGAGCAGATCGGCGTCTCCCTGCGCGAGGTGCGCACCTTCGCCAAGTTTCTCGGTGGCAGCGCGACCAACGTGGCCGTGGCCGCCGCCCGGTACGGCCGCCGCACCGCCATCGTCACGCGCACCGGCGACGATCCGTTCGGGCTGTTCATCCACGACGCGCTGCGCGGCTTCGGGGTGGACGACCGGTACGTGACCCCGGTGCCACACCTGCCGACCCCGGTGACCTTCTGCGAGATCTTCCCGCCGGACGACTTCCCGCTCTACTTCTACCGCTTCCCCAAGGCCCCCGACCTGGAGATCCGGGAGGACGAGCTGGACCTGGCGGCGATCCGCGCGGCGGGCGTCTTCTGGGTCACCGGCACCGGGCTGTGCCAGGAGCCGTCCCGGTCCGCCACGCTGGCCGCGCTGCGCGCCCGCGACAAGGCCGGCGCCACCGTCTTCGACCTCGACTACCGGCCGATGTTCTGGCCGTCGCGGGAGGAGGCCCGCGAGTGGTACGCCCAGGCGCTGCCGCACGCCACGGTGGCCGTCGGCAACCTCGACGAGTGTTACACCGCGGTCGGCGTCAAGGAGCCCCGCAAGGCCGCCGACGCCCTGCACGAGGCGGGCGTCGAGCTGGCCGTCATCAAGCAGGGCCCGGCGGGCGTGCTGGCCTCCCGGGGCGGCGCGGAGGTGACGGTGCCGCCGGTGCCGGTGCAGGTGGTCAACGGCCTGGGCGCCGGGGACGCGTTCGGCGGCGCGCTGTGCCACGGCCTGCTGGCCGGCTGGGACCTGGAGCGGATGATGCGTTTCGGCAACGCCGCCGGCGCCATCGTCGCCGGCCGGCTGTCCTGCGCCGACGCCATGCCCACCGAGGCCGAGGTCCGCGACAAGCTGCGGGAGGCGGCCCATGCGTGACCTGTCCGCGTTGGTGGAGGCCCGGATCCAGCACCCGCAGGCGATCGCCGAGGCCGCCGTCAGCCGCCGCAGGCCGGTCTCGTACCTCGGCGAGCACGGCAAGCTGATGGTCATCGCGGCCGATCACCCGGCCCGCGGCGCGCTCCGGGCGGGCCCGGACCCGATGGCCATGGCCAACCGCGCCGACCTGCTGGACCGGATCTGCACCGCACTGGCCCGCCCCGGCGTCAACGGCGTGCTCGGCACCCCGGACATCCTCGAGGACCTGTTGCTGCTCGGCGTGCTCGACGACAAGGTGGTGATCGGCTCGATGAACCGGGGCGGGCTGGCCGGCACCACGTTCGAGATCGACGACCGGTTCACCGCGTACGACCCCGGCAGCATCGCCGCGGCCGGCTTCGAGGGCGGCAAGATGCTGCTGCGGATCGACCCGGCCGACGCCGGTACGGTGGCCACACTGGAATCCTGCAGCCGCGCGGTCAGCGACCTGGCCGGGCGCCGGCTGATGGCGATGGTCGAGCCGTTCATCTCGCACCGGGTGGACGGCCGGGTCCGCAACGAGCTCACCGCCGAGGCGATGATCCGGGCCGTGACCGTGGCCGCCGGGTTGGGCGCGACCTCGGCGTACACCTGGCTGAAGGTTCCGGTCGTGGACGACATGGAACGGGTCATGGCGGCCACCACGCTGCCCGCACTGATTCTCGGCGGCGACGCGGAGGCGGCGTACACGCAGTGGGGCAAAGCGCTCGACCTGCCGACCGTGCAGGGGCTGGTGATCGGCCGCAGCCTGCTGTATCCGCCGGGCGGCGACGTGGCCGGTGCGGTGGACCGGGCGGTGGGCCTGCTATGAGAAGCCTGCGGACGACCGCGCGGGTGAACCCGCTGATGCCCCGGGGCAGCACCGCGGAGAAGCCGTTCGATCTGGTGGTCACGCCGGAGAGCGCCGGCTGGACGTACAGCGGCCTGCGGGTGCTGGACCTGCCGATCGGGTCGCGGGCGCGGTTCTCCACCGGGAGCGACGAGATGCTGGTGCTGCCGCTGTCCGGCGGCTGCGACGTCACCTGCGACGACGAGCGGGTGACGCTGACCGGCCGGCGGTCGGTGTTCTCCCGGGTCACCGACTTCGCCTACGTGCCGCGCGACACGACGGTCACCGTGCGGGCGCCCAACGGCGGGCGGTTCGCGTTGCCGGCCGCCCGGGCCGGCCGCAGCCTGCCGTTCCGGTACGGCGCCGCCGAGGACGTCCCGGTCGAGCTGCGCGGTGCCGGGCAGGCCAGCCGGCAGGTGAACAACTTCTGCACGCCGGAGACCTTCGAGTGCGACCGGCTGATCGCGTGCGAGGTGCTCACGCCGGGCGGCAACTGGTCGTCGTACCCGCCGCACAAGCACGACGAGGAGGCCGAGGGCGAGTCCTGCCTGGAGGAGATCTACTACTTCGAGGTGGCACCGTCGCCCTCCGGCCACCCGGGTTCGGCGTACCAGCGGGTGTACGGGCACCCGGACCGGCCGATCGACGTCTGCGCCGAGGTGCGCAGCGGTGACGTGGTGCTGATCCCGTACGGCTGGCACGGCCCGTCGATGGCCGCCCCCGGCTACGACCTCTACTACCTCAACGTGATGGCCGGCCCGGGGCAGCGGGTCTGGCAGGTCCGGGACGATCCGGCACACGGCTGGATCCGCGGCACCTGGGCCGACCAGGACGTCGACCCCCGCCTGCCGTTGACCTCCGCCAAAGAGAGGCTGAGCCGACCCGCGGCGGAAAACACAAATGAAGGGCGAAGCTCGTGAAAATCACCGTCGCCCAGGCCGTCGTCCGCTTCCTGGCCAACCAGTGGACCGAACGCGACGGCGTCGAGCACCGGCTGATCGCGGGTTGCTTCGGCATCTTCGGCCACGGCAACGTCGCCGGCGTCGGGCAGGCGCTGCTGCAGGCCCAGCGCACCGGCGAGGCCGACCTGCCCTACCATCTGGCCCGCAACGAGCAGGCCATGGTGCACGCCGCCGCCGGATTCGCCAAGATGAGGAACCGGCTGTCCACCATGGCCTGCACCGCGTCGATCGGTCCCGGCTCGACCAACATGCTCACCGGCGCCGCGCTGGCCACCGTCAACCGGCTGCCGGTGCTGCTGCTGCCCAGCGACGTGTTCGCCACCCGGGTCGCCGCGCCGGTGCTGCAGGAGCTGGAGGACCCGCGTTCCTACGACGTCAGCGTCAACGACGCGTTCCGGCCGCTGTCGCGGTTCTTCGACCGGATCTGGCGCCCGGAGCAGTTGCCGGCCGCGCTGCTGGCCGCCATGCGGGTGCTGACCGACCCGGCCGAAACCGGTGCGGTCACCCTCTGCCTGCCGCAGGACGTGCAGGCCGAGGCGTACGACTTCCCGGACAGGCTGTTCGCCAAACGAGTGTGGCATGTGGCCCGCCCGGTCCCCGACCCGGCCTCCGTCCAGCGGGCCGCGGAGCTCATCCGGTCGGCGCGGAAGCCGCTGCTCATCGCCGGCGGGGGAGTGATCTACTCCGAGGCCAGCGCCGAGCTGGACGCGTTCGCCCGGGCGACCGGCATTCCGGTGGCCGACACACACGCCGGCAAGGGCGCGATCCCGTGGGACCACCCCAACTCGGTCGGCGGCGTCGGGTCGACCGGCACCCCGGTGGCCAACCGGCTGGCCCGCGAGGCGGATGTCGTCATCGGCGTCGGCACCCGCTACAGCGACTTCACCACAGCGTCCAACACAGCCTTCCAAAACCGGAACGTCCGGTTCGTGAATGTCAATGTGGCGGCCTTCGATGCCGCCAAGGAGTCCGCGGTGCCTGTCGTGGCCGACGCGAAGGCCGGGATGGCGGCGCTGACGCGGGCGTTGGGCGGTTACCGAACGGACATTCTGCCGAGCGACGAGATCGCGGAATGGCAGCGGCGCGTCGATGAGGCGTACCACATGAACCACGGCCCGCTGCCGTCCCAGGCCGAGGTGATCGGGGCGGTCAACAACGCCTGCGGCGAGCGCGACGTGGTGGTGCAGGCGGCCGGTTCGATGCCCGGCGACCTGCAACTGCTCTGGCGGGCCCGGGACCCGAAGCAGTACCACGTGGAGTACGGCTACTCGTGCATGGGCTTCGAGGTGGCCGGTGCGCTGGGGATCAAGATGGCCGACCCGAGCCGGGAGGTCTACGCTCTGGTCGGCGACGGGTCGTACCTGATGATGTCGCAGGAGATCGTGACCGCGGTCGCCGAGGGCATCAAGCTGATCGTCGTCCTGGTGCAGAACCACGGCTTCGCCTCGATCGGCGCGCTCAGCGAATCCCTCGGCTCGCAGCGGTTCGGCACCAGCTACCGCTACCGCGGCGCCGACGACTACGACGGCGGCACACTGCCGGTCGACCTGGCGGCGAACGCCGAGAGCCTCGGGGCGCAGGTGATCCGCTGCCGCTCCATCGCCGAGCTGACCGAGGGCCTCAAGCGGGCCCGCGAGGCGGACCGGCTCACCGTGGTGCACATCGAGACCGACCCCCGTTCGCCGGTGCCGTCCAGTGAGAGCTGGTGGGACGTGCCGGTGTCCGAGGTGTCCACCCTGGACAGCACGCGTGCGGCCCGCGCCGCGTATCACGACGCCAAGCGCGGCCAGCGCGCCCACCTGTGAAAAGAGGCCTTGTGACCACCATCGACCACTGGATCGGCGGCGCCGCCACCGGCGGCACGTCGACCCGCCGGGCGCCGGTCTTCCATCCGGCCACCGGGCGGCAGCAGCACGAGGTGGTGCTGGCCGAGACCGCCGACGTCGACGCCGCCGTGGCGGCGGCGAAGACCGCGTTCGAGTCCTGGAGCCAGGCCTCGCTGAGCAAGCGGGCGAAGATCCTGTTCGCCTTCCGTGAGCTGGTGAACAGCCACGTCCGGGAGCTCGCCGAGATCATCTCGGACGAGCACGGCAAGGTGCTCTCCGATGCGGCCGGCGAGGTGCAGCGCGGCCTCGAGGTGGTCGAGTTCGCCTGCGGCATCCCGCACCTTCTCAAGGGCGAGTACTCCGACCAGGCCTCAACCGGCGTGGACGTGTTCAGCTTCCGCGAGCCGCTGGGCGTGGTCGCCGGGATCACCCCGTTCAATTTCCCGGTGATGGTACCGATGTGGATGCACCCGGTCGCCATCGCGTGCGGCAACACGTTCGTGCTCAAGCCCAGCGAGCGCGACCCGTCGGCGTCGAACTTCGTGGCCGGCCTGTGGCGGCAGGCCGGCCTGCCCGCCGGTGTGTTCAACGTGGTGCACGGCGACAAGGTGGCTGTCGATGCCATCCTGGACCACCCGGACATCGCCGCGGTGTCGTTCGTCGGCTCCACGCCGATCGCGAAGTACATCCATGCCAAGGCCTCCGCGTCCGGCAAGCGGGTGCAGGCGCTGGGCGGCGCCAAGAACCACGCGATCGTGCTGCCCGACGCCGACCTGGAGTTCGCCGCCAACCACCTGACCGCCGCGGCGTTCGGCTCGGCGGGGGAGCGGTGCATGGCCATCTCCGCCACGGTCGCGGTCGGCGGCGCCGGCGACCCGCTGATGGACATCCTCAACCGCAAGGCGAGCGACGTGGTGGTCGGCGCCGGCCGGGACCCGGCGAGCGAGATGGGCCCGGTGGTCACCGCCGCGGCCAAGCAGCGGATCGAGTCGCTGATCGGCACCGGCGAGCAGCAGGGCGCGAAGATCACGGTGGACGGCCGAGGCATCACGGTGCCGGGGTACGAGGGCGGCTTCTTCGTCGGCCCGACGGTGATCGACCAGGTCGCCCCGGACATGGACGTGTACCGCGAGGAGATCTTCGGCCCGGTGCTCTCGGTGATCCGGGCGGACACCGTCGAGTCGGCGATCGATCTGATCAACGCCAACCCGTACGGCAACGGCACGGCCATCTTCACCAGCAGCGGCGAGGCGGCCCGCCGGTTCCAGCGCGGTGTGCACGTCGGCATGATCGGCATCAACGTCCCGATCCCGGTGCCGATGGCGTACTACAGCTTCGGCGGCTGGAAGGACTCGCTGTTCGGCGACAAGCACATCCACGGACCGGAGGGTGTGTCGTTCTACACCCGCGCCAAGGTGGTCACCGCGCGGTGGCCGCATGTCGAGCACGCGCACGGCGCTTCGATGCACTTTCCCACGGCGTCCTGACGCGAGGTGGCGTTTCCGCCACGCACCACCGGCGTACCCGGGGTAAGGGCGCGCCGGCCCACGAATACTGGAGGAAAGGAAATGCGCACTCACGCGAGACGGATGACCGCGGTCGTCCTCGCCGTCGGCCTTGCGCTGGCCGGAGGCGCCTGCAGCAGCTCCGGCGGCAAGAAGGCCGAGGAGGACGCCGCGGGCGTCTCGGCCGGCAAGGCCGACACCCCGGCCATGACGGTCGCCATGATCACCCACGCGGCGCCCGGCGACACCTTCTGGGACATCATCCGCAAGGGCGCCGAGTCGGCGTCGGCCAAGGACAACGTCACCCTGAAGTACTCCTCGGACCCGGACTCCGGCAAGCAGGCCACGCTGATCCAGTCGGCGATCGACAGCAAGGTCGACGGCATCGCGGTTACCATGCCGGACCCGCCGGCGCTGGTGCCGACGATCAAGAAGGCGATCGACGCGGGCATCCCGGTGGTGGCGTTCAACGCCGGCATCGGCGCCTACGCCGAATCGGGGGCGCTGTCCTACTTCGGCTCCGACGAAACGCTGGCCGGGGAGGCCGGCGGCAAGCGCGCGGCGGACGACGGCTTCAAGCATGTGCTGTGTGTCGTGCAGTTCCAGGGCCAGGTCCAGCTGGAGGCGCGCTGCGACGGCGTGCAGTCGGCCTTCACCGGCGGCAAGTACGACAAGATCTATGTCAACGGCTCAGACCTGCCGTCGGTGCGTACCACCATCTCCGCCAAGCTCAAGCAGGACCCCAGCATCGACTTCATCGTCACGCTGGGCGCACCGATCGCCCTGAACGCGATCGACGCGGTCAAGGAGGCCGGCAGCAAGGCCAAGGTCGGCACGTTCGACTTCAACCCGCAGATCCCGCCGAAGATCGAGTCCGGTGAACTGCAGTTCGCCATCGACCAGCAGCCGTTCCTGCAGGGCTACGAGGCCGTGGACTCGCTGTGGCTGTACAAGACCAACGGCAACATCCTCGGCGGTGGCCAGCCCACGCTGACCGGCCCGTTCATGGTCGACAAGTCCAACATCGCCGTCGTCGGGAAGTTCGCGGCGGCCGGTACCCGGTAAACCCGTCCGGCCGGGGGTCGTGCGCAACGAGCCCCGGCCGGCAATCTCCACTATTCGGAGGCTTCCATGAGCACCACGGTCGAGACCAAACCCGCACCACGACCACGCCAACCTGATGCGGACGAACGGGTCGCGCGCCGGTCCCTGCTGTCCCGTCTGCTGACCCGGCCCGAAGTCGGTGCGCTGATGGGCGCGATCGTCATCTACATCGTGTTCTTCGCCGTCGCCCCGCCGTTCCGCGACCTGTCCTCGCTGTCGTCGGTGCTGTACCTGTCGTCGACGTTCGGTATACCCGCGGTCGCCGTGGCACTGCTGATGATCGGCGGCGAGTTCGATCTGTCCGCCGGCGTCGCGGTGACCTCGTCGGCCCTGGTGGCCTCCATGTTCAGCTACCAGTTCACCGCGAACATGTGGGTCGGCGTGCTGGTGTCGCTGGTGGTGGCGCTGGTCATCGGTTTCGTCAACGGCTACCTCGTGGTCCAGACCGGCATCCCGAGCTTCCTGGTCACCCTGGGCACGTTCTTCATGCTGCGCGGTCTGAACCTGGCCATCACCAAGCAGGTCACCGGCAACGTCGGCACCAACGACGTGTCCACCATCGACGGTTTCACCTCGGCGCAGAAGGTGTTCGCCTCCTCGTTCGCCATCGGCGGGGTCTCGATCCGCATCACCCTGCTGTGGTGGATCCTGTTCGTCGTCATCGGCACGTGGGTCCTGCTGCGCACCAAGATCGGGAACTGGATCTTCGCGGTGGGTGGGTCGGCGCCCAGCTCGCGTGCGGTCGGCGTGCCGGTCAACCGGGTGAAGATCGGCCTGTTCATGACGGTCGGCTTCCTGGCCTGGTTCACCGGCATGCACACGCTTTTCCAGAACAACACCGTGCAGTCCGGCATCGGCCTCGGCAACGAGTTCATCTACATCGTCGCCGCGGTGGTCGGCGGCTGCCTGCTCACCGGCGGGTACGGCTCGGTGATCGGTGCGGCCATCGGGGCGTTCATCTTCGGCATGGCGCAGCTCGGCATCGTCTACGCCGGCTGGAACCCGGACTGGTTCTACTTCTTCCTCGGCGCGCTGCTGCTCGGCGCCATCCTGCTCAACAACTACGTCCGCAGACGGG
Organism: Actinoplanes sp.; assembly: GCA_035685405.1. Classification (GTDB taxonomy): domain Bacteria; phylum Actinomycetota; class Actinomycetes; order Mycobacteriales; family Micromonosporaceae; genus Actinoplanes. The sequence continues at coordinate 11,419 of DASSAL010000337.1, read as the reverse complement.
CGGAGGCCATGCGATGACCACCACTGAGAAAGCGCCGGCCGGGACGGCGGCGCCGCTGGTCCGGCTCACCGACGCCGGAAAGAACTACGGCAACATCATCGCCTTGCGCGGCGTCACCCTCGAGGTCGGCCGCGGCGAGGTGACCTGCGTGCTGGGCGACAACGGGGCCGGCAAGTCCACCCTGATCAAGATCATCGCGGGTCTGCACCAGCACTCCGCCGGCACGTACGAGGTCGAGGGGCAGGAGGTGCACTTCAACTCGCCGCGCGAGGCGCTGGACCACGGCATCGCCACCGTGTACCAGGACCTCGCGGTGGTCCCGCTGATGCCGGTGTGGCGCAACTTCTTCCTCGGCAACGAGGTCAAGAAGGGGCCGCAGATGGACATCGCCTTCATGCGGAAGACCACCAAGAAGGAACTGCTCGACATGGGCATCGACCTGCGCGACGTCGACCAGCCGATCGGCACGCTCTCCGGCGGCGAGCGGCAGTGCGTGGCGATCTCCCGGGCGGTCTACTTCGGAGCGAAGGTGCTGATCCTCGACGAGCCGACCGCCGCCCTCGGCGTCAAGCAGTCCGGCGTGGTGCTGCGCTACATCATCCAGGCGCGCGAGCGCGGCCTCGGCGTCATCTTCATCACCCACAACCCGCACCACGCCTATCCGGTGGGTGACCGGTTCCTGCTGCTCAAGCGCGGCCACAGTCTCGGCTACTACCGCAAGAACGAGATCACCCGCGACGAGCTGACCGCGCTGATGGCCGGCGGCGCCGAGCTGGAGGAGCTCAGCCACGAGCTGGAGCAGGCGGGGTCCACCGACGCCGCGCGGATCCTCGGCGAAGAGGTGCACGAGCTCGGCATCGACCGGGTCACCACCGGGGAGAAGACGTGACGCTGCCGGACCTGCGACTGGGCAGCTGCCCCGACTCCTGGGGCGTGTGGTTCGCCGACGACCCCCGGCAGACCCCGTGGCAGCGGTTCCTCGACGAGCTGGCCGGGGTCGGGTACGAGTGGCTGGAGCTGGGCCCGTACGGCTACCTGCCCACCGACCCGGCCCGGCTCGCCGACGAGCTGGCCGGCCGGGGCCTGCGGGTGTCGGGCGGAACCATGCACGGATACAGCGGGCTGCACCGGGCCGGTGACTTCGCCGAGATCCTGGCCCGCACCCGCCTGGTGGCCGCGCTGACCGCCGCGGTCGGCGCCCGGGACCTGGTGTTCGTGCCGGTGCCCGGCTTCCGCGACGACGTCACCGGTGCCTACCTGGAACCCGGCATCCTCGACGACGACGGCTGGCGGACGCTGCTGCGCAGCACCAACGACCTGGGCCGGGCGATCGCCGAGGAGTACGGGCTGCGGCTGCAGTTCCACCACCACGCGGACAGCTACGTGGAGACCCGGCCGCAGATCGACCGGCTGCTGGGCGAGACCGACCCACGGTTCGTCTCGCTGTGCCTGGACACCGGGCACCTGGCGTACGGCGGCGGCGACGCGTCGGCCCTGATCGCCGACCATCCCGACCGGGTCGGCTATGTGCACATCAAGCAGATGGACCCGGTGATCGTCGCCCGGGCCCGCCGCGAGGACCTGGCCTTCGGGCAGGCGGTGGCGATGGGTGTCAGCTGTGAGCCGCCGGCCGGCATCCCGGACGTCGCGTCGGTGGTGTCCGCCCTCGAGGCGCGCGGCACCGACACGTTCGTGATCGTCGAGCAGGACATGTACCCGGTGGACTTCGACGTGCCGGCACCCATCGCGGCCCGGACCCGGGAGTTCCTGATCTCCGCGGGAATCGGCAAGGACGGAGGCACAGCATGACCGCCTGCACGGGCGGCGCCGGAGGCGAGGGCCAGAAGGGCATGCCAAAGGGAGGCAGAGCATGACGCTGCGGGTGGGGGTCATCGGCACCGGGATGATCGGTCAGGACCACATCCGTCGGATGACCAGCGTGCTGGCCGGGGTGCGGGTGGTCGCGGTGACCGACGTGAACGCCGCGGTCGCCGCCGGGGTGGCCGGCCGGGCCGGCGCGAGGGTGCACGGCAGCGGCGCGGACCTGATCGCCGATCCCGCGGTCGATGCGGTGGTGGTCTGCTCGTGGGGACCGACCCACGAGGAGTACGTGCTCGCCTCGATCGCCGCCGGCAAGCCGGTGTTCTGCGAGAAGCCGCTGGCCACCACCCAGCAGGCGTGCCTGCGGATCGTCGAGGCGGAGGCGGCGTACGGCAGCCGGCTGGTCCAGGTCGGCTACATGCGCCGGTACGACGCGGCGTACCGGGCGCTCAAGGCGGTGGTGGACGCCGGCACCATCGGCACCCCGCTGTTCATGCACTGCGCGCACCGCAACCCCAGCGTGCCCGGGCACTACGAGAAGGAGATGGCGATCAGCGACACCGCGGTGCACGAGATCGACATGGTGCGCTGGATGTTCGGCGAGGAGATCGCAGCCGCCCGGGTGCTGGTACCGCGCCGCAGCCGCCACGGTGGTGAGCTGCAGGACCCGCTGCTGCTGATCCTCGAGATGGCCGGCGGCGCGCTGGTCGACGTGGAGATCTCGGTGAACATCCGGTACGGCTACGACATCCGCGGCGAGGTGGTCGGCGAGGACGGCACCGCGGCGCTGGGCGAGCTCAGCCCGGTGTCGGTGCGCCGCGCCCAGCAGGTCGCCACCCCAGTGCCCGCGGACTGGCGGGAGCGGTTCATCCGGGCGTACGACACCGAGTTCCAGGAGTGGATCGACTCCATCGCGTCCGGCACCGGGGCGACCGGCCCGAGCGCCTGGGACGGGTACGCCGCCCAGGTGGTCTCCGACGCCGGCCTCGCGGCGCTGCACTCCGGTGACCGGGTGCCGGTGGTGCTGGCCGAGAAACCCAAGCTCTACGGGGAGGCCGGACGGTGAAGATCGCCCTGGATCCGTACATGCTGCGCGCGACGCCGTTGCTGGAGCTGCCGCGTCTGGTGGCCGAGCTGGGCTACCGGTACATCGAGCTGTCGCCGCGCGACGACTTCCTGCCGTTCTTCCGGCACCCGCGGGTGGACGACGCCGGTGTCGCCGCGTTCCGGCGGGAGCTGGCCGCGGCCGGGGTCGAGGTCGCCTCGGTGCTGCCGCTGTACCGGTGGTCCGGCCCGGACGAGGACGCCCGGCGGGCCGCCGTCCGGTACTGGAAACGGGCCATCCAGATCACCGTGGATCTCGGGGTGACCGTGATGAACTCCGAGTTCAACGGGCGGCCCGAGCGGCCGGACGAGAGCGAGGCGCAGTTCTGGCGGTCGATGGAGGAACTGCTCCCGATCTTCGAGCGCGAAGGCGTACGCCTGGTCCTGGAACCGCACCCGGACGACTTCATCGAGGACGGCATCGCCGGCGTCGACATGGTCCGGGCGGTCAATTCCGACCTGGTCAGCTTCCTGTACTGCGCGCCGCACACCTTCCACCAGGGCGGCGACCTGGCCGCGGTGATGCGGTACGCCGGCCCGCTGATGACCCAGCTGCACCTGGCCGACTCGTTCGACCATCGCGGCTCGTCCGGGCTGCGCTACATCGTCAACCCGCCCAACTCGACCGCTCGGGTGCACCAGCACCTGGACATCGGCCAGGGGGAGGTGGACTGGGACATGTTCTTCCGGACCCTGGCCGCGGTCGGCTTCGACGGCATCGCGACGGTGTGCGTGTTCGCCTGGGAGGAACGCGCCGAGGACAGCGCCCGGGTCAATCTCGCCAAGGTGAAAGAGTACGTTGCCAAGTACGCGACCTGACGACCACGACCGCTTGCCTCCTCTGTCAGTAAGGGCTAACGTTAGCCAATACTGACAGAGGAGGCCACGATGGGTGCACCGGTTGCGTACTTCGAGATCATCAGCGCCGACCACGGGCGCGCGCAGCACTTCTACCGCGAACTGTTCGACTGGAGGGCCGAAGCGGATCCGGCGATGGACGGCTACGCGATGGTCGACACCGGCGCCGGGGACGGCGCGGTGAGCGGCGGCATCGGACCCGCCTCGCCGGAGGACGGACCGGGTGTGCGGATCTACGTCCGGGTGGACGACCTGGAGGCGTACCTCGGCAGAGCGGAGAAGCTCGGCGGCACCACCGTCGTGCCGCCGATGGATCTGTCCGGCGGATACGGCCGGATCGCCTTGTTTCTCGATCCGGACGGGAACAAGGTAGGGCTGTGGAGCTGATCGACCAGGCCCTCAAGGCGCTCGCCGAGCCGCGGCGGCGGGAGATCCTGCAGCTGGTCGCCCACGACGAGCTGGCCGCGGGGGAGATCGCCGCCGCCTTCGAGGTCACCCGGACGGCGGTCAGCCAGCACCTGACCGTGCTGAAGAACGCCGAGCTGATCGACGAACGGCGCGACGGCACCCGGCGTCTCTACCGGGCCCGCCCGGACGGCCTGGACGCGCTGCGGCGCTTCCTCGACGACATGTGGGCGGCATCGCTGGACATCGCCCGCCGGCTTGCTGAGGGGGACGAGAAGGAGATGCGCCGTGTCGGCTGAACCCGTGACGTTGCGACGCCCGCCGATCCGCCAGGCCACGCTGGTGCGCCGGGACGCCCGGCACACCTTCACCTCGTTCGTCTCCACGATCGGCCGGTGGTGGCCGCTGCGTCCGCTGTCGTCCGGCGAGGACCGGGTCACCGACGTGGTGTTCGAGCAGCACGCCGGCGGGCGGGTCTACGAGGTGTGGGACGACGGCACCACGGTCGACTGGGGCGAGGTGCTGCTCTGGGAGCCGCCGCGCCGGTTCGTGATGACCTGGTGCATGACGCCCGCGACCACCGAGATCGAACTGCGGTTCAAGCCGCTCGGCCCGGCGCTGACCCGGGTCGAGGTGGAGCACCGCGGCTGGGAGGCGCTGTCCGAGGCGGACCTGGCCAAGGACTGCGCGCTGCCGGGTGGCGGGTACGCCGGCGGCATGTACCACGTCGGCTGGACCATGATCCTCGAGCGTTTCCAGGAGGCCGTGCAGTGATCTTCGCATTCAATCTGATTCCCCCGCGCCCGAGCTTCGCCGACGACATGGCCGACGACGAGAAGGCGATGATGGACCGCCACGTCGAGTACTGGCAGGGCCTGATGGCCGACGGCGTGGCGGTGGCGTTCGGCCCGGTCGTCGACCCGGACGGCGCGTACGGGCTCGCCGTGGTGGAGGTCGAGGGGCAGGAGCACGCGGAGCGGCTGATCTCCGGTGACCCGGCGGTCCGCGGCGGGCTGACCTGCAAGGCGTACCCGATGCCCGGCGCCTTCGTCCGCCCTACCGCACCCGCGCGGTGAGCAGCACCATCCCGGAGGTCTGGTAGCCGTCGCTGGTCGGGTCTCCGTCCACCCGGTCGATCGCCAGGTCGGCGGTGTACGGCTCGAACGCCGCACCGACGATGCCGGCGTCGACCGGGTAGCCCGGCCAGTGCGGGCCGGTGCCGATCCGGTACCGGCCCATGTTCTCCATGAACGCGGCCACCAGGTGCCCGCCGGGCCGCACCGACGCGACGAACGCCCGGCACAGGTCCCGGAACTCGGCGGCGTCCTCGGTGGCGCTCTCCGCCACGAAGTGCATGGACGCCAGGTCGTACCCGGCCGGCTCGAGGTCGTGGGCGCCGCCGGCCCGGACGGTCACCCGGGACAGCGCGGTGGTCAGGGTGTCCGGCAGGTCCGGCTGCAGGTGCCGGCACCGGTCGTAGAAGGCCGGCCAGTGGCGGTCCGGGCCGTCGGTGAGCTGCTGGGTGAGGTACGCCCGGCCGGCCGCGCTCGGCTCCACCGCGACGATCTCCCGGCTCGCCCTGGCCGCCAGCATCAGCGGGTACAGGTTCGGGCCGGCGCCCAGCTCCACCGACCGGCCGAAGTGCCCGGCCGGGAACCGCCGGAAGAACGCCGAGTGGTGCACCAGCACCGCGTCGTCCGAGGGCAGGATCCGCTGGTAGAGCTCGGCGACGTAGTCGGACACCGGCCACTGGTCCCAGTCCACGTCCCGGTTGAACAGCGGCGCGTCCATGCCGCCGATCCTAGGTGCCGATCTTTCCGGCCGCGGCGATCAGGTTCTCGGCGGCCTGCCGCAGCCCGCCAACCTGGTCCAGCTCGGTGTCTTCGTGTTCGATGTTCACCGCCATGTCCGGGTCGACGGCGTGCAGCGCCTGCAGGAACGGCACCCAGAACTCGTCCACGCCGTGCCCGCGGCCGACCGCCACGAACTGCCAGGACGGCTGCTGCGGCCACTGGTTGAGGGTGTTGTCGCCGCCGAGGTTGAGCGGGTTTTCGGTCGTGCGGGTGAACCGGTCGTCCAGCACGCCGAACCGGGTCACGTTGGCCGGGTTGATCCGGGTGTCCTTGGCGGCCGCGTGGAACACCAGGCCGCCCAGGTAACGCACCGCCTCGACCGGGTCGATGCCCTGCCAGAACAGGTGCGAGGGGTCCATCTCGGCGCCGACGTGGGTGGCATCGACCTGCTCCACCAGCCGCTGCAGGGTGGGCGGGTTGAACACCAGGTTGTGCGGGTGCATCTCAATGCACACCTTGACGTCCGCGGCCGCGGCCCGGGCCTGGATGTCGCGCCAGAACGGTACGGCCACCTCGGTCCACTGGTAGTCCAGGACGTCGAGGTACTGGCTGTCCCACGGGTTCACCACCCAGTTGGCCACCGTGCCACCGGGCTCACCGGCCGGCAGGCCGGACATGGTGACCACCCGCTTGACCCCGAGCAGCGCCGCCACCTCGATGGTGCGGCGCAGGTCCGCGGCGTGTTTCGGGCCCACCGAGGGGTCCGGGCTGAGCGGGTTGCCGTTGACGTTCAGGCCGGTCAGCGTGATCCCCGCCTGCTGGAACCGGCCCAGGTAGTCCGCCCGGGCACCGGCACTGGCCAGGATGTCGTCGATCGGGATGTGCGGCGCCGCGATGAAGCCGCCAGTGTTGATCTCCGCGCTGGTCAGGCCCAGCTCGCCGAGGATCGTCAGGGCTTCGTCGAGCGGGCGGTCGTGCAGGCAGGCGGTGTACGCGCCGAGCTTCATCATGCGGCTCCTAGAGCGAGACGGGCTTGTCGGTGGCGGCCACGACCGCCTCGAGGACCTTCAGGTTGTGCAGGCCGTGCGCCATGTCCGGGCACGGTGGGATCTCGCGTACCCCGGCGATCTGGTCGAGGAAAGCCTTGGCCTGGAAGACGAAGAAGTCGTTCTGGCCGTGGCCGACGGTGGGGAAGTCCATCGGCAGGCCGCGGGCCAGGTACGGGTGCCAGGGCCCGGCGAACACGGTGCGGGCGCCGTTGACCGGCTCGGCCGGGCTGCCGTCGATGATGCTGAACTCGGCCGGCCGGGTCAGGTCGAAGGATGCCGTGCCGCCCTCACAGAACACGTCGAACCGCAGCGAGTTGGCGTGCCCGTACGCCACCCGGGACAGCGCGAAGGTGCCCACCGCCCCGCCGGCGTGCGTGGTGGTGAACGTGCACACGTCCTCGTTCTCCACCGCCACCCGCTCGTCGCTGACGCGGACCCCGCCGGAGTGTCCGACCGCGACGCCGAGTGGCCTGGGCCGCTCGGCGATCAATGTGGCCATCGTGGTGCCGTGGACCGCCGCGGTGTCGCCGCAGCAGAACTCGGCCAGGTCGACCAGGTGGCTGCCGATGTCGGCCAGCACGCCCGAGCCGGGACCGCCCTGATAGCGCCAGCTCATCGGCCGCTGCGGGTCGAACCCGTAGTCGCACCAGTAGTTGCCGACGAACTGCCGCACCGGGCCGAGGTGCCGCTCGACCTGCTGCTTGATCGCGTTGACGGCGGGGGAGCGGCGGAAGGTGAAGCCGACCGCGTTGACCTGGCCCGGGCGCGCCCGCGCGGCGTCCACCATCGCCTGGGCGTCGTCGACCGTCGGTGCCAGCGGCTTCTCGCAGAGCACGTGCTTGCCGGCGGCCAGCAGCGCCTCGGTGACCGGCCGGTGCAGGTGGTTGGCGACCGCGACGCTGACCGCCTGGATGTCCGGGGCGTCGACGATGGCGCGCCAGTCGGTCTCGGCCCGCTCGAACCCGTACCGCCGGGCGGCGTCGACCGCGAACGGCTCGTGCAGGTCGGCGATCGCGACCAGGCGGGTGGCCGGGCGGTCGGTGCCGAAGACGGTCGAGGAGTTGCGGTACGCGTTGGCGTGGGCCCGGCCCACCATACCGGCACCGATCACCGCCACGCCGATCGAGGAGGACATCGCGACACCCTTCTTAAAGCGCTTTAACCCCGAGTACTATCCGAGTGGATCTCGCCATGTGTCAAGGGTGTGACGGAGGTCGATTCGTGGATCATCGCCCGCGGCTGGCGGACGTGGCGGCGCGCGTCGGGGTCTCCCCGGCGTCCGTCTCGCTGGTCCTGCGCGGCGCGCCCGGCCCCAGCGCGGAGACCCGCCGCCGGGTCCTGGCGGCGGCCGCCGAGCTGGGTTACCGCGCCGACCGGACGGCCAGCCTGCTGGCCCGGCGGCGCCGGCACCTGCTCGGCGTGATGCTCGACGTGCGCAACCCGTTCCACGCCGAGCTGGTCGAGGAGATCCAGGTCGAGGCGGACCGGATCGGCTACGAGGTGGTGCTGGCGACGCTCACCCGCACCCACGACGAGGCCCGGGCCGTCGACTCGCTGCTGGACTTCCGCTGCGAGGCGGTGCTGCTGCTCGGCACCGACCTGGCCGACGCCGCGCTGGGCAAGCTCGCCACCCAGGTGCCGGTGGTGGTGATCGGCCGCCGGGTCGCCGACGCCGCCGTCGACGTGGTGCGTACCGCCGACCACATCGGCGTCGGCGCGGCGCTGCGCCACCTGATCGATCTCGGTCACCGGCGGATCGCGTTCGTCGACGGCGGCAAGGGGGTGGTAGCCGCGACCCGCCGCCGCGGCTATCGGGACGCCAGCCGCCGGGCCGGCCTGGAACCCTCGGTCGTGCCGGGGGATCACACCGAGCAGGGCGGCATCCGGGCCGGCCGGCTGCTGGCCGCGGCGCCGGACCGGCCCACCGCGGTGATCGCGTCCAACGACCGCTGCGCAATCGGGCTGCTGGACGCGTTCGTGCGGGCCGGGGTGGACGTGCCGGGACAGATCTCGGTGGTCGGGTACGACGACAGCACGCTGGCCCGGCTCGCCCACATCGGCCTGACCACGGTCAACCAGGACGCACCGGCCCAGGCGCGGCACGCCGTGGCCGCCGCGGTCGCCCGGCTGGACGGGCACCGCGACGAACCGGCCGAGGTGGTGCTGCGGCCGCGGCTGGTGATCCGGGGGAGCACTGCGCCACCGCCGAGCTGAAGTCTGCCTTAAGCCCGGTGAAGAGCGACCTCAGCCGGACCAAACCGGACAAGACGAACATGGGGTGAATGTCGGACTCCTCCGCTCCCAGGGAGACCCATGAAGATCCGGTCCCTCGCCCTCGCCGGCGCCCTGCTGGCCACGACGCTCGTCGCCACACCGGCCCAGGCCGCCCCGGTCGGCCAGGGGTTCGCCGTGACCCCGGCCGACCTGGCGTACATCCTCAAGCAGATCAAGATCGCCGAAGCCCACGTCGCCACCACCACCAGCGTCACCGGGCCCTGCGGCGCCCTGCTCGGCGCCGGGGCGGACCGGATCGGCAGCGAGGTGCTTTCGCTGGGGCTGCGTACCGTGGACGGTTCCTGTAACAACCTGGTGGCCGGCCAGGCCACCTACGGCGCCGCCGACCAGCTGTTCCCGCGGCTGGCCGGCAAGAGCTTCGGCGCCGCCGAGAGCGCGCCGGCCGGCATGTTCGGCCCGGGCAGCCCGGCCTTCCCCACCACGTACGCCGACAAGAGCCCGGCCAACACCGTGGTCGACTCGCAGCCCCGGGTGATCAGCAACCTGATCGCCGACCAGACCGCGAACAACCCGGCGGCGCTGGCCGCGGCCGGGTACCCGGTGCGCAGCCAGACCGCCGGCGACGGCACGGTGGCGATGGACGGGCAGACCGTGTTCATCCCCAACGTCACCACCGACGTCGGCCTGAGCGCGCCGTACAACTCCTGGTTCACGCTGTTCGGCCAGTTCTTCGACCACGGCATCGACCAGACCGTCAAGGGCGGCGGCACGGTGGTCGTCCCGCTGAAGGCGGACGACCCGCTGATCGCCGGACCGGACCGGACCCCCGGCACCGACGACGACCCGAAACCGGGCGACGCCCGCTACGTGAAGCCGTCGATGCGGTTCATGGCGCTCACCCGGGCCGCCACCCAGCCCGGCCCGGACGGCAAGCTGGGTACCGCGGACGACGTGCAGGACGCCAAGAACACCGACACGCCGTACGTGGACCTGTCCCAGACCTACACCTCGCACGCCCCGCACCAGGTGTTCCTGCGCGAGTACGAGATCGGCGCGGACGGCCGCCCGGTGTCCACCGGCAACCTGCTGACCGGCGCCGGCGGTGGCCTGCCCACCTGGACCGAGACCAAGCAGCAGGCCGGCCGGCTGCTCGGCCTGGCGCTGACCGACGCGGACGCGGTGGACGTGCCGATGATCCTGACCGACCCGTACGGCCGGTTCGTCCCCGGCCCGGCCCGCGGCCTGCCGCAGTACGTTACCGCCAGCGGCCTGGTCGAGGGCGACCTGGCGAACCCGGTCCGGGTGCCGGCCGGCACGCTGCACTTCGACACCCCGTTCCTCACCGACATCGCGCACAACGCCGACCCCAGCCCGGTGGACCACGACCACAACCCGGCCACCCCGCGGGTCGCCCCGCGGGCCGACGACGACACCGCCGCCAGCACCGACTTCGCGGCGCAGCCGGCCGGCACCTACGACGACGAACTGCTCGGCCTGCACTACATCGCCGGCGACGGCCGGGTCAACGAGAACCTCGGCCTGACCGCCGTCCACGACATCTTCCACACCGAGCACAACCGGCTGGTGATGGACATCCAGACGGTGCTGACCGGGGACGCCTCGGCGACCGGCGTGGCGGCGCTGCCGGAGTGGCAGCAGGCGGACGGCTCGTGGAACGGTGAGCGGATCTTCCAGGCCGCCCGGTTCATCAACGAGATGGAGTACCAGCACCTGGTCTTCGAGGAGTTCGTCCGCAAGATCCAGCCGGCCGTCAACCCGTTCGCCGGCACGTACGCCGGGACCGAGATCAACCCCGCGGTGTACGCCGAGTTCGCGCACGCCGTCTACCGCTTCGGCCACTCCATGCTCACCGAGACCATCACCCGCACCCGGGCGGACGGCACGGACGACTCGCTCACGCTGCTCGGCGGCTTCCTCAACCCCGGCGCCTACACCGGGCCCGGCGACGTGGTGCGGGGCATGACCGAGCAGGTCGGCAACGAGCTCGACGAATTCATGACCGACACGCTCCGGGACAACCTGCTGGGCCTGCCGATGGACCTGGCCGCGATCAACATCGCCCGGGGCCGGTCGGAGGGCATGCCGTCGCTCAACACCTTCCGGCGTACGCTGTGCGACCGCACCAACGACGGC
>DASSAL010000336.1:0-5220 GCA_035685405.1 Actinoplanes sp. | reverse complement strand
GCGGTGGCCGCCGCGGTGGTGGTCGCCGGCCTGCTGGCGCTCTCCCGGCACACCCTGCCGCCCCGGCACGCCGCCGCGCTGGCCACCGGCGCGTTCCTGGCCCGCAGCCTCACCGGTTTCCTGGTCACCCCGCTCGGCGCGGTGCCGGCCGCGGCGAAGTACACCCACAACGCGGTCTTCCTGATCGGGTCCGCGCTGCTCGGCCGGTGGCTGCTGGGCCGGCCGCGGTCAGACCTGGCGGTCGCGGCCGGCCACCACGCCGGCGATCAGCTGCGGGACGATCAGGGCGACCATCACGGCGAGCGGCACCCGCCAGCCGCCGGTGGTGTCGTGCAGGACACCGATCAGGATCGGGCCGGGGATGGCGAACAGATATCCGGCGCCCTGGGCGAAGGCGGACAGCCGGACCACCGTGGCGGGCGTCCGGCCGCGCAGCGGGATCATGGTCAGCGCCAGCGGGAAGGCCAGGTTGACGACGCCCAGCAGGACGGCCCACAGCCAGGGCGCGGCGGCCGGTGAATACCACAACCCGGCGTACCCGGCGATGCCGAACAGGCCGAGCACCGCGGCGATGCCGCTCTGCGCGGGCCGGCGGTTGACCACCGCGGAGAGCACGAAGGTCAGCGGTACGCCGAGGAACGACGTCACCGCGAACAGCACGCCGGCGGTCTCCGCGGACACCCCGGCGTCCCGGTAGATCTGCGGCAGCCAGCCGATCATCACGTAGGCCGAGGTGGACTGCAGCCCGAAGTAGAGCGCCAGGGCCCAGGCGACCGGGCTGCGCACCAGGCGGGATCCGGCCCCGGCCGGTTCCGGATCGGTGGGCGCCGCGCTCCGGTCGCGGGCCAGCACCAGCCAGCTCGGCAGGGCGAGCGCGGCCACCACCGCCCAGGCGGCCAGCCCCAGCCGCCAGTCACCGCCGGACGCCTGCGCGATCGGCACGGTGGCGGCGGCGGCCGCGGTGGCGCCGACGTTCAGCGCCACCGAGTAGACCCCGGTCACCGTGCCCACCCGGTCCGGGAACCGCTCCTTGACCACCGCCGGCATGAGCACGTTGACCACCGCGATGCCGGCCAGCGCCAGGCCGCTGAGCAGCACGAAGGCCGAGGTGCCGGTGGTGTAGGGGCGGGTCGCCAGGCCGAGCGTGAGCAGGCCCAGCCCGGCGGCGACCACGGCCGAGGTGCCGTACCGGCGGGCCAGCCGTGGCGCGGTGAACCCGATCGCGGCGAAGCACACCACCGGCAGCGAGGTGAGCAGGCCGGCCACCGCGGCGCTCATGCCCAGGCCGGCGCGGATCTCGGCGAGCACCGGCCCGACGCTGGTCACCGCCAGCCGCAGGTTGACCGCGGCGAGCACGATCGCCACCAGCGCGAAGAGCCGGCCACCGCGGCCGGTCCGCCGGTCCGCCGCGACCGTGCTCATCACCTGCCCCCAACCGCGCCGAGGGCAGAAACGCCGCAGCTCAACGCCGGTCCGACTGTACCCGCCAGCGGGCCCGCGACCGGCCGGAGCGGCGCGTGGCCGTGGTCACCCGCCGTCGACGAGGTGACGCAGTCAGGCCAGCAGCCGCGCCGCGACGGCGGCCAGCGACCGCCGATCCTCGGCGGCCGGCCGCCGGTCCCGCGGGTGGTCGGGGTTGGTGTCCAGCACGATGTACTCGGCGCCCAGGTCGATCAGCGCCCGGAAGTCGGCGACCACCTGGCCCAGGCCGCCCTGGCCGGCCGGACGGTCCAGGCGTGCATCGTGGGCGGTGACCCGGGCCCGCATCCGGGGGCAGAACGCGATGCCCGGCGAGAGTGACCGCATCCGGGGCAGGCCGGTATCGCGCAGCCAGTCGATCGGCGCGTTGTTCGGGTGCCAGGCGTCGCCGTACCGGGCGGCCCGGCGGAGCACCGCGGGGGCGGTCCCGCCGACCCAGATCGGCGGCCGGACGGCCGGTCCGGTGGCGACGTCGCGGTAGCCGGCGAACCGCCCGTCGAAGGAGACCTTCGGCTGACGCAGGGCGTCCCGGATCGCGGCGAGGTACTCCTCGGACATCGATCCGCGGTCCGCGTACGGCAGGCGCAGAGCCTCGAACTCCTGCGCCGCCCAGCCGGCCGCCACGCCGAGCACGAACCGGCCACCGGTGAAGTCGTGCAGCGCCGCGGTCATCGAGGCGGTGAGCAGCGGATGCCGGTACGGCAGGATGGTCACCGTGGTGCCGAGCTCGATGCCGTCGGCCCAGCCGGCCATCCAGGCCAGGGTGGCGAACGGGTCGTAGAACGGCGGCGGGTACAGCTCCGCCACGTCCGGGGTGAGCGCCACGTGGTCGGACACCATGGCCAGCGTGAAGCCGGTGTCGCGGGCGAACGCCACCCACTCGCGCATCTCGGCCGGCGAGGCGGTGGGGCCGAAGTTGGGGATGTTCAGTCCGAGCCTGATCACAGCTGGTCCAGGTAGCGCTGGAACGGCTCCGCGGAGCCGTCCACCGGCACGTGCTCGATGTGCAGGGTGACCGGCGGCGGCGGCGCCGGGTAGTGCAGGTCCGGGATGTCCGAGCCGAGCGCCGCGAAGTACATCCGGTCGATGCCCGCGGTCGCCGCCACCGACAGGCACATCGGGCAGGGTTCGCAGCTGGTGTAGACGACCGCGCCGCTCAGGTGCAGCACACCGAGCGACCGGCAGGCGTTGCGGACCGCCGCCACCTCGGCGTGGGCGGCCGGGTCGTGGTCACGCAGCGCGGTGTTGACGCCGGTGGCCAGCACCTGACCGTCGCGCACGACGAGCGCTCCGAACGGCAACTGCCCGGCGGCGGCGTTCTCCGCGGCCAGCTCGACCGCCCGGCGCAGCATCGTGGTGTCCATCTGTCCTCCTCGACCTGGCAGGCTAACCGGAATGCCGGCGCAGGTGGCGTGGGCTCGCCCCGAACCAGCGCCGGGCGGCCCGGCTCAGCGCGGACTGCTCGGTCAGGCTGACCATCGCGGTGACCTGGCTCAGCGGCAGGTCGGTCTGAGTGATCAGCCGGTAGGCGGCGGCCCGGCGGACCTCGTCGAGCAGCGCCTCGAAGGTGGTGCCCTCGGCGGCGAGCCGGCGCTGCATCGTGCGCGGATGGATGCGCAGCAGCCGCGCCACCGCCTCGATGCCGACCGGCGCCGAGCCGAGCGACTGGGTCAGCAACCGCCGCACCCGGTCGGACACGGTCTCCTCGGGCGCCGGGAAATGGGTGCGCATGTAGTCCAGCGCGACGTCCCGGAGCACCTGGTTGCCGCCGGGCACCGGGGTGGCGGCGAGGCTCTGCGGCACCCGCAGCACCGCGGCCGGCCGGTCGAACCGGACGTCGGCGCCGAAGAACCCGGTGTACCGGACCACCGGCGCCAGCGGCCCGTGCGGCAGGTGCACCGAGCGCAGGCCGTACCCGCCGCCGTGCAGCAGCGTGATGATCCGGTGCAGCAGGCCCAGCCCGAGGTCGACGGCCTGCGGCGGCAGCGGTTCCGCCTCGGCGCCGGCGTACCGGATGCCGACCACGCCGGGCCGCCCGGCCGGGTCCGGGATCTGCGCGACGGACAGCGCCGGGCTGTGCACGAACAGGAACCGGCCGGCGGTGTCCAGCGCCGCCCCGAAGGTGGGCGCATTCTCGATGGCGATGGCGAGCGGCCCGAGCACCGTGGTGTTCTGCTGCCCGGCCAGCCGTAGGCCCAGGTCCGGGCAGTCCAGCCGGGCGGCCGCCGCTTCCAGCACCCACCCCGCCGCGGCGGCCGGGATCACCGCGTCGTCGCTGTCCAGGGCAGTCGCCGGGATCCCGAAGCGGGCCAGCAACCCGGCGCCGTCGCCGCCGAGCCGGTCGATCAGCTCGGGCAGGCCGCGCAGTCCGGCGGCGCGGACCATCGGTTCCATGTCGCGCAAGGATAAATGACTGTCGCACAAAGACAAGTTTCGGCGGTACGCATGACCGAAGCTGGGCCCTATGACTGAACACGTCGATGTGCTGATCATCGGCGCCGGGCTGTCCGGCGTCGGGGCGGCCTGGCGGCTGAGCCGCGAGCGGCCGCAGACGTCCTTCGCCATCCTGGAGGCGCGGGACGCGATCGGCGGCACCTGGGACCTGTTCCGGTATCCCGGTGTGCGCTCGGACTCCGACATGTTCACCCTGAGCTACCCGTTCCGGCCGTGGTCCGGCAGCCGGTCCCTGGCCGACGGCGAGGCGATCCGCACGTACATCCGCCAGACCGCCGACGAGGCCGGGATCATTCCGCGGATCCGGTTCCGCACCAAGGCGGTCAGCGCCGCCTGGTCCACCGGCCTCGGCCGGTGGACGGTGGAGACCACCAACGGCACCTACACCTGCCGGTTCCTGTACGCGTGCGCCGGCTACTACGACTACGACCGGGGCTACCAGCCGGACTGGCCGGGGCTGGCCGACTACGCCGGGACGTTCGTGCACCCGCAGTTCTGGCCGGCCGATCTGGACCACGCGGGCAGGCGGGTGGTGGTGATCGGCAGCGGCGCCACCGCGGTGACCCTGGTGCCGGCGATGGCGCAGACCGCCGCGCACGTCACCATGCTGCAGCGGTCCCCGTCGTACCTGACCGTGCTGCCGGACCGCGACGCGGTCGCCGACGTCCTGCGCCGCCGGCTACCGCCGCGGCTCGCCCACCGCCTCGTCCGGGCCAAGAACATCGCCCTCACGCAGGGCTTCTATCAGCTGGCCCGGCGCCGGCCGGAGCGGGTGAAGCGGCTGCTGCGGGCGTTCGCGGTGCGGCGGATCGGCGACGAGGCGTACGTCGACGAGCACTTCACCCCCACCTACGACCCCTGGGACCAGCGGCTGTGCGTGGTGCCCCAGGGCGACCTGTTCGACGCCATCCGGACCGGGACGGCCTCGGTGGTCACCGATCACATCGACCGGTTCGTGCCGGAGGGCATCCGGCTGGTCTCCGGGCGGGTGCTGCCGGCCGACATCGTGGTCTCCGCCACCGGGCTGTCGCTGTTGCCGGTGGGTGGGATGACGGTGACGGTGGACGGCGCGCAGGTCGATCCCGGCCGGCGGGTCGCCTACCGCGGACTGATGCTCAGCGGCGTACCCAACCTGGCGTACTGCATCGGCTACAGCAACGCCTCCTGGACGTTGCGCGCCGACCTGTCCCACCGGTACGTGCTGCGACTGCTGTCGTACATGGACCGCAACGGGTACGCGATCGCCACCCCGGACGCCGCGCCGGGCGGGGAGCGCCGCCCGCTGCT
>DASSAL010000335.1:0-3525 GCA_035685405.1 Actinoplanes sp. | reverse complement strand
AGCTCCCACCAGTGGTTGTGGTAGCCGACCCGCAGGCCGTGTCCGGCGGCGGCCTTGGCCGCTTCGTTCAGGGCGGCTGCCGTGGCGGCGACGCCGGCCGCGTCCTGCCAGTGCGGGGCCCGGACGGCCGGCTCGATGACGACGCCGACCCCGACCGCGACCGCCGCGGCGAAGACCGCGTCCAGGTCGGCGCCGACCAGGGAGACGTGCGCGGTGGGCGCGGACAGCGGGGTCCGGGGAAGCCCGTCACGCAGGGCGTCGACGTGCTCCACCAGGCCGTACGGCTCCACGTCGGTGAAGCCGATGCCGGCCAGGCGCTGCAGGGTGACGAGGGGATCGGCGGCGAACTGGTCACGGACGGAGTAGAGCTGCACGGATATCCTGCTCATCGTCAATCCCTACCATGTGGTCAAATTGTTCGCGAACCCGGTTTCACCATCTGACAGCGGTGCCGGATATCCGACCGGCCGGTCGGTTCCGCGCCGGTCATGCATCGGTCCACACTGAGCCGGTGACCGAGCCGATCGCCATCGAGATCACCGAGGAGGGCGCGGATGCCGAACGCATCGACGCCCTGACCGGCTACCTGCGCAACGACCTGCTGGAGCTGGACGTGGCCGAGGTACGCCGGGCGCCGGGCGGGCCGCCTCCGCCGGGCACGCGTGGCATAGACGTGGCGGCGGTCGGCGCGCTGCTGGTCAGCATCGGCGGCGCGACGACAAGCATCACCGAGATCGTCGCCGCGGTCCGCGCCTGGCTCGGCCGCGGCGGCGGCGTGAAGCGCAGCGTCAAGCTGACCATCGGTGGCGACGTCCTGGAACTGTCCGAGGCGTCCCGCAGCGAGCAGGACCGGCTGGTCGACCTGTTCGTCCGGCGTCACTCCGGCGGCTGACACCATGGCGGGCCGGCGCAGCGCGCTCATCGTGGCGAACGACCGCTACGACAACGAGGGGCTGAGCCGGCTACGGTCGCCGGTGGCCGACGCGACCGAGCTGGCCCGGGTGCTCGGCGATCCGCGGATCGGCGGCTTCCAGGTGGCGACTGTGCAGAACGAGCCGGCGCACGTGATCTCCAGCCGGATCGAGGACTTCTTCACCGACAGCCGGCCGGACGACGTCCTGCTGGTGCACTTCTCCTGCCACGGGCTGAAGAGCGAGTCCGGCGAACTGTACTTCGCCGCGTCCGCCACCCGGCCGGACCGGCTCGGTTCCACCGCGGTGTCCGCCGACTTCGTGCAGCGCTGCATGCGGTCCAGCCGGTCGCGCAGCGTCGTGCTGCTGCTGGACTGCTGTTACGGCGGTGCGTTCGGCCGCGGCGTCACCGTGCGGGCGGCCGGGGACGTGGGGGTACTGGAGACCTTCCGCGGCGGCGGGCGGGGCCGGGCGGTGATCACCGCGTCCAGCGCGATGGAGTACGCGTTCGAGGGCGACCGGCTCGCCGACGACCACCATCCCGCCCCGTCGGTGTTCACTGCCGCGCTCGTCCAGGGCCTGGAGACCGGCGACGCCGACCGGGACGAGGACGGCTGGGTCTCGCTCAACGAGCTGTACGACTACGTCTACGACCGGGTCCGCGAACGCAACGCGAACCAGACGCCGGGCCGGGCCGTGGAGATGCAGGGCGAGCTGTATCTGGCCCGCAGCGGCCGGCAGCGGCTCAAGCCGGTGCCGATCCCGGCGAACCTGCGGGCGGCGCTGACCGATCACAACGTGTTCACCCGGATGGGCGCGGTCACCGAACTGCGATCCCGGCTGTCCGGCACCGACACCGCGGTTGCGGCCGGCGCGCTGGAAGCGCTGCGCGAGGTCGCCGCCTCGGACATCGCCTACGTCGCGGACGTCGCCCGCGCGGCGATGGACGACGTCCGGACCACGGCGGCCACCACGTCGGTGGAGCTGGGGGCGGCGCCGGTGACGATCGCGCTGACCGGTCCGCCGCTGTCCCGGGTGTGCACGGTGGAGACCTCCCAGCCGTGGTTGCGGGCGGAGTCCACGACGGACGGTGTGACGCTGACCGCCGAGCCGGCCGGCAGCGAGCGGTCGGCCTCGGTGGAGGTGACCGGCCCGGTATCCGCCGCGACGATTGCCGTCCGGCAAACGGTCCGAGCGACGCCGGCGACCCGGGCGAAGGCCCGGGCAAGGCAGGATCGGCGGCGCTCGCTGGACCCGCGGACCGGCCCGATCGTGGCTCTGTCCGCGGGCCTGCTCGCCGTCCTCCTCGGCGTGGCGATCTTCGCGGTGGAGAGCACCGATACCAAGGTCCGTCTGGCGGAGGCGCACCTCGGGCTGTTCGCCGCGTACTGGGTGTGGCAGGCGATCGAGCGCCGCGGCCTCGGGCGCGTGGTGCCGGTCCTGCTCGTGCTGTGGACCGCCACCACCCTGACCTGGATGATCGCCGTGGACTGGTACTACATGGAGGAGTACGCCCTGGATGGGACCCCGCTGAGGACGTTCTGGGTGATCACCGGGCTGCTCGTGGCGGCGGCCGCGATCGGTCGCCCGGACCCCGTGCCGGACCTGCTGGCCGGTGCGCTGGCCGTGGCCTACGGCCTCGTGGTCATCGGGATCACCCGTGGCAGCGAGGACACCGCGTTCTCGATCAGCTGGGCGTACTTCGTCATCGTGATCGGGCTGGTGTGGCTGGCCGGGGGCCTAGAAGGTCTCCGCCGCCTTCCGGATCGCGCCGGTCAGCACGGCTAGCCCCTCCCGAGCCTCGTCCTCGGTGAGGGTGAGCGGCGGCCCCATCCGCAGCACGTTGTTGTAGAGGCCGCCCTTGCCGACCAGCAAACCGCCCTTGCGGCACTCGTCGAAGACCCGCAGTGTCGCCGCCGAGTCCGGCTCGGTGGTGCCCGGCCGGGTGAACTCGATGGCCAGCATCAGGCCCCGGCCGCGCACCTCGGCCACGATCGGCGAGTCGGCGGTGGCCGCGCGCAGGCCGGTCAGCAGCATGTCACCGACCCGCTTGGCGTTGGCCTGCAGGTCGTGGTTCAGCACGTAGTCGAGGACGGCGTTACCGGCCGCGGTGGAGATGGGATTGCCGCCGAAGGTGGAGAAGCTGATCGCCGGCACCGCATTGATCACGTCGGCGCGCCCGGCCACCCCGCCCAGCGCGAAGCCGTTGCCGATGCCCTTGGCGAAGGTGATCAGGTCGGGCACCACGTCGTGCGCCTGGTAGCCCCAGAAGTGGTCGCCGGTCCGGCCCCAGCCGGTCTGCACCTCGTCGCTGACGAAAAGGATGCCGT
The DNA here is from genome assembly GCA_035685405.1 of Actinoplanes sp. GTDB lineage: Bacteria > Actinomycetota > Actinomycetes > Mycobacteriales > Micromonosporaceae > Actinoplanes. The sequence continues at coordinate 284 of DASSAL010000335.1, read as the reverse complement.
GCTCGTCCAGCACCTCCTTGAGGGCGCCGAATAGCCCGTCCGGCGGGTGTACGAAGCCGCCCACGCCCTGGATCGGCTCGGCGATCAGGCAGGCGACGTCGCCCGCGGTCTGGGTCGCGATCACCTCGCGCAGGTCTGCCACGGCGGCGGCGATGTGCTCGGCGTCGGACTTGCCGGCGAGCAGGCCGCGCATCCGGTCGCCGGAGTGCAGCCAGGCCACGTTGACGGGGTTCAGGCTCGACGCCGACCACGCGCGGTTGCCGGTGATGCCGATGGCCGCGTAC
>DASSAL010000334.1:0-36701 GCA_035685405.1 Actinoplanes sp. | reverse complement strand
ACGGTCCCGGAGACCCCGATCATCGCGGTGCCACCCGGTGACGGACCGCACCAGTCGCTGCGCACCACCGGGTCGCCGGTGATCGCGCTGACCTTCGACGACGGGCCCGATCCGGTCCAGACGCCGCGCCTCCTCGAACTGCTCGAGCAATACCGGGTGACGGCCACGTTCTGTCTGGTGGGCACGCAGGTGGAGCGGCATCCGGAGATCGTCCGGCAGATCGCCGCGGCCGGGCACACGCTGTGCAACCACACCTGGAACCACGATCTGGACATCGGCCGGGCCGACCCTGCGGACATCGAGGCCGACCTGGCCCGCACCGGCGACGCAATCCGCGCAGCCGTGCCGGACGTGCCGATCCCGTTCTTCCGGGCGCCCGGTGGCAACTTCACCGATCGGCTCGTCCAGGTGGCGTACGCCGGCGGCATGACCTCGCTGTACTGGGACGTCGACCCACGGGACTGGGAGCGCCAGCCCGCGGAGAAGGACGCCGAGCACAGCGAGAAGGTGATCGCTCACGTGCGGAACTTCGTGAAGCCCGGCTCCATCGTGCTGTCCCACGACTTCAACCAGCCGGACACCGTGGAGGCGTACCAGAAGCTGCTGCCCTACCTGGTCGAGAACTTCACCCTCGGGATCCCGAAGCAGCAGCCGCCGGCTGACAGTTAGGGCACCAGTAGAGGTTCCGGCCGGCCAGCGGACCCCGGGCGATCGCCGTACCGCACACGTGGCAGGGCTGGCCGGGGCGCCGGTAGACGTACACCTCACCACCGTGCCGGTCCACCCGCGGCGCACGCCGCATCGCCTCCGGGGTGTGCCCGGTGTGCACGGTGTCGATCCGGCCCCGAGCCACGCCTTCCTTCATCAGCGCCCGCAGGTCCGTCCACAGCTCGTCCCAGCACGCCGCGCTGATGTGGCGGCCCGGGGTGTTCGGCTCCAGACCGGCCCGGAAAAGCACCTCATTGGCATAGATCAGCCCGCACCCGGCGACGATCTTCTGGTCCATCAGCAACGCGAAGATCGGTCGGGTGCTGGCGCTGAGCCGGCGGTACGCGGCATCCGGGTCGGGGTCGTCGCGCAGCGGGTCGGCGCCCAGCCGGGCGGTGAGGGCCGCCACCCCGTGCGGTTCCAGGACCTCACAGGCGGCCGGGCCACGCAGATCCAGCCAGCGGCGCGGGCCGGCGTCCTCAGCCGCGCCGCGTCCGACCTCGCCCCCGGCCGAAGACCAGCCGCCCTGGACCGGACCGGCGGCGACCATCCGCATCCGGACCTGGCCGATCGGGTCCGGCAGCGGCAGTTCGCCGTCGCTGAACCGCCCGTACAGCCCGAGGTGGACGTGCACGGCCAGGCCGTTGTCGTAGTGGTGCATCAGGTGTTTGCCATACGCCTCGGTGCCGGTGAACACGCGCCCGGAGACGAGCGCGGCGCCGGCCGCGAACCGGCCCTGCGGGCTGGTCACCTGGATCCGCTGACCGGCGAACAGCGCCCGGTGCCGGGCGGCGAGGCGGTGGATGGTGTGTCCCTCTGGCACGGTTGCCAACGGTATCCGGTCGCCGGCAGCGTACCGCCGGATCTTGGTGCGTGGAACGATGGCGGTATGGCCGAGAGTCCGTGCGCGTTCGTGCTCGGCGGGGGCGGTGTGCTGGGCGCCGTCGAGGTCGGCATGCTGCGGGCGCTGTTCCGGGCCGGCTACCGGCCGGACCTGGTAGTGGGCACGTCCATCGGCGCGGTGAACGGCGCGCTGGTGGCCGCCGACCCGACCGAGGGCGTGACCGATCGGCTGGTCCGCCTGTGGACGTCGCCGGAGGCTGCGACGGTGTACGGCGACTCGATCGGCCGGCAGATGCGCCGGTTCGCCGCCCGTACCCATCTGCACTCGCCGTTGCCGTTGCGCCGGCTGCTGGCCGGTGAGCTGGGCGAGACCTCGACGTTCGCCGACCTGAAGATCCCGTTCCGCTGCTGCGCAGCCAGCATCGAACGCGCTGCCGAGCACTGGTTCGACACCGGGCCGCTGGTCGACGCGGTGCTGGCGTCCTCGTCGGTGCCGGGCCTGTTGCCACCGATGCGGATCGGGGACGAACATTTCGTCGACGGTGGCATCGTGAACTCCATCCCGATCGGCGAGGCGGTACGGGTCGGCGCCAAACTGATCTTCGTGTTGCAGGTGGGCCGGATCGAGCGGCCGCTGACCGTGCCCCGCAGACCGTGGGAGGTGGCCCAGGTGGCCTTCGAGATCGCCCGGCGGCACCGGTTCGCCCGGGACCTTGCCACCCTGCCCGACGATGTACGGGTGCATGTGCTTCCAGCCGGCGGCGGGGAGAGCCGCGACGACACACCGTGGGCGTACCGGGATCTGGGTGCGGTGGGCCGGCGGATCAGCCGCGCCTACACCGCGTCCCGGCGTTATCTGGCGGAGCAGCTCTGATGCCCCCGGCCTGGGTCCGGAGGCTGGTGTTCGGCCCGCTCGTGATCGTGCTGGCCGTCGTCCTGGTGACCACACTGCCGATCTGGCTGATCATCGGGGTGGCACTGTCGCCGTTCATGCCCGGTCATCTGCGGGTACCGCGCCTGATCTGGCTGGCCATCGTCTACCTGGTCTGGGACGCCGCCGCCCTGGTAGCGCTGGCCGCCCTGTGGGTGGCGTCCGGCTTCGGGTGGAAGATCCGGTCCCCCGCGTTCCAGCGCGCACACTACGTGTTGACCGGCCACTTCCTCCGGGTGCTTTTCTGGATCGCCCGCTGGTCACTGCACCTGACCGTGGACGTGGTCGGCACCGACCCGGACACCGCGCTGCCCGGCCGCCCGGAGATCGTGGTGAGCCGGCACGCCGGGCCGGGTGACTCGTTCATCCTGATCCACGCGCTGGTCAACTGGTTCGCCCGGGAGCCTCGGATCGTGCTCAAGGCCACCCTGCAGTGGGACCCGGCGGTGGACGTGCTGCTCAACCGGCTGCCCAACCGGTTCATCTCACCGGGGCACACCGGCACCCGATCGCTGGAGCAGGAGATCCACGAACTGGCCACCGGCCTGGACGACAACGACGCCTTCGTGATCTTCCCGGAAGGTGGCAACTTCACGCCCGGCCGCCGGGTCCGGGCGATCGCCCGGCTGCACGACCGTGGGCTGCGCGACCTGGCCAGCCGGGCGGAGAACCTGCGCCACGTGCTGCCGCCGAAACCGGGCGGGCTGCTCAAGGCGATCGACGCGGCGCCGGACGCCGGGGTCATCTTCGTCGCGCACACCGGCCTGGACCGGATGCTCACCGTCGCCGACGTCTGGCGCGAGCTGCCGATGGACAAGCAGCTGGTGATGAGGTTCTGGAGCGTGCCGCCGGAGGAGGTGCCGGCCGACGAGGAAGCCCGGATCGCGTGGCTGTACGACTGGTGGGCGCGCATCGACGCGTGGATCGAGGAGCACCGTCCGGTGTCCCACCCGCTGAGCACGGACTGGACGGCACGCCGCAAGGTCAGCGCCTGAGCTTATCGGCCGCCGAGCGTGGAGTAGAGGCTCTCCGGGGCCTCCACGATGGTGGACGGGTCCGGCCGGAGGCTCTCCACCGGCACGCCGTAGTCGGTGTAGAGCACCTCGATCGGCGCTGCCGGCTGCCCGTTGACCGGCGGCAGCTGGATGGTCAGCTCGGACAGCCGGCCCTGCTCGTCGAGACCCGCGGTGAACGGCACCCGCTGCGCGTCGGCACCGTAACCGTCCACCGTGACCTTGTCGACGCCGGCCACCCCGGCCACCTTGGTCAGGTCGAGCGTGCCCGCATAGCTGCGCGAGCCGGACTCCCGGACGTCGGTGGTCGAGCTGAGCAGTTGTGCGGTGTTCACCGGGTCGATCTGGCCGGGACGCAGGCCGACGTTGGCGCCCTCGGGCAGCCGGGAGACGTCGATCCGGGTCCAGGTGCCGGCCTTGGTGACGCCGGGCACCTGGACGAACAGATCCTGGCCGTCGAGCCGGGTCTGCACGGTGAGGTCGGTGTTCGGCCCGGTGGCGCGGACCTCGGCGGAACCGCGGCCGTTCGGCGCGTCGACCGTGCCGGTCATCTCCAGCGACGGCCCGGCGGTGAGGGTCAGCTTGAAGCTGGTGGTGCCCAGGGCGGCCGCGGCCTGGCCCAGGGCCGCGGCGGCAGCCGGGTCGGCCGCCGCCGAGCTGGCCACCGAGCCGGAGCCGGCCGGGCTGGTACCGGTCGTGGTACCGCCCGGCGCCGCGGTGTCCTCGGCGGTGCACCCGGCCGTCGCGAGGGCGGCCACGGCGATGGCACCCAGGGCCGCTCCGGTGAAGCGTCGTGTCCGCATGTCGTCCTCCCTGCCGCGCCGGCCGCCGGATGACGCCGATCGACCGGAACAGTTCCCGACCGCGCTGCGGCGCAAACGGACACAGTGGGGCATCGCGGAATGACGCATCGTGTCCCGGGTCAGGCGCGGAGCATCTCCTCGGGCATCTCGATGACGTCCGACGCCGGTGGCGCCTGCACCGACACCAGGTGCCGAAGTCGAAGTACGTGGTGGTCATCTTGCCCGCGCCGGGCATCACCGCACCCATGTCGATGACCTGTCCCCCAGGGACCTTGGCGGCATCGACGTGCATCCCCTTGTCCGATCGGTCGCCGAGCACGCCGCCCATCGCCCCGTCGAACTTCATGTACATGGTGGCGGCCGCGGCCAGTTCGGCGGCCGGCGCCACGGCGCTCGCGGCGGCGGCCGGTTCGCTGCCACCGCCGGCGGTCTCCTGCTCCCGGCCGCAGCCGTCGCATTCGCATCCGGCATCTCCGCGTCCGTTGATGGTGACCGGCGGACGCCGTAGCGGACCGGGGCGATACTTTTCCGCCCTCTTCACGGACCGTCATGACCTGCTCGCAGGACGCAGCGTCAGTTACTCGCTCGCGCTCACCGAGTTACTCCCTGAGCCGTCAGGGTTTCCGGCGGGAACCGGCAACCGGCATGATGACCACGTAGCGGCTCGCGCAGTACAGGGAGTATCCGTGAGGTTCGAAGTCAGCAAGGTCCTCGACGCCATCGAGGCCCGGCTCACCACCGACCCGGCGATGGCCCGGGCGGTGCTCGACGTGTCCGAGGTGGCCCGGTATGCGGACCTGGACGGCGGCCGCCCGGCCAGCCTGCTGCGGCTGGGCCTGGTGATCGACGCGCTCGGCCGGCACGTCGCCGAGGAGGAGGTGCCGGTCTACGCGGTGGCGCCGCGCGCGCTGCTCTCCGACGCCGATCTGACGTCGAACGAGCGCATGGTGGTCCGGCGCTGGGCCGACGACGGCATCGTCGAGGTGGTGCCGGAACTGGACGACCGGGTGCTCGAGGTGGCCGAGCTGATCGGCCTGCCGGTGCTCACCCGCTCGCGGGCCGAACAGTTCCGCGACCGCCGGCCGTGGGTGGACGAGCCGGGCCGGTTGCTGGCCGCGGTGCCCGGTGCCGGCGGACCGGTGCTGGTGGCCCGGGTCGGCCGGGGCGAGGTGCCGCCGGTCGGCGAGCCCTCGCCGATGGGTGCCAAGCTGCTCGCCCGGGTGTGGAAGTGCCCGGAGTCGAACTGCAGCAACTTCGGCGGTGGCGACTCGCACAGCCCGTTCGCCGACATGCGCAAGCTGACCAGCCCGGTGGCCCAGCCACCGCCCACCCTGAAGGCAGGAGTGCCGACCTGCCCCCGGCACGGCACCACGCTGTCCGATGCCGGTCCGCGGCCCGCGGTCGAGGTGCTCTCGGTGCGCATCGACGACGTGATCCGCCGCCGGTTCGTGGTGTCCGCCGACAAGCCGGTGGTGGTGGGCCGGGCGCCGGAGGGTGGTGACGGCGTGATGCTGGGCCAGTGGCTCACCGACGACGCCCGCAAGTGGATCAGCCGCGGTCACGCCCGGTTCGCGCTGGACGGTGACGAACTCAACGTGCAGGACGTGTCCACCAACGGCACCGGCATCCGGCCCGGCGGCTCGGCCGACGACGACGAGCGGATCACCCTGGACCGCGACGAGGTCCGCAAGCTGGGCCCGGACGACGTGGTCGAGCTGTACGCCGGAGTCAACGTCGGCCGGGCCAAGCTGTGGCTCACCGGCGGCGTTCCCCAGCCCACCTCGGTGATGGCCGAGGCTCCCACCATGGCGATCCGCAAGTTCGAACGCTGACGTCGATCTTGGCGTTGTGGTGAGGACTACGGACCTTTAGTCGGATTCGCGGCCTACCACAACTCCAAGATCGCGGGCTAGGTGTGCAGGACGGCGGCGAGGGCGGTCAGCGCCTGATCCAGGTCGGGCTCGGTGACGACAAGGGGTGGGGCCAGCCGGATCGTGGAGCCGTGGGTGTCCTTGGCCAGCACGCCGCGCTCGGCCAGGCGCTCGCACGCCTGCCGGCCGGTCATCAGCGCCGGGTCGATGTCCACGCCGGCCCACAGTCCCCGGCCGCGCACCGCGACGAGTCCCTTGCCGATCAGCTTGCCCAGCCCCGCGTGCAGCCGCTCGCCGAGCACCGCGGACCGCGTCTGGAACTCGCCACCGGCCAGCAGCCGCACCACTTCGGTGCCGACCGCGCAGGCCAGCGGGTTGCCGCCGAAGGTGGAACCGTGCTCACCGGGACGCAGCACGCCGAGCACGTCGGAGTTGGCGGCCACCGCGGACACCGGCACGATGCCCCCGCCCAGCGCCTTGCCGAGGATGTACATGTCCGGCACCACACCCTCGTGCTCGATGGCGAAGGTGCGGCCGGTGCGGCCCAGGCCGGACTGGATCTCGTCGGCCAGCAGCAGCACGTTCCGTTCGTCGCAGAGCGCACGGACAGCGGCGAAGTAGCCGTCCGGCGGAACCAGCACGCCGGCCTCGCCCTGGATCGGCTCGAGCAGCACCGCGACGGTGTCGTCGTCCACGGCGGCGGCCACCGCGGCCGGGTCGCCGTACGGCACCACACGGAATCCGGGCGTGTACGGACCGTAGTCGTCCCGCGCGTCCGGGTCGGTGGAGAAGCTGACAATCGTCGTCGTCCGGCCGTGGAAGTTGTTCTCGGCGACCACGATGTTGGCCAGGCCATCCGGTACGCCCTTGACCCGGTATCCCCACTTGCGAGCCACCTTGATCGCGGTCTCCACCGCCTCGGCCCCGGTGTTCATCGGCAGCACCAGGTCCTTCCCGCACAGCTGCGCCAGGCTGCGGCAGAACTCGGCGAACTTGTCGTGCACGAAGGCGCGGCTGGTCAGCGTGAGCCGATCCAGCTGAGCGTGGGCGGCGGCGATCAGGCCGGGATGCCGGTGGCCGAAGTTCAGCGCCGAGTACCCGGCCAGGAAGTCCAGGTATCGGCGGCCGTCGACGTCGGTCACCCAGGCGCCCTCGGCTTCCGCGATCACCACCGGCAACGGGTGATAGTTGTGCGCGGTCCAGCGTTCGGCCTCGGCCAGCGCCTCCGGCGTACGAAGATCCACAGTCGTCACGAGCGCACCTCCAGCGTGCAGCATTTGGGTCCACCTCCGGCCTTGCGCAGTTCGGAGAGGTCGATCCCGATGGTCCGGTAGCCGCGCTCCCGCAGCGCAGCGGTCAATGCGGTCGCCTGCGCCGGCAGCACCACGGTTTCGCCGTCGCTGACGGCGTTGAGCCCGAGCACCGCGGCGTCCGTCGCGGTGGCGATCACCGCGTCCGGGAAGAGCCGCCGCAGCACGGCCTGCGAGCTCGGGGAGAACGCGCTGGGCAGGTACGCGATCGTGTGGTCGTCGAGCACACAGAGCGCGGTGTCCAGGTGGTAATAGGCCGGGTCGACCAGTTGCAGGCTGATCACCGGACGGCCGAAGACCTCCTGGGCCTGCAGGTGCGCGGCGTGCACGGTACGGAATCCGGTCCCGGCCAGCAGCACGTCACCGGCGAGCAGAAGGTCGCCCTCGCCCTCGTTGGTGTGCTTGGCATCGGACACCGGGAAGCCGTTGGTCTCGAACCACGAGCGGTAGGCCGGCGCCTCGTCCGCCCGCTCCGGATCACGGAACTGCACGGCGAGCACCTTGCCGTCCACCACGGTGGCGCCGTTCGCGGCGAACACCATGTCCGGCAGGCCGGGCAGCGGGTCGATGAGTTCGACCCGGTGACCCAGGTCGAGGAAGGTCTGGTACAGGGTCGTCCACTGGGCGTTGGCCAGGGCGTGGTCGTACGGCGCCGTCGGGTCCATCCACGGATTGATCCGATATGTGACGGCGAAATACGTCGGCCGGCACATCAGAAAGCGGCGGGTCGTCATGCCGCAACGCTACGGGCGGGTGGCCGCCGGGACCGCAGATCAACCATGCTTGCCGCGACGATTCGTTGCGTGATCGGCGCTGGTCACGGTGATTCGTTGCGCATGGAACAGGGGCGGCACCTGAGGTGCCGCCCCTGACGAGAATCGGCGCACCGCCGGAGGGCTCCGGGACGGGACGGCAGCGGCCGCCCCGCGTCCGGATGTCCTCCGGATACCCGTCAGAACCGGTTCACAAACTGGGCGTCGAGCCACTCACGCGCGCTGGTGACCGGCTGCATGTCGGTGCCGAGCCAAGACAGCGAACCGGTCAGCGCCAGCACTCCGACGACGATCGCGGCGAGCGAGAGCACCATGCCGATCAGCGCGTCGGTCTTGCCGGCCACGTGCCGCCGGCCGGTCGCCCGGAGGCCGGCCACGGAGAGGATCAGGGCCAGCGCGGCCACACCGATGCCGTAGCCGAGCAACGGCCCGGACAGCACGAGCAGCGCCGCGGTGACGCCCAGGATCAGACCGAGGGTGGCCAGCAGGCTGGCCCGCGGCTTGGGGCCGGCCGGCTCCGGATCGCGTACCGGACGGTGTTCCCGGGTGGCGTCCGGGTCACGGCTCGTCACCGCGGCCCGGCCCTGACCGGCCATCGCCCGGTCGGCCTTGGCCTCGGCCCGGTCCGCGGTCGCCTCGGCCCGGTTCGACTGGGCGCCGGCCGCTCGGGTGTCGGCCGGGCCACCGGCGGTGGTGAAGCGGGTGGTGGTGCGGTCGTCCGGCCGTCCGACGGTGCTGCCGCCGGCGACGGTCGGGCGGTCGTCGTTCGTGGTATCGGTACCGGACTGGCGGGAGAACGTCGGGATCCTCACGTCAGCACCTCCTCACATCGGGGATGGCATTGCTGTACCCCGATGGAAGCGATCCGACACCAGCTGTTGACAAAGCGGGCGCGCCGTGCATGGCGCGCCCGCTCGGAAAACCGATCAGACCAGGGACGACGCCGGCGAGACGTCACCCGCTCTGGTGATCACGTGATCGATGATCCCGTACTCCTTGGCCTCCTGGGCGGTGAACCAGCGGTCGCGGTCGCTGTCCCGCTCGATCTCCTCCGGGGTGTGCCCGGTGTGGAAGGCGATCCGCTCGTTCATCACTTTCTTGATGTGCAGCATGCTCTCGGCCTGGATGGCGATGTCCGCCGCGGTGCCGCCGATGCCGCCGGAGAGCTGGTGCATCATCACCCGGGCGTGCGGCAGGGCGTACCGCTTGCCGGGGGTGCCGGCACACAGCAGGAACTGTCCCATCGAGGCGGCCATGCCCATCGCGATGGTGGCCACGTCGTTCTTGATGTACTGCATGGTGTCGTAGACGGCCATGCCGGCGGTGATCGAACCGCCCGGCGAGTTGATGTACAGGGCGATGTCCTTCTCGCTGTCCGCCGACGCGAGCAGCAGCAGCTGGGCGCAGATGCGGTTGGTCACCTCGTCGTTGACCTCGCTGCCGAGGAAGATGATCCGCTCCCGGAGCAGGCGCTCGAACACCTGGTCGTCAAAGGAGGCGCCGTTGCCCCGCATCACATGTTCGTCAACACTCATGGACTCACCCTCTCACCTGACCTCTGGATCCCCTCCACCATCCCCCGCGGCGGCGGCGATCCCCAGCGATGCGCCTGTCGGCGAATCTGCTGTGGGCGGAAAGCGTCAGTCGAATAGCGGACACGACGGGCCGGGGCGATTCGTTATGGATCTACCGTACGGGCACCCCCCGGCCCTGGAGGCGACGTGAAACGGCTCATTCCCCTCGCGACGGTGTTGCTCCTCCCGCTGGCCGCATGCGGATCGACCGGCGACGCGACCGGCACGCCGGCACCCAACACGACCAGCGCGACCGCCGCGGCCGAGGGCCCGGACACCGCGGATGCACCCGCGCCGACGACGAAGCCACCGGCAACGACGAAGCCGACGGCCGCGCCCCGCCGGCGGCTCCCTGTTCGGCACCCAGTACGCCTTCGTGCGATCGGCCGACCTCGCCGACCGGCGGATCACCTTCGACCTCGTCGAGTACTACGAGGGCAAGGCCGCGGTGCGGGAGTGCCGGGAGGACGGCGAACAGCCCGCCGAGAACGACTGGTGCACCGGGTGGTACATCCGGAACAACAACATGCGGCTGCGCACGCTCACCGTCCATCCGGACGCGCCCCTGACGTTGGCTCAGGGCGGCACCGTCGATCTGAAGGCGTTCGTCGCCGCGGTCCGCGACGGCCGGCTCATCTCCTTCGACGTCGATGCCAACCGCATCATGTCGGCCCGCGAGATCTACACCCCCTAACGGATCAGGGCAGTGTGTCGAGGTAGGCGCCGTTCTGGTTCTGGAACTCCCAGCCGTAGAACCGGTCCCAGTTGATCGACCAGGTCATCAGGCCACGGAAGTTCGGATTGGTGCCGCTGCGCGGGGTGTAGTCGCCGCACGACTGTCCCCGCACCAGGCAGTTCACCGCCTGCTGGATGGCCGCCGGGGCGACGTACCCGTTGCCCGCGCTGACCGACGACGGCGCACCGAAGGCGACCTGGTCCTCGCGCAGCGGCGGGAACACGGCCGAGGCGTTGCCCGCCACCGGGAAGCCGGCCCGCAGCATGTCGGTCATGGCGATGTGGAAGTCGGCGCCGCCCATCGAGTGGTACTGGTTGTCCAGCCCCATGATCGAGCCGGAGTTGTAGTCCTGCACGTGCAGCACGGTGATGTCGTTGCGCAGCGCGTGGATGACCGGCAGATACGAACCGGCTCGCGGGTCCTGGCCACCCCACGGCCCGGAGCCGTAGTACTGGTAGCCCAGCTGCACGAAGAACGTCTCCGGTGCCATGGTCAGCACGAAGCCGGCGCCGTACCGGGCCTTGAGCGAGCGCAACGCCGCGATCAGGTTGACGATCACCGGGGTGGTCGGGTTCCGGAAGTCGGTGTCGCCGGTGTTCAGCGACAGCGAGTGGCCCTCGAAGTCGATGTCGACGCCGTCCAGGCCGTACCGGTCGATGATCGCGCTGACCGAGCTGACGAACCGGTCCCGGGCCGCGGTGGTGGTCAGCTGCACCTGGCCGTTGGCGCCACCGATGGACAGCAGCACCTTCTTGCCGGCCTGCCGCTTGGCGCGGATGGCGGCGATGAAGTCGGCCTCGCTCTCCACGCCCGGGCACTCGGTGGCCGGGCACAGCGCGAACCGGATGTCACCGGAGGTCGCCGACGTGGGTTCACCGAACGCCAGGTTGACGATGTCCCAGGCGGCCGGGACGTCGGCCATCCGCAGATATCCCGAGCCGTTGGCGAAGCTGGCGTGCAGGTATCCGATCAGGGCGTGCTTGGGCAGTCCACCGACCGGCGGTTGGGTCGGCGGCGTCGTGGGTGGCGTGGTCGGCGGGGTGGTGGTCGGTGGCGTGGTGGGGCGCGTGGTGGGTGGCGTGGTCGGCGGTACGGTCGCACCGCACTCGCCGTCGTTGCGCCAGACGTCCCACTGACCACTGTGCGTGGCCGGGCTCTCGTTCTGAGTCCACCACTTCGCGGTGTAGTTGCGGCCGTTCTGCGAGGCGGTCATGCCGCCGGTATAAACGGCGGTCGCGCTCCAGGCGGGGTGGCAGGCCACGGCGGCGGTGGCGGTGGAGGCCAGATAGACGGCGGCGGCGCCGGCCACGAGAGACGCGACCAAGGCGATGATCAAAGAGCGGCGCATGGGCTGGCCTCCACGTCGAGACATCGACAGTGGAGCAATTATTAGGACTGTTAACTAAGACTGTCCAGAGCTCGCCGGGGAAAATCGGCGACCGGCCCGACCCACTGCAGCGCACCGTGGTCGAGCACCGCGATCCGGTCCGCCATGTGCACCGCTTCGGTGGGATCGTGCGTCACGTACACCGTGGTGATGCCGAGCCGCTTGGTCAGCGCGACGATCTCGCCCCGCAGCTCGGCCCAGATCTTGGGGTCCACGTTGGACAACGGTTCGTCGAGGAGCAGCAGGTCGGGACGCCGGACGATGGCGCGGGCCATCGCCACCCGCTGCCGCTGGCCGCGGGACAGGTGGACGGGCAGCCGGCCGAGCAGGTCGGTGATGCCCAGGTGACGGGCCGCCTCGGCCACCCGGGCACCCACGTCAACGGCCGGCTCGGCGTCGGCCCGCAGCGGAAACCCGATGTTCTGCGCCACGGTGAGGTGCGGATAGATCGAGTAACTCTGGAAGACCAGCGCGATGGTCCGCTCCCGGTGCGGCAGCTCGGCCACCGGCACGCCGTCGATCAGCACCGTGCCGGCGGTCGGCTCCTCGATGCCACCGATCAATCGCAGCAGCGTGGTCTTGCCGGCGCCGGCCGGCCCCAGCAACACCAGGAACTCGCCGGAGTGGATGTCCAGATCGATGTCGTCCACGGCCATGACGTCCGGCTCGAAGACCTTGGTGAGAGCACGCACGGTAACGGCGACCATACGTTCATCGTCGCCTCCGGCGGCCTCCCGTGCCACCCCAGGCGATCGTCAGTCGTGGTACCAGACCGTGCGGTCGAGCAGGCCGTCGCCGGTGTCGTCGTACATCCGCTTGTCGAACACGCCGTCGTGGTCCTTGTCGTAGTCGGCGCTGTCCACGGTCCAGTCCCGGTCCACATCGTGGCCGACGAAGTCGGTCCGCCCGTCGCGGTTCAGGTCGACCAGGATGTCCACGCCGCCGTCCGCGCGCCCTCGATAGGTGGCTTTGTCCCAGTCGCCGTCGCCGTCCGCGTCCACCCGGTTGCGGTATCCCTTCACCTGCTCCGCCTCGGCCATGCCGAGCCCGCCGGCCGGACCCAGTCCGGCCCGGGGTGCGTCGCCCAGCCGGGACACCGCGGGCAGCCCGGTCAGCTCCGGCGCGTCACCGAGCCCGGTACGCCCGCCCGCCGCACCACCGCCGGCGCCCGGCCCGGTCGCCGCGTCGCCCAGCCCGGTATGCACCCCCGCACCGCTATCGCCGCCTGCTCCGGTCACGGCGTCGGCCAGCCGGCCGGCACCCTGCGCCGCGGTCAGGCCGGCGGCCGCGCCGCAGTCCGACCAGTCGCCCAGCGACGAGAACAGCCCGAACGTGCTCGACTTCGTGGTGCGTGCCTCCACCCGGGCGCCATCCGCGGCCCGGTCGGCCGCCACCTGGCAGCGCAGCAGCTCGGCCTCGCCGGCGTCGAGGCGGTAACCGCACAGCGCCCGGTCGGGGTCGGCGGCCAGCGCGGCGGCGAACGCCGGATCGATGAGCAGCCGCTCGAGCACGGCGTCGAAGTCGGTCATGGGGGCCACAGTAGGCAGCCCGGTCCAGGCCGGGTATCGGCGGATCAGTCCAACTCCGGCATGGCCACCGGCTGCGGGCGCGGCCGGCACGTCCCACACTGCACGGCGTCCTCGACCACCAGCGCCTCCGCCCGCCGCCGCGCCTCCGACCGGCTCACCTGTAACAGGTACGGTCCGAACCGCGCGTGGTCCTCGCAGACACCTCGGCCGCAGAACCGGCAGGCCGCCCGGGCCGCCTTGGCACAGAACCAACAGAGCATCGGCCGGCCCCTCTCAGCCGACCGGAGGCGGCGGCGGGTTGTCGCTGGACGCCGGCGGGTTCGGCGGCGGCGAACTCGACGTGGACTGCGACGGCGACGGTGACGGCGAGTCCGGTGGCGTGGTCGTCGACGGCGGCGCCGTGGTGGTCCGCGTCGGTGTCGGAGTCCGGGTGGGCGCCTGGGTGGTGGTCCGCGGCGGGTCGGTCGGCTGGGGTTCGTCCGGCTCGTCGGGAGTCGTCACGGGTGGCGCCTCGGTGGTCAGCGGCGGCACGGTCGACTCGGACGGCAGGATCTCCGGCGGCAGCAGGTCCGAGGGCAGCAGGTCGGACGGGGGCACCTCGCTGGGCGACTCGCTGGGCCCGGCGGCCGGTGGCTCCACCACGCCGTCGCCGCAGGACAGCCCGGCGCTCGTGGGCCGCACCGGCGTACCGTCGACGGTGACCCGGCCGGTGGCGACGGTGACCGTGGCCGGGTCGGCCGCATACCAGGCCGGGCCGGCGTTGGCCACCACGCCCAGCGGCCGGTCCACCTGCAGGCTGAGCGGCCGGTACGCACCGCTGGTGCTGGTGGTGTCGGCCAGCACCCGCCCTTCCTCCACGGCCAACCGACCGTTCGGCACCCGGGTGCGGCCGGCGTCGGTCCACAACCCCCCCACCTCGGTGGACGAGCCGGCGCAGAGCACGGCCACCGAACCACCCTGGAAGGTCAGCCGACCCTCGCTGTTGTCCAGGATCGTGATCCGGGTGCCTTCCTCGACGTACCGCCGGGCGCCGTCGGCCAACCGGACCGGCTGCCCGTCGATCTCCGCGGTCAGCACACCCTTACGGGCCACCAGCAGGGCCCGGTTGGTGGGCATCTCGGCCCAGGCCGGCCCCGGCATGAAGTTCACCGCGGTGAGCAGCAGGGCCAGCAGGAGCAGCAGCAGGACCAGCCACCACATGCGACGTTCGAAGCGCCGGTCCACGTCCGGGTCCTCGGTGCCGTCCGGCGGGCCGGGCGGCACGGCGAGCGGCGGATAGAGCCCGCCGGGGTGGGCGCCGGACGACGGCGCGGTGCGCCCGGCCACGACCGGGGCGGTGAGCGTGACGCGGTGGCCGGCGCCGACCAGCGGCGGGAGATCGGCGGCGTCCGGGATCACCCACAACCGCACCGGCGTACGGGTCTGCGCGACCATGCCCGGACTGCCGTCGCCGACCGGGCCGACCAGGGTGCCGCGGCGCAACTCGGTGCCGTCCGGCATGGCGATCACGCCGGATTCGACGACCACCGCGTGGGTCGGGCCGGGAAGGATCACCGGCGCGCCCGGTTCCAGGTCGACCGGATGTGCGGAGGCGATCAGCGCCAGCCGCTCGTCACCGTTCAGCGCGGACAGCGCCGGGGTGTCGGCGAACAAGGTCTCGGCCTCGGCCCGGTCCACCGGCGGCGGGCCGGGCAGCGGCCCGATCACACCGGCCACCGTAGCGGCCGACACGGCCAGCAGCCTGGTGCCCGCGGTGTGCCAGTTCAGCGTGGTGGACCGGCCGGTGAGCGCGTTGGCCAGCCCGACCACACCGCCCGGGCCGACGTGGTGCCGGACGGTGCCACCGGGGTCGCCGGGCCGGCGCGCCTGCAATGCGCCGTCCACCACCACGTAGATCGCGTGCTGCGCGCCGCCCGCGGCGACCATCTGCCGGCCGGTCGGCGGATGCAGCCAGCGGGCCCGGGTGGCCAGGGCGGCCAGGGCCGGCTCGGGCAGCCCACCCAGGTCGGACGATCGCAGGGCGGCCAGTCGGCGGGGCAGGTCGGCCTCGCGCTCGCGTTCGACCCGGCGTACCCGTGCCTGGCGGCGCCGGCGCAGCAGCCACCCCACGCCCAGATAGACCAGCGGAGCGAACAATCCGAGCACCACCGCGAGCAGCAGCACCTTGCCCGTGACGCCCTCGTGCCAGAGACCGGTGGCCAGCCCGGACACCCGGTCGGACCAGATCCGGTACGCCAGGTTCGCCGCGATCGCCAGCCACAGCACGGCCAGGACGCCGTACAGCGCGATGATCCGCCCTTCCCGGTCCAGCGTCGACCAGCGCGGCGGCCGGCCGCGCAGCCGGCCGGACACCCAGGCCAGGCCGCGACCCCGCAGGTTCGGGATCTCCAGCCAGTCCATCAGCAGGTAGTAGCCGTCCAGCGCGAGGAACGGGTTCAGGTTGAACAGCACGTTCAGGTACCAGACGAAGGCCAGCTTGAAGGCCAGCGGCGCGAGGGCCGGCACGGCCACGCCGATCAGCTGCATGCCGCCGGCCAGCACCAGCCCGGTGGCCGGGCCGGCCGCGGTGACGAGGATCCGGGCGCGGCGGCCGGCCATCCACACGTCGGTGGTGTCCACGAACACCGACGGGATGCCGAAATAGACCAGGAAACCGGCGGCCGGCACCTCCCTTCCGGCGTGTTTGGTGGCCAGCGCGTGGCCCAGTTCGTGGCAGGCCAGGGCGAGCAGGTTGAGCAGCAGCAGGAGCACCGCGCCGAGCAGGTACGACCCGTCGGTCAGGAACACCGACTCGCTGCCCTGCCACCAGGTAGTCACGAACAGGCCCAGCCCGGCCGTGGCGACCAGCGCCAGCACCACCGCCGCGGCCCGGGTGAAGAAGAGCCGGAACCCGGCCCGGTAGAGCACCGTGATGAGCCGGTCGACGTCGGCCAGCAGCACCCGGCGGCCACGCGCGGCGGCGAGCAGCCCGCGACCCAGCCGGACCGGAAGCGGCCGGGGCGCGATCTCCTGCAGCGGCCGGAACGCATCGACCGGCAACTCGTCGAGCATCCGGTTGCCGGCCAGGTCGGCGACCACCCGGCGGACCTGGTCCGGGGCCAGCCGGCCGGCGATCCGGGCGAACTCGGCGACCAACCGGGCCACCGTGTACGACCCGTCCATCATCAGCGCGAGCTGCCACTCCTCCGGCGTGAGCCGCAGGTAACACTTCCGGGACCCGTCGTCCGGCGAGCGGATCATGACGTACGCGGAACCGCGCACGCTGGTCAGCTCCACCGCCTCGATGCCGGCTCGCAGCACCGGCCGGGCCCGCGCCGGGTTCAGCCGGTCGACGACGGCGCCCCACAGCCCGGGATCGGCCGGTCCGACGGGCTCACCCGGAGCCCGGCCGGCCAGCGCCTCCCAGACGTTCATCCGGGGCTCGACGTACGTCACTCGGCTGCCTTCCCCTCAGCGGTCCTGCGGGCCGATGCCGGGAAGGAGATTAGGCGGTACGGCCTCAGGAAGGCGAGCCTGTGCGGGGAACGGCTGGTACAGACCACGGCAATCGGGGCAGAACGGAGCGGTGGGTGCCCGGACCAACCCCCTTGGTCCGGCCACCCACCGCTGTGGGGAGGTGGATACCGGCCGACCGCCAGCCGGGAACCACCGATCAAGTCGTCAGTCGGCCTCGGCCAGGGTCGCCGTGACCGCCTTCTGCGCTCCGTCCCGGGTGAACTGGATGGCCACCTGGTCGCCGACCTTGCCCGCCTGGACGATCGCGACCAGGTCGTCGGAGTCGTTGATCGGCTTGCCGTTGGCCGTGGTGATCACGTCGCCCTGCTGGAGCCCGGCTCGCGCGGCCGCGCTGTCCGGCTGCACGTTGGTAACCAGCGCGCCGCCGTTCTCGGCCGCCGCCACGTTCACGCCGAGCTGGGGGTGGCTGACCTTGCGCCCGGCCATCAGGTCGTTGGCCACCTGAATCGCCCGGTCGCTGGGAATGGCGAAGCCCAGGCCGATGTTGCCGGCGCCCTGCCCGGACGTGGCGATCGCGGTGTTGATGCCGATCACCTGGGCGTTGGTGTTGACCAGCGCGCCGCCGGAGTTGCCCGGGTTGATCGGCGCGTCGGTCTGCAGCAGCCCGGACATCGTCGTGGTGGCCTGTTGCTGCTGCCCGCCGAACGGGTTCTGGTCCTCGCCGCCGGACCGGATGGTGCGGTCCTTGGCGCTGATGATGCCGGAGGTCACCGATCCCTCCAGGCCGAGCGGGCTGCCCAGGGCCAGCACGGTGTCACCGACCTGCATGTCCGCGCTCTTGCCGAAGGTGGCCGGCTTGAGCCCGGACACACCGTCGGCCTTGATCACCGCCAGGTCGGTACGCGGGTCGGTGCCCACGATGGTCGCGGTCGCCTTCTTGCCGTCGGCGAAGATCACGCTCACCGTGGCGCCTCGCGCCGTCGCGACCACGTGGTTGTTGGTGAGGATGTAGCCGTCGGCCTTGAGAATCACCCCGGATCCCTCACCGTTGCCGGTGGTGATCGAGACGACGCTGTCCTGTGCCGCGGCGGCGATCGACGCGAGCGAGGAGCGGTCCACCACCCGGCTGACCGAGGAGTTGCCCGTCTGCACCGGGGCGGTGCCGTTGTCGTCGTCCATGGCCAGCACCGTGGCAGCGCCCACGCCGCCGCCGGCCAGGGCGATCAGCACGGCGGCCGCGCCGGCCGCGAGGATCTTCCGGCCCCGGCCGGCGCCCGGCTGAAGGGTGTCGGTGGCCACCGGCGCCGCCCAGGCGGGATGCTGCTCGGTGTGGCCGCCGTACGTGGTGCCGGCGTACTGCTGGCCGTACTGCGGATACTGCGCGCCGGGGTAGCCGCCGTAACCGGGATGCGGCGAATAGCCGGGCTGCGGCTGAGCGTACGGCTGCTGCTGCCACGGGGACACCGGCTGGTGCGGCACCGTGGGCTGCGCGGCGGTGGTCGGCTCGGACGGTCCCCGCTCCGGGCTGCTGCTCTCGAAGGAGGCGTCCGCGGGCTGATGCGACGGCTCCGGACCGGTCGGGGGGCCGGGAGTCTCGTGCCGCTGCGGGTTGGTCTCGTGCTCGGTCATGACATCCACATTGCCCACTGGCTCTCGGACGAGCCTGTGTTGGGCCTGGACGTTTTCTGTGAATGACGCGTTACCGCTGCCCCGGATTGTCCGCGTCGAGGGTGGGTAAAGTGACCCGGAACGTAGCACCTTGGCCGGGTTCGCTGATCACCTCGACGTTGCCGTGGTGAGCCCGCACGATGGCGGCCACGATGGCCAGCCCCAGGCCCGTCCCGGTGGCCGCCCGGTCGGTCCGGCGGGTCCGCGCCCCATCCACCCGATAGAACCGCTCGAAGACGTGCTCGCGCTGCTCCGGCGCCAGGCCCGGGCCGGTGTCCGAGATCTCCACCACGGCCCGGTTTCCCGGCTCGCTGAACAGCCGCAGCGTCACCGACGCCTCCGGCGGGGTGTGCACCAGCGCGTTGGTCATCAGGTTGGCGATCACCTGCCGGAGCCGGGCGTCGTCGCCGTACGCGATGAGCTTCCCCGCATCGTCGCGGATGTCCAGCTCGATGGTGCGGTCCAGGGCGATCGCCTGCGCCGCCTGCACCGCGTCCACGGCCAGCACCGGCAGCTCGACCGGGGCCAGCGTGAGCGGCCGTTCCCGGTCCAGGCGGGCGAGCAGCAGCAGGTCCTCGACCAGCAGGCCCATCCGGGCCGCTTCGTCCTCGATCCGGCGGACCAGCTTGGCCACCTCGTCCGGGTTGGCCACCGCACCCTGCCGGTACAGCTCGGCGAACCCGCGGATGGTGGTCAGCGGCGTCCGGAGTTCGTGAGAGGCGTCCGCGACGAACTGGCGCATCTTCTCCTCCGAGCGCACCGCGCGGGTCTCCGACAACCGGGCCGCCTCGGCCGCGTCCCGGGCGGCCGACTCGGCGGCACGCGCCGCGGCCTCCGACTGCGCCCGCGCGGTGAAGGCCGCCTCGATCTGCGCGAGCATCGCGTTCAGCGCACGGGACAGCCGGCCGAACTCGGTACGCGGTTCGCCGACGTCCGGCTCCGGGTCCGGGACCCGCTGGGTCAGGTCACCGGCCGCGATCGCTGCCGCCGTGCGTTCGATCTGCACGAGCGGAATCAGGCTCTGCCGTACGATCGCCGCGCCGATCGCCGCGAGCGCGATCAGCACCCCCGCGCCGACCAGCACGTCCACCCAGATCAGCCGGCCGATCGCCAGGTCGATGCCGCGCAGCCGCTGGGCCACCTGCAGGACCTCGCCGTTGCTGAGATCGGTGACCAGCACCCGCCACAACGCGGATCCGTCCAGCGAGGCCACCGTGTACGGCTTGTCCAGCTTCGCGCTGACCTGGTCGACCCCGATCACCTGCGGCGGAAACGCACCCGGTGCCAGGTCGAGCGGTAGCTTCCGCCGGGTGACGCCGGTGACCGAGGCGATCGTCACGGAGTAGTCCGGCGGCAGCAGCACCCCCTCGTTCCGGCCGAGGTTGTCCACCGCCCGAGCGAAGTTGTCCAGCTGCTCGTCCAGCCGGCCGATCATGTAACTGTGCAGGGCGTAGGTGCTGCTCGCGCTGATCAGGGCGAGCGCGGCGAAGACCAGCACCAGCACCGACGCGACGAGCTTGGTGCGCAACGGCACCCGGCGCAGGCTGGTCTGGATGGGAAACGACGTCCGGGTTTTTCCGGTCAGCGTGACCGGACGCTCAGGCAGCCGGTTTACGGAGGACATAACCCACCCCGCGGAGCGTGTGGATCAGTCGGGGCTGCACGTTGTCCACCTTGCGCCGCAGGTAGGAGATGTACGACTCGACGATGTTGTCGTCACCGCGGAAGTCGTACTTCCACACATGGTCCAGGATCTGCGCCTTGGAGAGCACCCGGTTGGCGTTCAGCATCAGATAACGCAGCAGCTTGAACTCGGTCGGCGAGAGCTGCACCCGCTGACCGGCCCGGTAGACCTCGTGGGTCTCCTCGTCCAGCTCCAGGTCGGCGAAGGTGAGCCGGGCCGGCGCCTCGTCACCGGCCGTGGTGCGGCGCAGCACCGCCCGGATGCGGGCGGTCAGCTCCTCCAGGCTGAACGGCTTGGTCACGTAGTCGTCGCCGCCCAGGGTGAGCCCGCGGATCTTGTCGTCGGTGCCGTCCCGCGCGGTCAGGAACACCACCGGGGTGCGGGCGCCGCCCTCCCGCATCAGCCGGATCACCTCGAAGCCGTCCAGGTCGGGCAGCATCACGTCGAGCACCACCAGATCGGGATTGGCGGTCTTGGCCGCGCTCACCGCGGCGCTGCCGCTGGTGGCGGTGCTCACGTCGAACCCGGCGAAGCGCAAACTTGCGGAGAGCAACTCCAGGATGTTGGCGTCGTCCTCGACGACGAGAAGCTTCGCCTCACTCTGCTTGGGCTGGGTCTGAGCGGCCATGCCCTCCATCTTTCTCCCAGCTGCTGCACCTAGCCTGCACGGTAGCTGAAAGTTCTCTGTGACACCGCCGGGTGGGCGCGTCATGAGAAGGTCTCGGCATGGAGATTCCGGCTCGGTTCAACGGACCACCCGGCAGCGGCAACGGCGGCTGGTCGGCGGGCGCGTTCGCGGTGGCGTCCGAGATCAGCGGCGTCGCCGAGGTGACCCTGCGCCGGCCACCCCCGCTGGACACCGACCTGACCCGGCGCGGGCGGGAGTTCTTCGCTCCGGACGGCTCGCTGGTCGCTTCGGTGGCGGAGGTGGACGACGCCGGCGAGGCGGTGCCGCCGGTGTCCTTCGACGAGGCGGCGGCGGTGTCCAAGGAGTACCCCGGCTTCACCGGCCACCCGTTCCCGACCTGCTACGTCTGCGGCCCGGACCGGCCGGACGGCCTGCGGTTGTTTCCCGGAATGGTGCCGGACGGCCGCACCGCCGCGCCGTGGACCGTGCCCGGCGACGTCCGCACCGAGACGATGTGGGCGGCGCTGGACTGCCCGGGCGGCTGGGCCGCGCTGCACACCGGGCGGACCTTCGTGCTGGGCCGGATCGCCGCCCGGGTGACCGCGGTGCCGGCACCGGGTACGGCCTGCATCGTGGTGGGCCGGGCCGACGGGACGTCAGGGCGCAAGGCGTTCACCCGCTCGACGGTGTACGGGCCGGACGGCGCGCCGCTGGCCACGGCCCGGGCTACCTGGATTGAACCAGCTCGCTAGATTGACTCACCGTGACCGAGATCGTCGTCGAGAACCTTACGAAGCAGTACAAACAACTGCGCGCGGTGGACGACCTCTCGTTCACGGTCCGCTCCGGCCGGGTCACCGGGTTCCTCGGCCCGAACGGCGCCGGCAAGACCACCACGCTGCGGATGCTGCTCAACCTGGTCACCCCGACGTCGGGCCGGGCCACCATCGGCGGACACCGGTACGCCGATCTGGACCAGCCGCTCCGGCACGTCGGTGCGGTGCTGGAGGCGTCCAGCGCGCACCGGGGCCGGACCGGCCGCAACCACCTCCGGGTGATCTGCCGC
Source organism: Actinoplanes sp. (assembly GCA_035685405.1). Taxonomy (GTDB): domain Bacteria; phylum Actinomycetota; class Actinomycetes; order Mycobacteriales; family Micromonosporaceae; genus Actinoplanes. The sequence goes on along the minus strand of DASSAL010000334.1, from coordinate 14,721 downwards.
GCGGCCGGCCTGCCGGTGCGGCGGGCCGACGAGGCGATGGCGCTGGTCGGGCTCACCCCGGCGGCCGGGCGCAAGTTCAAGGGGTACTCGCTGGGCATGCGGCAACGGCTGGGCATCGCCGCGGCGATGCTCGGCGACCCGCGGGTGCTGCTGCTCGACGAGCCGGCCAACGGCCTGGACCCGGAAGGCATCCGGTGGATGCGTGACCTGCTCCGGGCGCTGGCCACCGAAGGCCGCACGGTGCTGGTCTCCAGTCACCTGCTGAGCGAGATGCAGCTGCTGGCCGACGACGTGGTGATCGTGGCGAACGGGCGGCTGATCCGGCAGGGCCCGGTCGACGAGGTGCTCGGCTCGATGGGCGCGGCGGTGCAGGTGCGGGTGCGTACCCCGGATCCGGGCCGGTTGACCGCGGCGCTGGCGCCGGCCGGTCCCGGCATCACCCCGTTGCCGGACGGCGTGCTGATGGTCACCGGGATGGAGCCGGCCGCGGTCGGGCACGCGGCGTTCGCCGCCGGCGTGGAACTGCACGAACTGACCGGCGAGCGCGCCGACCTGGAGCAGGTGTTCCTGCAGCTGACCGCGGGGAAGGCAGAGATCCGATGAGGCTGATCGGCGCGGAACTGCTGAAGCTCCGGACGGTCTCCACCTGGTGGGTGTTCGGCCTGATCCTGCTGCCGCTGTGGGGAATGGCGATCCTCTACAACTGGGGCACCGCCAACCTCACCCGCACCGTGGACCCGGGCGCCGACGTACCGGCCGACCAGGCCGAGCTGATCCGGGTCACCCAGGAGGCGGTGAACGTGGCCAGCAACCTCTACACCAGCGGCCAGTTCCTCGGCGTCCTGCTGGCCATGCTGCTCGGCGCGATCATCGTGACCAACGAGTTCTTCCACCTGACCGCCACCACGACGTTCCTCACCACGCCACGCCGCGAACGGGTGATCCTCGCGAAGCTGGTCGCCGCGGTCCTGCTGGGGTTGGTGTTCTGGCTGGTCACCACGGTGCTGAACCTGCTCGCCGCGCCGTTCGTGCTGCGTGCGCTGGACCTGCCGGTGATGCTGGGCGAGCCGGCCGTGTGGCGGGCCATCGGGTTGAACGCGTTGGCCTTCGCGTTGTGGGCGATCCTCGGGGTGGGCGCCGGCGTGCTGATCCGCAGCCAACTGGGCGCCACGCTGGCGCTGTCCATCGGGTACGTGATCGGCTCGTTCGGCGCCGAACTGGCGTTCTTCCTGCTCACCCAGTATGTGGCCGACTGGTTCAGCAAGCTGCAGGTGCTGGTGCCGACCACCGCATCGGCGCTGATGATCTCCGGCACCGAGCTGCCCGGCAACCCACCGCGCTGGACCGGCGCGGCCATCCTGATCGGCTACGCGCTGATCATGGGGGTGGCCGGCACGCTCATCATGCGCCGCCGCGATATCAGTTAGCGCAACCCAAGTCGCACTGCGCCCGTCGGTGTCGAGGGCGCCGAAAAGGACGAGGCGAAGCCGTGGTTCTTTTCGGCGTCCTCGATACCGACTTTCCGGGGCGCAGTGCCCGCTGAGCGGAGCGAAGCCATCAAGCAGCGGTAGCCTGGATGCCGACTCCCTAGATGGTGAAAGAGGCGAACACGGCAGTGTCGACCCAGCAAACTTCGCAGGACAACCCACTCGCGGACTTCGGCCCCAACGAGTGGATCGTCGACGAGATGTACCAGCGCTACCTGGCCGACCCGTCCAGTGTCGACCCCGCCTGGCACGACTTCTTCGCCGACTACAAGCCGGCGATGGCAACGGGATCGATCGTGACGCCGGACGAGGCGACCGCCGCCAACGCCACCGCCAGCGCCGCCAAGGCGGGCACCGACGCCCCGGCCGCCGCCTCGGTGGCCGAGGTGAAGCAGACCGTACCGTCCGCGCCGGCGCCCGCGCCCACCCGCGAGGCCGAGCCCGAGCCCGCTCCGCAGGAGCCGGAGCCGACCGCGGAGGCCAAGCCGGCCGCGAAGACCTCGCCGAACGGTAAGGCCCCGGAGGGCGCGAAGGTCACCACGCTGCGCGGAGTCGCCGCCCGCATCGTGCAGAACATGGACACCTCCCTGCAGGTGCCCACCGCCACCAGCGTGCGCGCGGTGCCGGCGAAGCTGCTGGTGGACAACCGCATCGTGGTCAACAACCACCTGGCCCGTGGCCGCGGCGGCAAAGTCAGCTTCACCCACTTCATCGGCTGGGCGCTGGTCCGGGCGGTACTCAAGCACCCGGAGATGAACAACTCGTTCGCCGAGGTGGACGGCAAGCCCGCGCTGATCCAGCCCGAGCACATCAACCTCGGCATCGCCATCGACTTGCAGAAGAAGGACGGCTCGCGGACGCTGGTCGTACCGTCCATCAAGAACTGCGAGGGGATGGACTTCCGCCAGTTCTGGCAGGCGTACGAGGACGTGGTCCGGCGGGCCCGGCGCAACGAGCTGACCATGGACGATTACACCGGCACCACGATCTCGCTGACCAACCCGGGCGGCATCGGCACGGTGCACTCCATCCCGCGGCTGATGGCCGGCCAGTCGGCGATCATCGGCGTCGGCGCGATGGAGTACCCGGCGCCGTACTCCGGCATGTCCGACGAGACCCTGGCCGAGCACGGCGTCAGCAAGGTGACCACGCTGACCAGCACGTACGACCACCGGGTCATTCAGGGCGCGCAGTCCGGCGAGTTCCTCAAGGCGATGCACGAGTTCCTGCTCGGCGAGCACTCGTTCTACGACGACATCTTCACCTCGCTGCGGATCCCGTACGAGCCGGTGCGCTGGGTGCGGGACGTGGCCCGGACCTCCGAGGGGCAGATCGACAAGGCCGCCCGGGTGGTGGAGCTGATCCACGCGTACCGGGTGCGCGGTCACCTGATGGCCGACACCGACCCGCTGGAGTTCAAGATCCGCCGGCACCCCGACCTGGACGTGCTCCAGCATGGGCTGACCCTGTGGGATCTGGACCGGAGCTTCCCGGTCGGCGGTTTCGCCGGCAAGCAGAAGATGAAGCTCCGTGACGTGCTGGGCGTGCTGCGGGACACCTACTGCCGCCGGGTCGGCATCGAGTACATGCACATCCAGGAGCCCGAGGAGCGGCGCTGGATCCAGGACCGGATCGAGATCAAGTACACCAAACCGGACCCGGAGGAACAAAAGCACGTCCTCAACCGGCTGAACGCGGCTGAGGCGTTCGAGACCTTCCTGCAGACCAAGTACGTCGGCCAGAAGCGGTTCTCGTTGGAGGGCGGCGAGTCGCTGATCCCGCTGCTGGACGCGGTGCTGCAGTCCTCCGCCGAGACGGGCATGGACGAGATGGTCATCGGCATGGCGCACCGGGGCCGGCTGAACGTGCTGGCCAACATCGTCGGCAAGCCGTACGAGAAGATCTTCAACGAGTTCGAGGGCCAGATGGACCCGAAGTCGGCGCACGGCTCCGGTGACGTCAAGTACCACCTGGGCCAGACCGGCAAATACACGACGCCGGACGGCGAGCACGCCACCACCGTCAGCGTGGTGGCCAACCCGTCCCACCTGGAGGCCGTGGACCCGGTGCTGGAGGGCATCGTCCGGGCCAAGCAGGACCGGCTGGACCTGGGCCTGGACGGCTTCACGGTGCTGCCGGTACTGGTGCACGGCGACGCCGCGTTCGCCGGCCAGGGTGTGGTGGCCGAGACGCTGAACCTGTCCCAGCTGCGCGGATACCGCACCGGCGGCACGGTGCACGTGGTGGTCAACAACCAGGTCGGCTTCACCACCGCGCCGGAGTACAGCCGATCGTCGCTGTACTCCACCGACGTGGCCCGGATGATCCAGGCGCCGATCTTCCACGTCAACGGCGACGACCCGGAGGCCGTGGTCCGGGTGGCCAAGCTGGCCTTCGAATACCGCCAGACGTTCAACAAGGACGTGGTGATCGACCTGGTCTGCTACCGCCGCCGCGGGCACAACGAGGGCGACGACCCGTCGATGACCAACCCGCGGATGTACCAGATCATCGACACCAAGCGCAGCGTCCGGAAGCTGTACACCGAGGAGCTGATCGGCCGGGGTGACATCACCGTGGACGACGCTCAGGAGCAGCTACGGGACTACCAGGCCCAGCTCGAGCAGGTGTTCAAGGCCACCCGGGACTCGGGCGGCACGGCACCCCGGGCGCGCGGTCGGGTCACCGACGAGCCGGAGCCGCAGGTGGACACCGCGGTCGAGGTGTCGGCGGTGCAGGCGGTCGGCCAGGCGCACGTCGACCTGCCGGAGGGCTTCACCCCGCACAAGCGGGTGCAGCAGCTGCTCCAGCGGCGGGCGAAGATGGCCGCCGAGGGCGGCGTCGACTGGGGCTTCGGCGAGCTGATCGCGTTCGGCTCGCTGCTGCAGCAGGGGGTCACCGTCCGGCTGGCCGGTCAGGACTCCCGCCGGGGCACCTTCACCTCGCGGCACGCCGCCATCGTCGACTCGAAGACCGGCAAGGACTTCCTGCCGCTGTCCACGCTGGCCACCGGCAACGCCCGGTTCTTCGTGCACGACTCGCTGCTGAGCGAGTACGCCGCCATGGGCTTCGAGTACGGCTACTCGGTGGAGAACCCGAACGCCCTGGTGGTGTGGGAGGCCCAGTTCGGCGACTTCGTCAATGGTGCCCAGTCGATCGTCGACGAGTTCATCAGCTCCGGCGAGGTGAAGTGGGGCCAGGAGTCGTCGCTGGTGCTGCTGCTGCCGCACGGCCAGGAGGGGCAGGGACCAGACCACTCCTCCGGCCGGCCCGAGCGGTTCCTGCAGATGTGCGCGCAGGACAACATGCGGGTGGCCAACCCGACCACCCCGGCGAACTACTTCCACCTGCTGCGCCGGCAGGCGTTGTCCAGCAAGCGCAAGCCGCTGGTGGTGTTCTCGCCGAAGTCGCTGCTGCGGCACAAGCTGGCCGTCTCCGCGGTGGCCGACTTCACCAGCGGCTCGTTCCAGCCGGTGCTGGGTGACGGCGGGATCAACGGCAACCCGCTGGACGCCGGCGCGGTGCAACGCGTGCTGCTGTGCTCCGGCAAGGTGTACTACGACCTGTTCCAGGCCCGGGCCGAGCGCGGCGTCACGGACACCGCGATCGTCCGGATGGAGCAGATCTACCCGCTGCCGGTCGACGAGCTCAAGGCGGTGCTGGCGCAGTACCCGAACGCCGAGGACTTCGCCTGGGTCCAGGAGGAGCCGGCCAACCAGGGCGCCTGGTCGTTCGTCGCGCTGAACCTGCTGGAGCACCTGGAAGGCGTACGGCTGCGGCGGATCTCCCGCCCCGCGGCCGCCGCCCCCGCGGTCGGTTCGGCCAAGCTCCACGATGCCGAGCAGGCGGCGCTGATCGAGGCCGCCCTGCCTCGCCCCTAGCGCCCTCAGGCCGCATCGATCTTGGACTTATGGCTGCCCCTATCGGCGCTTTGTCCATTTTGCGGACCACCACAAGTCCAAGATCGCGGCAGTCCGGGCGTAGGGTCCGGGCATGTACTTCACGGATCGCGGGATCGAGGAGCTGATGGAGCGGCGCGGCGCGGAGACCGTGACGCTGGAGTGGGTCGGCGAGCAGCTGCGCACGTTCGTCGACCTCAACCCGGACTTCGAGGTGCCGATCGAGCGGTTCGCCACCTGGCTGGCCCGGGCCGACGAGGACGATGAGGACTGACCGGCCGATCCGGCGGGTCGACCTGGATCGGGGCGTCCAGGTCGACCGGGCCGCCTGGTGGGCCGGGATTCCGGCGATCAGCGCGATCCTCGACGCCGGCCTGAACCTTCCGGCCGGCGTGACCTTCCTGGTCGGCGAGAACGGCTCCGGCAAGTCCACGCTGGTGGAGGCGCTGGCCCTGGCGTACGGCCTGAACGTCGAGGGCGGCTCCCGCAACGCCATGCACCGGACCCGGGACACCGAGGCGCCGCTGGGTGACGTGCTGCGGCTGACCCGGACGCCGGGCAAGCGGGCGAACGCCTACTTCCTGCGCGCCGAGACCATGCACGGCCTGTACACCTACCTGCAGGACGAGGTCGAGGATCCCGGCACCTTCCACGAGCGCAGCCACGGCGAGGGCTTCCTGGAGCTGCTGGACCGCAAGTTCCGGGGCTACGGCTTCTATCTGATGGACGAGCCTGAGGCGCCGCTGTCGTTCACCTCCACGCTCAGCCTGATGGCGCGGCTGGACGCGCTCCGCGCAGCCGGGGCGCAGGTCGTGGTGGCCACCCACTCGCCGCTGCTCACCGCCCTGCCCGGCGCCACCATCCTGGAGCTTGGTGAGCACGGGATCCGCCGCACGACCTGGGACGAGCTGGCGATCGTCGGGCACTGGCGGCACTTCCTCGAACGCCCGGGCGCGTATCTGACGGCGGTCCTCGAGTAGGCCGTGCCGATCCGCTGTCAGCGGCGGCGGCTGAGCACCGGGTCGCGCAGGGCGGCCAGGGTGACCGCGGCGGCGACCACGGCCACCACCGCCCAGGCCGTCCGGCCGGCCGTCCAGTGCGGCCCGGGCGGGGCGGTCAGCCACGGCCCGACCGGGATGGTCTCGTCGATCAGGACGATCAGTGTCAGCGCCCCGGCGGCAACCAGGCCGGAGTCCACCCGGTCGGCCGCAGCAGCGCGGCGGCGCCGGCGAGCAGCCCGAGACCGAGCAGGCGGGCTTCGACCGCGCGAGCTGCGGACGCTCGGCGTCCACGCGGCGACCGGGCGTCCGGCAGCGTGCTCATGCCGCCCTCCCTTCCATTGCCGCCTCCTGTGCCAGCTGAGCCGCACCGACCAGCAGCAGGTAGCCGTCCTCGAGCGAGGGTTCGACCAGGGCCGCGCCGGCCGGTGGACTGCCGACCTGGCGCACCGCCCCGGCGCCGGTGCGCCAGGCCAGCCGGGCGCCGGCGTCCCGGCTGTCGTTCTCCCACACCCGGCCGGCCGCGGTCGCGGCCAGCTCGCGGGGCGCACCGTCGAACCGCACCCGGCCCTCGTGCAGCACCACCACGCGCGGGCAGAAGGCGGCGACGTCCTCGGTCTGGTGCGTGGACACCACCACGCACCGGTGGTCGGCCAGCGCCGAGATGGTGTCGCGGAAGCGCAGCCGCTGCTCGGGATCGAGGCCGACGGTCGGCTCGTCCAGAATCAGCAGCCGCGGGTCGCCGAGCAACGCCTGCGCGATCAGCAGCCGCCGTCTCATGCCGCCGGACAGCCGCCGGATCCGGTGCCCTGCGGGATGCGCAGCAGCCGGGCGGCCTCCCGGGTGGTCAGTCCGTCCAGGACGGTGGCCTGCACGACCGCGTGCAGCTCCGGGGAGAGCCGGTTCAGCGCGGTGGTCAGGTCGCCGTACTCGGCGCCGAGCAGCACCTGTTCCTCGGCCGAGGCGACCAGCGGGTCGGGCGCCGCGGACAGTGGGCGGTGCCGGGGCCGGTGTGCGATCAGGTCGACCAACCGGCGTACGGCGATGCCCCAGAGCCAGGCGGCCGCCTCGCCGTCGCCGCGCCACCGGCCGGCACCGCGCCAGGCCGCCACGAAGGTCTCCTGCAACGCCTCGGCGACCAGGTCGTCGTCCGCGCACCGGCGGCGCAGCCGGGCCTGCAGCCACGGTGCGTGGCGTCGGTAGAGTTCCGACAGCGCGTTCCGGTCACCCTGCGCGATGGCGGTGAGGAGGGCGGCGTCGTCCACGATGACCCCCGTCCGGGCCGTCCTGCACAGTCTGTCCGCGATCCGGGCGGAACGGTTCATGACCAACTGACGGCTTTCGGCGTTCCGCGACCGAGCAGCGCGCCGGCCGCCGCGCCGGTAATTTGGGGGCGTGGCGCGGAGTGTGTACGTCGCTGGATTGGGGCCGGCCGTCGGCAAGGGGACCGTGGCGCTCGGGCTGGTCGAGTTGCTGTCCCGGCAGGTGGCCCGGATCGGAGTGTTCCGGCCGCTGGTCGCGGACGCCCACGACGACGCCCTGCTCACCCTGCTGACGTCGCGTTACCCGGTGGTGGCCGACTATCCGGACGCGTACGGCGCGACCTATGCCGACGCGGCCGCCCTGGTCGCCGACGGCAAGCGGGAGGAAGTGATCACCCGGATCGTCGAGCGGTATCGGGAGGTCGAGCGGCGCTGCGGCTCGGTGGTGGTGATCGGCAGCGACTTCGCCGACGGCCAGCACGACGACGGGCACGACGAGATCCCCCGGGAACTGGCCTTCAACGCCCGGCTGGCGACCGAGTTCGGCAGCGTGGTGGTGCCGGTGATCGGCGGCCAGCACCGCACGCCGGAATCGCTGGGCGCGGCGGCGCGCAGCGCGTACCACTCGTTCGTGGACCTGGGCGCCACCGTGCTGGCCGTGATCGCCAACCGGGCGCCCGAAGGTGTCGACTCCGCGCCCGGTCTGCCGGTGCCGACCTGGGTGATCCCGCACGTGCCGGCCCTGGCCGCGCCCACCGTGGCCGAGGTGGCCGCCGCCCTGGGCGCCACCGTGGTGACCGGCGGCGACGCGGCGATGGACCGCGACGTGCTCGACTACGTGGTCGGCGGCGCGCACGTGCCCGCCGTGCTGGACCACCTGGTCGACGGCGCGCTGGTGATCACCCCCGGGGACCGGGCCGACGTGATCGTGGCCGCGCACGCCGCGCACGCGGCCGGCAACGTCACCCTGGCCGGGCTGATGCTGACCCTGGGCGAGTACCCCGACCCCCGCGTGGTCCAGGTGATCGAGCGGCTGAACACCGGGCTGGCCATGCTGGTGGTACCGACCGACAGCTACCAGACGATCGCCGCGGCCGGCCGGATCGAGGCCCGGCTCAGCACCGCCACCCCGCGCAAGGTCGACGCCGCCCTGGGCGTCTTCGAGAAGTTCGTGGACACCGCGGAACTCTCCCGGGTGCTGGACGTGACCCGGTCCAGCCGGGTGACCCCGCTGATGTTCGAGAACGACCTGATCGACCGGGCCCGCGCGGACCGGCGGCACCTGGTGCTGCCGGAGGGCACCGACGAGCGGATCCTGCGCGCCACCGAGACACTGCTGCGCCGCGGGGTGGCCGACCTGACGCTGCTCGGCGACCCGGAGGAGATCGCCCGGCGGGCCCGCGAGGTCGGGGTGGAGATCGGCGGCGCCCGGCTGGTCGGCCCGGAGACCAGCCCGTGGCGGGAGACCTTCGCCGAGCGGTACGCGGACCTGCGCAAGCACCGGGCCGTGACGCTGGAGCTGGCGTACGACGTAGTCCGCGACGTCAACTACTTCGGCACGCTGATGGTCGCCGGCGGGATGGCCGACGGCATGGTCTCCGGCGCGACCCACACCACCGCCGCGACCATCCGCCCGGCCTTCGAGATCATCAAGACCGTCCCGGGTGTCTCGGTCGCGTCCAGTGTGTTTTTCATGCTGCTCGCCGACCGGGTGCTGGTGTACGGCGACTGTGCGGTGAATCCCGACCCGGACGCCGGCCAACTGGCCGACATCGCCGTGTCGAGTGCGCAGACCGCGGCCGCGTTCGGCATCGAGCCCCGGGTGGCGATGTTGTCCTACTCGACCGGCAGCTCCGGCGCGGGCGCGGACGTGGAGAAGGTGGCCGCCGCCACCGCCCTGGTCCGGGAGCGCCGGCCGGACCTGCCGGTGGAGGGCCCGATCCAGTACGACGCGGCGATCGACCCGGCGGTGGCCGCCACCAAGCTGCCCGGCAGCCTGGTGGCCGGCCAGGCGACCGTGTTCGTCTTCCCCGACCTGAACACCGGCAACAACACGTACAAGGCGGTGCAGCGCTCGGCGAACGCGGTGGCGGTCGGCCCGGTGATGCAGGGTCTGCGGCGGCCGGTGAACGACCTGTCCCGCGGCGCCACCGTGAAGGACATCGTGAACACCGTGGCGATCACGGCGATCCAGGCGGGAGCCCGATGAGAATCCTGGTTCTGAACACCGGCTCCTCGTCGGTGAAGTACCGGCTGTTCGACGGTTCGGAGACGCTGGCCAAGGGGCTGATCGAGCGGATCGGCGAGGCCGGCGGCGACACGCCCGACCACGAGGCCGCGCTGCGCCAGATCATGGACACGCTGGACGTGCGCGGCCTGGACGCGGTGGGTCACCGGGTGGTGCACGGCGGCAGCGAGTTCGACCGGCCCACGGTGATCGACGACACCGTGGTGGCCACGATCGAACGGCTGGTCCCGCTGGCGCCGCTGCACAACCCGCCGGCGCTGGCCGCCATCAGCGTGGCGCGCAAGCTCCTGCCGGACATCCCGCAGGTGGCGGTCTTCGACACCGCGTTCCACGCGACCATTCCGGCCGAGGGCCGGACCTTCGCGATCGACACCGATCTGGCCGAGCGGTGGCACATCCGGCGGTACGGGTTCCACGGGTCGTCGCACGCGTACGTCTCCCGGCGCACCGCCGAACTGCTCGGCCTGGACTACGGCACGGCCGATCTCATCACGCTGCATCTGGGCAACGGTGCCAGTGCTTGCGCGATCCGCGGCGGGCACAGCGTGGCCACCTCGATGGGCATGTCACCGCAGGGCGGCCTGGTGATGGGTACGCGCAGCGGCGACATCGATCCCACCGTGGTCTTCCACCTGCACCGGGTGGCCGGGATGCCGATCGAGGAGATCGAGCGGTCGCTCACCCGGCGGGCCGGCCTGCTCGGGCTGGCCGGGGACAACGACATGCGGTCGGTGGAGGAGCGGACCGACGAGCGGGCGCGGCTGGCGTTCGACGTGTTCTGCCGCCGGATCCGGGAATACCTGGGGGCCTATCTTGCGGTGCTGGGCCGGGCCGATGCGGTCGCCTTCACCGGTGGCATCGGAGAGAACTCGCCGCTCGTGCGGCACGCGGTCACGACCGGGCTGTCCGGTCTGGGTATCGAGCTCGACGAGGCGCGCAACCAGGCCGGCGAGACCGTCATTTCTTCCGACAAATCGGGCGTCACGCTGTGTGTGGTGCGGACGGACGAGGAACTGGAGATCGCGCTCCAGTCCCGCATCGCGCTGACCGCCTAGAGAGCCAGCCAGAGGATCAGCGCGATAACGACCACCGCGAGCACGGCACCGCCGATGATCAACGGGGTCCGGGACGCGGTCTCCGGCTCCCGCGGGCCGTCGGTGAAGGCCCGGAAAGCTTCGGTGTCGCCGCTGGGGTCGGCGGTGTTGTCAGGCATGCGCGCCACCATACTGATCCGGTGCTCGGCGCTCCACCGCCGCTTATAGCGCGTACCAGGCCAACCGTCTCGCGAGTTCGGATTTCACTCCTTCGTGGGAGTGTCCCGCCTAGCGTGAAGGAATGCGCCGTTTGACCATCAGCGTGACGGCGGCGATGGTGGCGGCGACCACCGCTTGCGCCGCGGACCGGCCGGCCGATCCCCCGCCGCCCGCCTCCACGACCGCGACCGCGGATCCGGCCCCGCCCGCCACCGCCGCGCATCCGGCCCCGCCCGCCACCAGCGCGGAGCCGGCAGCGAGCGAGCCTCGGTATGCGGTCGGGCGGCGCCACCTCGATCTCGCCCGCGGCGATCGGCCGCTGCGGACCCTGCTGCTCTATCCGGCGGCGGGCGCCGACACCGACCCGATCCGCACCGGCGCGGCGCCGGCCCTCGGCCGGTTCCCGCTGGTGTTGTTCAGCCACGGCCTGCACGGCAGCCCGGAGCGGTACGAACCGGCCGCGGCGGGCTGGGCGTCCGCCGGATTCGTGGTCGCACTGCCGGCGTACCCGTACACCCACGCCGGCACCACGGACTTCCGCCGCCGGGACATCCGCAACCAGCCGGCCGACGCCGACTACGTCATCCGCAAGGTGCGCCGACTGGCCGGCACGGCCGGTGACCCGCTGTCCGGCCGGATCGATGGCGGCCGGGTCGCCGCGGTCGGCCACTCGGCCGGCGGATACACCACCAACGGGCTGTTCACCGCCGGCCACGATCCCCGGCTACGGGCGGGCGTGGTGCTGGCCGGCTGGATGGCGCCGGGTGCGTTTCACGGGCCGCCGGCCACCATGCTGTTCATCCACGGCGACTCCGACCCGGTGGTCCCGGAGCAGCGGGGCCGGGCGGCGTACGACCGGGTGCCCTGGCCGAAGGCGTACGTGCTGCTGCCGAGAAACCACCACGCCGCGTACATGCTGCCCGGCAACCGCGGCTTCCCGGAGATGGAGTCGCTGGTCACCGACTTCCTTCGGTGGACCCTGCGCGGCGACGAGGCGGCCGGTGCCCGGTTCGCCGGGATGGTCCGGAACTCCCCCGGCGATCCGGGCACAATGGGCGCGTGATCCGCCGGACCGCCACGCTGTTGATCTTGGCCCTGGGCCTGGCCGGCGGCTGTTCCCAGGCGAACAGATCGGACCCGGATCCAGCGGTCCGGACGCCGTCGGCGGCACCGGCCACGACGACGGCCACACCGACGGCCACGCCGAGCCGCGCGCCGGAGCGGGAGTTCCGGATCGAGGAGCGCGAACTGGACTTCAGCCGCGGCCCGGACCGCCCGCTCGAGACCACGGTCTGGTATCCGGCCGACGGTGACGGACCGTTCCCGCTCGTGGTGTTCAGCCACGGCCTCGCCTCCGAGCCCGCGGCGTACACCAGTGTGCTGCGGCCGTGGGCGCGGGCCGGGTTCGTGGTGGCCGCGCCGCGTTATCCGCACACCGCCTACCGGGTGCCGGACTTCGACGCCGTCGACGTGCTCAACCAGCCGGCCGACGCGGCCGAGGTGATCACCCGGATGCTGGCCGTCAACCGGAAGCCCGGCGACCCGCTGGCCGGCCGGATCGACCCCGACCGGATCGCCGCGGCCGGGCACTCGGCCGGCGGCGTCACCACCATCGGCATGTTCAGCGGCGTTCGCGACGAGCGGCTGGACGCCGGCATCGTGCTGTCCGGGCGCCGGGTGCTGCCGGTGCCGTTCGCCGGCGAACCGGCGCCGATGCTGTTCGTGCACGGCAAGCGGGACCGGACCGTGCGGTACGCCGAGGGCCTGGCCGCCTTCGACGCGGTGCCGTGGCCGAAGGCGATGATGGCGGTTACCGAGGGCGGCCACGTGGCGATCACCAAGGACTTCCTGCCGGTGATCGCCACCACGACCGACTTCCTGCGCTGGGCACTCTACGGCGATGAGCGGGCGCGCGACCGCCTCGCCGCGGACGCCACCAAGGGCAAGCGGGCCACCCTCATCGACCGGCTGTAGCCGTCAGTGCAGGTGGTCGATCGCCACCTTGCCGAACACCTCACCGGAGTCCAGCCGGGCGAACGCGTCGGCGACCGCCGTGAACCCGTATGTGGAGTCGATCACCGGCCGGATGTCCTGGGCCACCAGGAAGTCCAGCAGCGCCCGGAACTCCCCGGCGGTGCCCATGGTGGCGCCCAGGATCTCCAGCCGCATGGCGAACACCCGTCGCAGGTCGACCGTCGCCTGGTGGCCGCCGGTGGCACCGCACACCACGATCCGGGCCGCCGGAGCGGACGACTTCATCGAATGGTCGAAGGTCGGCGAGCCGACCGACTCGATCACCAGGCCGACCCGTTCCGGCAGCCGCGACCCGGGCGCCAGCGCGGTGGCGCCGAGCGCGGTGATCCGCTCCCGTTTCCACTCCTCGCGGCTGGTCGCGTACACCCGCTTGCCCATCGCTGCTGCCAACACCACCGCGGCGGTGGCCACGCCGCCGCCCGCACCCTGCACCAGCACCGCCTCGGCCTGGTCCACGCGGCCGCGGGCGGTCAGCATGTTCCACGCGGTCAGCCAGGCGGTCGGCAGGCAGGCCGCGTCGAGAAAGGACAGTCCCTCGGGCTTGGGAACCAGGTTCTCCCGGGGCGCCGCCACCCATTCCGCCAGCGTGCCCGGGAAGCGTTCGGACAGCAGCGACAGGCCACGGGGGTCACCGGGATCCGGGACGACCGGATAGACGACCACCTCGTTGCCGTCCGGATCCACGCCGGCCGCGTCACACCCCAGCACCATCGGCAGCCGGTCGGCGGGCAGCCCCACGCCACGCAGTGACCACAGGTCATGGTGGTTCAGCGAGCTGGCCCGCACCTCGACCGGCACCCACCCGTCGGGCGGCGACGGATCGGGCAGGTCACCGACGGTCAACGCCTGCAGCGGGTGGTCGGGATCGATCTTCGACGCGTAGGCGGCTCGCATCAGGTGAGCCTAGAGGGCCGGTTGCGGCATTTCGACCGTGGCGGGCGTCACCCGGGCGACGCCGTCCCGCTGCGCCGCCCGGGCCACCGCGGCGGCCACCGCGGGAGCGACCCGCGGGTCCAGCGGTGACGGCACGATCGCCTCCGGCCGCAGGTCGTCCGCCACCGTCGCGGCGATCGCCTCGGCGGCAGCCACCTTCATGCCCTCGGTGACCGTGGTGGCCCGGGTGTCCAGCGCGCCGCGGAAGATGCCCGGGAAGGCCAGCACGTTGTTGATCTGGTTGGGGAAGTCGCTGCGCCCGGTGGCGACCACGGCCGCGTACCGGTGGGCGATCTGCGGGAGCACCTCGGGCGTCGGGTTGGCCAGCCCGAAGATGATCCCGCCGGGCGCCATGCCGGCCAGCGCCTCCTCGCCGATCGTCCCGCCGGAGACGCCGATCAGCACGTCCGCTCCGATCAGCGCCTCGCGGATGCCGCCGGTGCGGCCGGAGACGTTGGTCAGCGCGGCCAGCTCGACCTTGGTGTCGTTCAGGTCGCCGCGGTCGACGTGCAGGATGCCCCGCGAGTCGCAGACGATCGTGTTGGCGCCCGGCACTCCAGCGGCCAGCAGCACCCTGGTGATCGCCACCCCGGCCGCGCCCGCCCCG
>DASSAL010000333.1:0-26221 GCA_035685405.1 Actinoplanes sp. | reverse complement strand
GCCTGACCGGCTCCGCCGGCGGCCGTTGATCCGGGTTCGGCATCCCCCGCACCACCCGGCTCATCGGCACGGCGGCTGGACGGCACCCGGCATGGCCGTCCGGCCGCCCGGCCGGCCGGTGCCGGACCGGTCGTGGAAGCTCCGCCGCGACCACCGCGCACCGGCCGGCCCTCGTCCGGCCCCGGCCTTCGAGTCCGGCTGCGGCCTTTGAGTCCGGCCCTGGCCCTTGATCCGGCCCTCGATCCGGCCGGGCCGATCCGGCCGTCGAGCCGGCGTGTGATCCGGCCGACCCGATCCGGCCGGGCCCCGAACCGGCCGCCCGCCAAACCGGGCCGGCGCCGGACCCGGCAGACTGGGCCGGGCGGTGACACGAGGAGCGGAGATGGGGCGCAGGGACTGGGCGGCCGACGCGACCGGGCTGTTCGCCGGCTACCTGCTTGACGCCGCCCTGGGTGATCCGGGCCGCTTCCACCCGGTGGCCGGCTTCGGCCAGGCGGCCGGCCGGCTGGAACGACGGCTCTACCGGCCGAACCGGCGCTCCGGGCTCGCGTTCACCGCGCTGGCCGTCGGCGTGCCGGTGCTCGGCGGAGCAGCCGCATCCGCGCTGACCCGCCGGCATCCAACCGCCCGCGCAACGCTGGTCGCCGTGGCCACGTGGACGGTGCTCGGTGGGCGCACCTTGCGCCGCGAGGCCACCGTGATGTCCGGCCACCTCGACCGCGCCGACTTGCCGGCCGCCCGGGCCCGACTGAACCACCTGTGCGGCCGGGACCCGTCCGCGTTGGACGAGCCGGAGCTGGCCCGAGCCACCGTCGAGTCGGTCGCCGAGAACACCTCCGACGCGGTGGTCGCCCCGCTTTTCTGGGGCGGCGTAGCCGGGCTGCCCGGCCTGCTCGGCTACCGGGCGGCGAACACGCTGGACGCGATGGTCGGGCACCGGTCGCCGCGGTACGCGCAGTTCGGCACGGCGGCGGCTCGCCTGGACGACCTGCTCAATCTGGCGCCGTCCCGGCTGACCGGGCTCCTGACGGTGACGGCGGCGCCGATCGTCGGCGGTGACATGTCGGAGACGCTGCGGGTGTGGCGGCGGGACCGCAACGATCATCCGTCGCCGAACGCGGGGCAGTGCGAGGCGGCGATGGCGGGCGCGCTGGGCGTTCGGCTCGGGGGGCGGAGTGTGTACTTAGGTGGTACGGAGGTCAGGCCGTTGCTCGGGGACGGGCCGCGGCCGGCGGCCGGGCACGTGCGAACGGCGGCGCGGGTGTCGGCGGTGGTGGGCGCTGGCGGCGTAGTGATCGCCGCCGCGGTGGCGGCGGTGCGCGGGATGGCGGCGCAGCGGCATTGGGTCGAGTTGGCGGCGGTGCGCGGGATGGCGAAGCAGCGGCATTCGGTCAAGGTGGCGGCGGGGGCGGGGCGGGCCCCAGCGGGGCGACCAGCATGAGCGGCGGCCTCCTGGTGGCCGGAACCACCTCCGACGCCGGCAAGAGCGTCCTCACCGCCGGCATCTGCCGCTGGCTGCACCGCCGCGGCGTCAAGGTGGCCCCCTTCAAGGCCCAGAACATGTCCAACAACTCGATGGTCGTGGTCGGCCCGGACGGCCGCGGCGGTGAGATCGGCCGGGCTCAGGCCATGCAGGCCGCGGCGTGCGGAATTCCGACGGACATCCGCTTCAATCCGGTGCTGCTCAAGCCCGGCAGCGACCACGCCAGCCAGGTCGTGCTGCTCGGCGAGGCGGTCGACACGGTTACCGCCGCCACCTTCCGGACGCTCCGGACGCGGCTGGCCGAGGTGGCGCACGCGACGCTGGCCGAGCTGCGGGCGGAGTACGACGCGGTGATCTGCGAAGGGGCGGGCAGCCCGGCGGAGATCAACCTGCGGGACGGCGACTTCGTGAACATGGGACTTGCCGGACGGGCGGGACTGCCGGCCATCGTGGTCGGTGACATCGACCGCGGTGGGGTGTTCGCGGCGCTGTTCGGCACGGTGGCGCTGCTCAGCCCGGCGGACCAGGCGCTGGTCAGCGGGTTCGTGATCAACAAGTTCCGTGGCGACCCCGGGCTGCTGCAGCCGGGACTGGACATGATCACGGCGGTGACCCACCGGCCGGTGTACGGCGTGCTGCCGTTCCACCTGGACGTCTGGCTCGACGGGGAGGACTCGCTGGCGTACGGGCAGGTGCTCGGCCGGCCCGGCCCACCCCGCGGCACCGAGTGGCTGCGGGTCGCGGTGGTTCGGCTGCCGCGCATCTCGAACGCCACCGACGCCGAGGCGCTGGCCACCGAGCCGGGCGTGCGGGTGCGGCTGACCGTCGAGCCGGCCGAGCTCGCCGACGCCGACCTGGTGGTGTTGCCCGGCTCGAAGGCGACCGTCAGCGACCTGGCGTGGCTGCGCGACACCGGCTTGGCCGACGCGATCCGTATCCACGCGGCGGCCGGCAAGCCGTTGCTCGGCATCTGCGGCGGCTTCCAGATGCTGAGCCGGCGGATCCACGACGAGGTGGAGAGCCGGCGCGGGACGGTGCCGGGTCTCGGGCTGCTTCCGGTGGAGATCACGTTCGGTACGCGGAAAACGGTGCGTCCTGCCGTCGGGCGGGAAGCCGTCGGCTACGAGATCCATCACGGGTACGTGTCGGCCGGCGAGCCGGAGCCGCTGCTGCACTACGTGGACGGCACCCCGGAGGGCGCGGTGGCCGGCAACGTCTGCGGCACGCACTGGCACGGCGCCTTCGAGTCGGACCAGTTCCGCCGCCGCTTCCTGACCGACGCGGCGCGGATGGCCGGACGGCACGGGTTCGTCGTGGCGCCGGACACCCGGTTCGCCGCGGTGCGCGACCGCGCCCTGGACGTCCTCGGCGACCTGGTGGAAGAACACCTGGACACCGACGCGCTGTGGCGCCTGATCGAGAGCGGCCCGCCGAAGGACCTGCCCTTCATCCCACCGGGCGCGCCGAAGGAGGGAGAGCCGGGCGCACCAGCAGCGGAGCCGCCGGGAGCGCCAGCGGCGGAGCCGCCGGGAGCGCCAGCGGCGGAGCCGCCGGGAGCGCCAGCAGCGGAGCCCCCGGGAGCGCCAGCAGCGGAGCCACCCGGGGCGCCAGCAGCGGAGCCACCCGGAGCGCCAGCAGCAGAGCCATAGGGAGCGCCGGGAGCGGAGCCGCCGGGAGCGGAGCCGCCGGGAGCGCCGGCACCGGAGCCGCCGGGAGCGCCATGACATCACTGCGCTACGCCGATCTGGCGGCGATGATCCGGGCCAGCACGCCGCGGCTGGGCAGCATCCGCCTGGTCGCCGTCGACGGCCCCAGCGGCGCGGGCAAGAGCTGGTTCGCCGACCGGCTGGCGCAGGTCCTGGACTGCCCGGTGATCCACACCGACGACCTGCTGAACGGGTGGGACGACCAGTTCACCTTCTGGGACCGGCTGGAGGGGCAGGTGCTGGGTCCGCTGCGCCGCGGG
Source organism: Actinoplanes sp. (assembly GCA_035685405.1). GTDB lineage: Bacteria > Actinomycetota > Actinomycetes > Mycobacteriales > Micromonosporaceae > Actinoplanes. The sequence goes on along the minus strand of DASSAL010000333.1, from coordinate 22,772 downwards.
GAGGCCGCCGAGTATCGGCGTTACCTCTGGCACCGCGGGGAGTTCGGCGGCGTACCGGTGCGCATCGAGCCTGCTCCCGTCGTACTGATGGAAGGGGTCAGCTCGGCCCGCCGTGCGATCCGCGCCGAGCTCAGCTTCACCATTTTTGTCACCGCGCCGTCCGATGTGCGGCGGAGGCGCGCCTTGGCGCGCGACGGCGACGACAGCGTTGCGTTTCGGGCGTACCTTGAGCGCTGGCGTACCCGTGAGGACGAGCATTTCGCCGCCGAGGGCACCGCCGAGTTCGCCGACGTCGTGGTCGACGGCGCCGGGGAACACCTTCCGGCGACCGCCGGAAGAGGCCACGATCGGCTGGACGACAGCGGAAGCGGGACTGACGGATGACCACCGACAACCAACCGGCCCGGCGCCGGGTCACCCTGACCGGAATCAGCTCGCGAGCCTGGGAGCATCCGGCCGACCGCGGGGCGCTGACCGCCCTGCGCGAGCTGCGCGGCTTCGACGACGTGGTGAAGGCGTTCTTCGGCATGTGGAACGAGCGGGCCTTCCGGCTGGCCTTCCTGGCCAACGCGGTCCGCGTGGACCACCGGCAATACCCGCGGGTCTATCAGCGCTTCGCTGAGGCCGCCGCCACGCTCGACGTGGCCGAGCTGCCCAACCTGTTCGTCACCCAGATGCCGGTGATCAGCGGGCAGGCGATCGGCATCGACAAGCCGTTCATCGTGATCAGCACGGCGGCGGTCGAGAAGCTGGACGACGAGGAGCTGCGCACGCTGCTCGGCCACGAGATCGGCCACGTCCGCAGCGGTCATGCGGTGTACAAGACGATCATGATGATCCTGACCCGGTGGGCGGCCAGTCTGAGCTGGCTGCCGGTCGGGGCGATCGCGCTGCGGGCGATCATCACGGCGATGTTCGAGTGGTGGCGCAAGGCCGAGCTGTCCGCTGACCGGGCCGGCCTGCTCGCCGCGCAGGATCCGGCGGCGTCGACCCGGCTGCTCATGAAGCTGGCCGGCGGCGGCGACCTGACGCAGATCGACACCGCGGCGTTCCTGGAGCAGGCCGCCGAGTACGAGGGCGGCGGCGACCTGCGGGACAGCTTCCTCAAGCTGGGCATGACCGCGTACAGCAGCCATCCGGTGCCGGTCGCGCGCGCCGCCGACCTGCGCCGGTGGATCGACGCGGGGGAGTACGCGCGGATCCTCGGCGGCGACTACCCACGCCGCGACGACGACGGCAACGCCTCGGTCACCGACGACGTGAAGGCGGCTGCCGACTCGTACCGGCAGTCGTTCCAGAACTCGCAGGATCCGATGGTCGGCCTGTTGCGCAAGCTGGGTGGCGGCGCCGCCGACCTGGCCGGGTCGGCGACCCGCGGCGCGCGCACCTGGGCCGCCAAGGGCGGGCGCCGGGAAGATGACACACCCGGGGCATAAAGTCGCCTGATGACCCTCTCTGTCGACGACCTGCGCGCCGCGGTCGCGCGTGAGCTGCCCGGTGTCCGCGCCGATCTGGAGCGGCTCGTCCGGATTCCCGGCATCGCGTTCGACGGCTTCGACCACTCCCACGTGGAGCGGTCCGCCGAAGCGGTCGCCGGGCTGCTGCGCGGCTGCGGCCTGGACACGCGGATCGTCCGCGGCGCCGGTCAACCCGCGGTGATCGGCCGCCGGGCGGCACCGCCGGGTGCGCCCACCGTGCTGCTGTACGCGCATCACGACGTGCAGCCCACCGGTGATCCGGCGCTGTGGCACAGCGATCCGTTCGAGCCGGTGGAGCGGGACGGCCGGCTGTACGGCCGCGGCGCCGCCGACGACAAGGCCGGCGTGATGGCCCACGTCGCGGCGCTGCGGGCGTTCGGCGACCGGCTGCCGGTCGGTGTGGTGGTGTTCGTCGAGGGCGAGGAGGAGTACGGCTCCGAGTCGCTCGACGAGATCATCGCCGAGCATCGCGACGAGTTGCGGTCGGATGTGATCGTCATCGCCGACAGCGGCAACTGGGACATCGGCCGGCCCGCGCTGACCACCTCGCTGCGCGGCCTGGTGAACTGCTTCGTCGAGGTCAACACGCTGGACAAGGCCGTGCACAGCGGCATGTTCGGCGGTCCGGTGCCGGACGCGCTGACCGTGCTGTCGCGGCTGATCGCGACGATGCACGACGAGGACGGCGAGACCGCGGTGGCCGGCCTGATCGGCCGGGAGGGCGCGTCGGTGGACTATCCGGAGGACCGGTTCCGGCGCGAGGCGGGACTGCTCGACGGCGTACGGCTGATCGGCAACGGCACCATCACCGACCGGACCTGGACCAAGCCGGCGATCGCCGTGCTCGGCATCGACGCCCCGCCCACCGCGGAGGCGGCCAACGCGCTGCAGCCGCGCGCGAAGGCCAAGCTCAGCATCCGGCTGGCGCCGGGAGACGACCCCAGATCGGCGTACGCGGCGGTCCGCCAGCACCTGGAGAAGTACGTGCCGTGGGGCGCCAAGGTCGAGGTCACGCTGGAGAGCGAAGGCGCGCCCTGCGTGATCGACGCGACCGGCCCGGCGTACGAGGCGGCCCGTTCCGCCTTCCGCACCGCCTGGGACGGCGCCGAGCCGGTCGACATGGGTGTCGGCGGGTCGATCCCGTTCATCGCCACCTTCCAGGAACTCTTCCCGGACGCGGCGATTCTGGTCACCGGCGTGGAGGACCCGCACTCCGGCGCGCACGGACCGAACGAGAGCCTGCACCTCGGCGAGTTCGCCCGGGTCTGTGTCGCCGAGGCCCTGCTGCTGCGCAACGTGGCGATGCAGCAGGTGAGTTGACATGGCCACCTGCGACGTCCTGGTCGTCGGCGCCGGACCGACCGGCCTGATGCTGGCGAACTGGCTGGTCAAGCTGGGCGTGGACGTCATCGTGGTGGACCGCAAGCCGGGGCCGACGCGGGAGTCGCGGGCCCTGGTCCTGCAGGCCCGTAGCATCGAGGTGTACGACCAGCTGGGCCTCTCCGAGGTGGTGCTGAAGGCGGCGAACCGGGCGGTGGCGCTGGCGCCCGGCTTCGGCGCCCGGGTGTTCGGCCGGATCCCGCTCGGCCCGGCCGGCGAGGGCATCACGCCGTACCCCTGGATCGAGGTTCTGGAGCAGAGCCGGAACGAGGAGATCCTGTACGCCAACCTGCGGCACCTCGGCGGCGACGTGCGCTGGGACGCGGACGTGGCGGAGCTGCGGCAGACCGGCGACGGGGTGACGGCGACGATCAGCGGCGAGACCGTGCACGCCCGGTTCTGCGTGGGCGCGGACGGTGCCAACTCGATCGTCCGGCGGAGTCGGGACATCGCGTTCGAGGGCGTCACCAACCCGCACCTGTTCTACGTGATCGACGCGACCGCCGCCGGCGGCCTGGTGGTGAACGCGATCAACGTGCGGCCGGGCGGCAGGGACTTCCTCCTCGCGTTCCCGATGACCGGGCGGGGCAACTGGCGGCTGATCGGCCTGGCCCGCGACACCGACGGGGACGGCCAGGTGAGTGCTGAGGACGCGCGGGAACGGATGCGTACGGAATTCGCCGTCACGTACGGCGAGGCCCGGTGGTACGCGACGTACCGCGTGCACCACCGGGTCGCGGCGAAGTTCCGCGACGGGCCGTTCTTCCTGGCCGGCGACGCGGCGCACGTGCACTCGCCGGTCGGCGGTCAGGGCATGAACACCGGCCTGCAGGACGCGCACAATCTCGCCTTCAAGCTGGCCGACGTGGTGCACGGCCGGGCCGGGGACGCCTGGCTGGACCGGTACGAGGCCGAGCGCCGGCCGGTGGCGAAGGTGCTGGTGTCGACCACCGACCGGCTGTTCGGCTTCGTCACGTCCCAGCGGCCGGCGTTGCGCGCGCTGCGCCGGATCGCCGTCCCGTTGGTGGCGCCGGTCGGCGTCCGGGTGCTCCCGCGCAGCCGCTTCTTCCAATACGTCTCGCAGATCCGCATCCACTACCGGATGGGCCCGCCGGGCGATCGTCGCGGCGCGGTGGTCGGCCGCCGGCTGCCCTGGACCGGTGACAACTTCGGCGTGCTCAAAGACCTTCAATGGCAGATCCACGGGTACGGCGATCCGGACACGTCCGCGGTGGCCGGCCTCGGCCTGCCGGTGTACCGGTTCCCACCGGCGCCGCGGACCGCGCTGCGGCCGGACCGCCTCTATCTGGTACGCCCTGACGGTTTCGTCGCGGCGGAGGCCGGGCCGGCGGAGGCTGCCGACGTGTTCCGGAAAGTCATGCCCACGACCGGGTGATCGGGGCTGCGCCGGGTGATCACTCCGGTTAGGATTCGAACATGAGTTCTAATGAGGTGATCACGCGGCTTCGAGCTGCGGTCAGCGCTCTGGGGGACGTGGATGTCTCCGGGTGGGACGACGCCGCCCTCAACGATTGCCTGGCTGAGCTGTCCGCCGCGTTGTGTGAGGTGGACGCCGAGTTGTCCCGGGTCGCCGACGCCGTCCGCGCACGTGGCTTTTGCGTCGTCGAACCGGTGGCCGCCTGAAAGTGTCAGAGGCGGCTGCCAGGATGAGGCGGTGAAGTTCTCCGACCTGGCCGCCACCTCGGCAGCCGTCAGCGCCGTCGCCGGCCGCAAGGCGAAGGTCGACCTGCTGGCCGGCGCGCTCAGCCGGATGGATCCGTCCGAGCTGGCCGCCGGCTCGGCCTACCTGGCCGGTGAATTACGGCAGCGGCAGACCGGTGTGGGTTATGCGGGCCTGCGCGATCTGCCGCCACCGGCCGCCGAAGCCACGCTGACCATCGGCGAGGTGGATGCGGCCATCGCCGCGATCTCGGTGGTGTGCGGCGCCGGTTCGCAGGCCCGGCGGCGTGAGTTGGTCGGTGCGTTGTTCGGCGCCGCGACAGCCGACGAGCAGCGCCTGCTGGTCGGCCTGTTCGGCGGCGAGCTGCGGCAGGGCGCGCAGGCCGGGCTGCTGGCCGACGCGATCGCCCGGGCGGCCGAGGTGCCGTTGACCGCGGTGCGCCGGGCGCTGCTGCTCTCCGGTGACCTCAAACAGGTCGCGGTGGCCGCGCTGACCGGCGGGTCCCCGGCGCTGGCCGAGTTCCACCTGCGGGTCGGCACGCCGCTGACGCCGATGCTGGCGCAGAGCGCGACGGACGTGCCGGCCGCGCTGCTCGCCACCGGCACCCCGGCCATGGTGGACATGAAGCTCGACGGGATCCGCATCCAGGTGCACCGCTCCGGCGACGACGTGGCGGTCTTCACCCGCAGCCTCGACGACATCACGCCCCGGCTGCCCGGTGTGGTGGCCGCGGTGCGGGCGCTACCGGTCCGCGACGCCGTCCTGGACGGCGAAGCGATGGTGCTGGACGAACGGGGCCGGCCCCGGCCGTTCCAGGAGACGTCATCGCGAGCCGCGACGCGTGGTGCTTCGGCCGCCGGGCCGGTGCTGACACCGTGGTTCTTCGACCTGCTGCACCTCGACGGCGCGGACCTCCTCGACGAACCGGGACGGGTGCGCTGGGCGGCGCTGGCCGACGCGCTTCCCGGCGAGCTGATCGTCGGGCGGCGCACCGTCGAGACCGAGCAGGAGGCGGCGGCCGCGTTCGCCGATGCGCTGGCGGCCGGTCAGGAAGGTGTGGTGGTCAAGGCGCCGGAAGCCCCGTACGACGTGGGCCGTCGCGGTTCGGCCTGGGTCAAGGTGAAGCCGCGGCACACCCTCGACCTGGTCGTCCTCGCCGTCGAGTGGGGGCACGGGCGGCGGCGGGGGTGGCTGTCCAACCTGCACCTGGGTGCGCGCGACCCGCAGGCCGGCGGCTTCGTGATGCTGGGCAAGACGTTCAAGGGCCTTACCGACGAGCTGCTGCGGTGGCAGACCGAGCGGTTCAAGGAGCTGGCGGTCGACGACAACGGGTGGGTGGTGACGGTACGGCCGGAACAGGTGGTGGAGATCGCCTTCGACGGGGTGCAGACGTCGCCGCGTTACCCGGGCGGGGTGGCGCTGCGGTTCGCGCGGGTGCTGCGATATCGGGACGACAAGCGAGCGGAGGAGGCCGACACGATCGACATGGTCAGGGCCATCGGCACGCCGGCACCGGACTGAGGGTGGTTCAGAGGGCGGCCAGGGAGCGGACGTAGTTCACCTGCTGGTGGATGTGCGTCACCTGGGACGGGTCGGTGACCGGGATCCGGGCGACGTACTGGCGGGTGCCGTTGGTGACGGTGACCTGGACGGTGCCCTGCTGGATGGTCTCCCTGATCAGCAGGAACAGCAGGCTGAACACGGTCAGTACGCAGAAGCCGACCACGGCCAGCACGATCGCCCAGCGCGGGATCCGCTGCTCGGTGTGCCAGTAGTCGCTGACCTGCCACGTCGAGCCGGCCAGCGGGATGTCGCCGGCCGGGGTGTGCACCACAGTGGAGGTGACGCCCATCTCGCCGATCTGCACGATCACCGGGCTGGGCGTGAGCGGGTCCGGTGCGGGTGGCTGCGAGAGCGGGGCGTTCCACGGATCGCTCGGTGGTGGGGTGGTCACGCTCGCACCTTAACCCGATGCCGGTCGATCCGGGGGAGCGGCGGGCGGCCGTATGCCGGCGCCTCCGAAGCCGGCAGGCGTACGGCCCGGCCGGCGTGCCCCGGCCGGCGTGCCCGGCTGGGGTCAACCTCGGCCGGCGTGCCCGGCTGGGGTCAACCTCGGCCGCGGTCGATGGTCGCAGCCCGATCCGCCGCGCGGAGGTCATCTTCTGCGGCGCGGTCGGCTGGGGCGGCACGGTCCGCTGCGGTGATGCGGTCTTCTTTCGCGGCGCGGTCGGCTGCGGTGATGTGGTTTTCTTTCGCGGCGCGGTCGGCTTCCGCGACCCTATCGGCGTGGGCGACGCGGTCGGCTTGGGCGACGCGGTCGCCGCGCGGCGCATTCGCGTCGCCGTGAGCTTCCTTGCGGGCCTGCCATCCGAAGGCCAGCAGAGCCATCACCGCGAACAGCCACCACTGCACCGCGTAGCCGCCGTTCTGCCAGGCGTCCTCGTGCTCGACCGGGATCCGGGTGAATCCCGCGTCCGCGGCGGGCGTCTGCTCGGTCAGCAGCACATAGGCGCCGTACACCGGGTACGGCATCTGCTCCGCCAGGCGCGGCACGGCGATGCGGCGGGTGTCGAGCCGTCCGTCCCGGCGCTCGACCGGGCCCGGGCGGCTCTCCGAGCGGTGGATCTGACCCTCCACCGTCACCGGGCCGGCGGGCGGCGGCGACGCCTTCGGTGCCGCGATGGCGCCGCTGGCGGACGGTGGGACCCAGCCGCGGTCGACCAGCACCGCGGTGCCGTCGGCCAGGACCAGCGGCGTGACGATCTCGAAGCCGACCCGGCCGTCCACCGTGCGGCCGCGGGCCTGAATCTCGTGTGCCGGGTCGTAGCGGCCGGACACCGTCACCTTCGTCCAGGCCAGGTCTTCGCCGGCGCCCGGTCCGGCAGTGCCCGGTGCCGTGGGCTTGCCCAGCAACGACGTGAGCGGCACCGGAGCGGCGGAGTCGGCGGCGTCGATCCGGTCGTTGATCGCGCTGCGTTCCTGATACCGGTGCAGCTGCCAACTGCCGAGCAACACCATGACCGCCGACGCCACCACGGTGAGCGCGGCGGCGATCAGCCAGCGCGGCGTCAGCAGGAACCGGTACACACCCACGAGGCTACCGGCGGCGACCGGCGCGGCGGCCACCAGGTGGATTCCGGGGAGTTGGCCAGCGGCGCGGCGAGGGGGAGGCGGACGGCGCCTGAGGCGGGTGGTCGGGTACGCCAGGTAGGGTGCGACATCCGGCCATCGATTCGTCGATGGGCGGGGCGGTGTCGAGGGGGACACCGAGCAGGGCAGCGGGCTGCCGGGAGGGGGCAACCGACAATGACCGCTCAGCCACGACTTGTCATCAGTGCGCCGTCGTCGGGGCACGGGAAGACCGCCATCGCCGTGGGGGTGCTGGCGGCGTGCACGGCGCGCGGCGTGCCGGCGGCCGGCTTCAAGGTCGGGCCGGACCACACCGACGCCGCGTACCTCGGGCTGGCCGCCGGCCGGCCCGGGCGCAACCTCGACCCCCGGCTGGTCGGCGCGGCGCGCATCGCGCCGCTGCTCGCGCACGGCGCGGCCGGGTCGCAGATCGCCGTCATCGAGGGCGCGATGGGGTTGTTCGACAGCCTGACCGGACAACCGGAGATCGACGGTACGGCGGCCGTGGCCGCCACCCTGCACGCGCCGGTGGTCCTGGTCATCGACGTCGCCGCGATGGGCCATTCGGTGGCCGCCGTGGTGCACGGATTCCGGTCGTTCGACGAGATGGTGCGCATCGGCGGGATCATCCTCAACCGGATCGCCTCACCGCGGCACGAGCAGATCTTGCGGACCGCGCTGGACGACATCGGCATGCCGGTGCTCGGCGCGCTGCACCGCGGTGACCTGCCCAACGTGCTGCCCGCCCGGGCGCACGGACCGGTGCCGGCGGCCCAGCTCACCGGGCACGCCGCCCGCGCCGTACGCCGCCTGGGTGACGTCGTCGGCCAAGCTGCCGACCTGGACCGGCTGATCGCGCTGGCCGCCTCCGCGCCGGACCTGCCCGGACCGATCTGGTCGCCGGCCGAGGCGATCGGCGCCGCCGTGGACGTGCCGCACCGGCCGGTGATCGCACTGGCCGGCGGGCCCGGCGCTCCGTACACCTATGTGGAGACCGCCGAGTTGTTGGACGCCGCCGGCGCCGACGTCGTGGTGGTCGATCCGCTGCGGGACGAGACACTGCCGGCCGGCGTACGGGGGCTGATGATCGGCGCCGGTCTGCCCGAGGGGTACGCGGAGGAGCTGTCCGCCAACCGCCGGCTGTGCAACGCCGTCGCCCACCTCGCCCACGACGGCCGGCCGGTGGTCGCCGAAGGGGTCGGGCTGCCGTGGCTGGGCCGGGAGTTCGACGGCCGGCCGATGTGCGCGGTGCTGGACGCGTCCGCGGTGACCGGCGAGCAGACCGTGGCCGGATACCGGGAGGCGGTCGCGCCGTCCACCTCGCCGCTCGCGCCCGCCGGGGCGCGGATCACCGGGTACAAGCAGCATCGGGCGATCGTCACGCCGCGGGCCGGGCAGGTTCCGGCCTGGACGTGGGCCGGTGGACAGCCCGAGGGGTTCGTCTGGCGGCAGGTGCACGCTTCCCAGCTGGGGCTGCACTGGGCGGCCGCGCCGGAGATCGCCCGGCGGCTGGTCATCGCCGCGGCGAGCGACCAACCGAGGTACGGCGAGGAACACCGGCATGCCGAGCGGTACGGGCCGGTCGCCGGGTACGAGCCGGTGGGCTACCGGCCGGCCGGCGACCACGGCCAGGCCGACCACCCGGCCGGCGGCGTCCGGGCGGGCGATCAGGCGGTCAGTCCGGCCGGCGGCGTCCGGGCCGGCGGTCAGTCCGGTAGTCCGGCCGCCGGCGTCCGGGCCGGTGGCGAGGTGGGCGGCGTAGCCGGCATCTGGACCGGCGGTACGGCGAGCAGCCCGGCCGGCGGTATCCGGGCCGGCCGGGGCGACGCCGAGGACGACGAGGTGACCGAGCTGGTGCCGATCTCCGTCGAGCCGGACGCCGCCGACGCCGCCCGGCGCGCGGGACCAACCGCTGCCGGAACCGACGACGACGTGGACACGGCGGATGTCGTACCCCACCCGTAACGTGAAGGCACAACAGCTCGGCTGACCGAAGGAGGACGACCGTGGCCGACCGTGTGCCGCTGGACTTCGACCCGCCGGTTCGTCAGCTGAGAGCGCTCTTGCTCGGGGTCGCCGACGAAGACCTGACCGCACCGACACCTTGCCCGGCGTGGACCGTCGGCGATCTGCTCGATCACCTGATCGGCCTGTCCTGGGCGTTCAGCCAGGCGGCGAAGAAGCTGACCGACGCGCCGGGCACCGCGTCGGCGCCGCCGGAGCCCTCCGCCGCCAACCTGCCGCCGCACTGGCGCAGCCGCACCCCGGTGCTGCTCGAGGAGTTGGCCACGGCGTGGAAGGACCCGGCCGCCTGGACCGGCACCGCGCAGGCCGGCGGTGTCACCATGCCGGCCGCCGACCTCGGGCTGGTGGCGATGAACGAGATCGTCATGCACAGCTGGGATCTGGCCCAGGCCACCGGTCAGGAGTTCGCCGCCGACCCCCGGATCCTCGATGCGCTGATCGAGTTCCTGTCGCGAGGGCCGGCCGACGGCACGCCGGGCATGTTCGGTCCGCAGATGGAGATCGATGACGAAGCCGCGTTGCTCGACCAGGCGCTCGGGCTGGCCGGCCGCGACCCGGCCTGGCAGCGCACCGGCCGCCGGCGCCGGAAGGGTTTCGCCGCGCCAGCCGGCCCGCCGCCCCGCTGAAGACCGGTCAGCGCACGATCCAGTCCGGCGGCGGCGTGAACTTCTTCTTCTCCTTGCCCTGCAAGGCATCCCGCAGCGTCTGCGCCACGGTGAACTTCGAGATGGTGCCCCGGCTCGAACCCACCACATGGTCCGGGTTGTCCGGGTCGGCGACGAAGGCCGCCGCGGCCAGTTGCGGTGTGAAGCCGACGAACCAGGCGGTCTTGTTGCCGTCGGTGGTGCCGCTCTTGCCGGCTACCGGCCGTTTCATCACCGCGTGCACCATCGGCGACGTACCCCAGCCGCCGCATCCGCCGCGTGCCGCGCCGTACCCGGTCACGCACCGCGCCGCGTCCGTCGCGGCCTGCGCCACCGCCGGGTCGAGGGCCTGGTGGCAGCGCGGCGCCGCGACGTTCTTGCCCTTGTACTTCGCGGGCGAGCCGTCCGGCCGGACGATGGTCCGCACCGGCAGCGGCTCGCAGTAGCGGCCCTCGGCGCCCAGCGTGGCGAACACGTTGGCCATCTCCACCGGCGTCGCGTCGCTGACGCCCAGGGTGAACGCGCCCCACCCGCTGGCCCGGTCCGGCTGGGCCAGCGTGCGGTCGATCTCGGTGCGCCACCGCAGGCCGAGCCGTTCGGCCATCTGCACCGCCTTCTCGGCGCCGATCTTCTGCTCCAGCCAGACGAAGTACGTGTTCACCGACTTGCCGAACCCGCTCCACATGGTCTGCCGGCCGCTCATCGAGGCGCTGGAGTTCTTCGGGCACCAGCGGATGCCGCAGGTGGCCGGGCCGGGCGCGGTGATATAGCGGGTGACCAGCCGCGGGGGCGCGTTGAACGAGGTGCTGAGCGTCCTGCCCTCGTCCAGCGCGGCCAGCATGGTGAAGATCTTGAACGTGGACCCGGCCTGGTAGCCGGCCATGTCGCCGCCGCCGAGCAGCGGGTTCACCGTGTTCGGGTAATTGCCCTTGAGGCCCTCGCGGCGCCTGGCCCGGTCGGTGTGCTTGCCGTTGTCCTCCTGCTCCAGCGAGTACGTGCGGTTCACCGCCATCGCCTTGATCCGCCCGGTGCCCGGCTCGATCACCACTTCACCGTGCGCGAACTTGCTGTCCCGGTCCTCCTTGTCCAGCACGTGCTCGAGCGCGTACGCCTGGATCTTCGGGTCCAGCGTGGTGACCACCTTGTAGCCGCCCCGGCGCAGCGTCTCCTCGCGTTCCTGCGGGGTGGCGCCGAAGGCGGGCTGCTCCAGCCACCAGTTGCGTAGGTAGTCGCAGAAGAACCCCCAGTCGTTGCGGTCCCGGGCGACCGACACGCAGTCGTTCGGCGGCGTGCTCAGCCGCAGCTTGATCTTGGACTTCTTCGCCGTGGCGGCCTGGCCGGCGGTGATCACCCCCATCCGCAGCATCTGGTCGATCACGTAGTTGCGCCGGTCGGTGGCCGCGCGCTGGTTGCCCCGCAACGCCGGGTCGTACGCCGACGGCGCCTTGACCAGCCCGGCGAGCAGCGCCGCCTCGGTCAGGTTCAGCTTGGCCGGCGTCTTGGAGAAGAACACCTGGGCGGCGGCGAAGATCCCGTACGCGCGGTGCCCGAAGTATGCCGAGTTGAGGTAGCGCTCGAGGATCTCCTGCTTCGACGCCCGCTTCTCCAGTTCGATGGCCAGCCGCATCTCCCGCAGCTTGCGGGCGGTGGTCTGCTCGGTCGCCTCGATCGCGTCCTTGGGCGTCTTGGCGCCGTCCCGCAGTGCCATCCGGACGTACTGCATGGTCAGCGTCGACGCGCCCTGCGAGACGCCGCCGGCCTGCTGGTTCGCCACGAAGGCCCGGGCCACGCCCTTGGGGTCGACGCCGTGGTGCTGATAGAACCGGCTGTCCTCGGACGCGACGATTGCCTGGGTGATGTACGGCGACATGTCCTTGAGCTTGGTCGGCTTGCGGTGTTCCTCGTAGAAGGAGGTGAGCAGGGTGCGCCCGTCGCTGGCGTAGACGTACGTGGTCTGCGCGTTGGGCACCTCGGTGAGCTCCTCCGGCATGCTCTGCAGGGCGTCCGAGCCGGTCTTCACCCCGTACCCGGCCACCGCGGCCAGCGGATAGGCGAGCCCGGCCACGACGAGACCCGCGATCAGCCCGGCGCGAAGGAGCGGGGCGAGACGTCCGGCGGTGGCGAGAGGGCTCACGCCTCGAAGGTATGGCAAAACCGCTCATATTTGGACGGAACAGCCGAAGTGAGGTGGCCCTCGCCGGCGAGGGCGTCGTCCGGTGCGGGTGACTGCCGCTCGGTGCAGTCGGTCATGCTGTGCTGATCTTGTGCATGCCCTCCTGGCCCTCGCCGGCGAGGGCGTCGTCCGGTGCGGGTGACTGCCGCTCGGTGCAGTCGGTCATGCTGTGCGGGTGACGAAGCACCACGACCTCGGCCATCACGGCGACGCCGAGGTGCGGGACGGGCTGGTCGACCTGGCCGTCAACGTGCGCCGGGCGCCGATGCCGGACTGGCTCCGCCGGCCGATCGAAGCCGCCGCGACCGACCTGTCGGCGTACCCCGACGAGTCCGCCGCGATCGCCGCGGTCGCGTCGCGGCACCGGCGCGATCCGGGTGAGGTGCTGCTGACCGCCGGGGCGGCGCAGGCGTTCGTGCTGCTGGCGCAGGCGTTCCGCGGTACCCGGTGCCCGACGGTGATCCACCCGCAGTTCACCGAGCCGGAGGCCGCACTGCGCAACGCCGGCCATCGCGTCGAGCGGGTGCTGCTGCGCGCCGCGGACGGCTTCCGGCTCGACCCGGAGCTGGTGCCCGACGAGGCCGGTCTGGTGTTCCTCGGCAACCCCACCAACCCCACCTCGGTGCTGCACCCGGCCGCGGACATCGCGCGGCTGGCCCGGCCGGGCCGGATCCTGGTGGTGGACGAGGCGTTCGCGGACACCACGTACCGGCCGGGGGTGGCCGGCGAACCGGAGTCGCTGGCCGGCCGCCGGGACCTGCCCGGGCTGGTGGTGCTGCGCAGCCTGACCAAGACCTGGGGCCTGGCCGGTCTGCGGATCGGCTACCTGCTGGCGGCGCCGGGCATCGTCGCCCGGGCGGCCCGCTGCCGGCCGTTGTGGGCGGTCTCCACGCCGGCGCTGGCCGCGGCGCGGGCGTGCGCCGGCCCGGTCGCGGTGGCGGCCGAGCGGGACATCGCCGCGGCGCTGGCCGCGGACCGCGCCCACCTGGTGCGAGCGCTGCGGGACGTGCCGGGAATCACGGTCGCCGGCGACCCGGCGAGCGCCTTTGTCGCGGTACGCCTGGACAACGCCGACAAGGTGCGGCTGGAACTGCGCCGGCGGGGCTGGGCGGTACGGCGGGGGGACACCTTCCCGGGACTGGGCGCCGATTGGCTGCGGATCGCGGTGCGCGACACTGCCACGACGGACGCCTTCACCGCCGTGCTGATCGACGTTCTGGAGGAGCGGGAGTGACCTTGGAGACCACCGTGGCCGCCATCCGGCCGGCCGATCCGGCGGCGATGACCGCGGCCCGCGAGCACCAGGCCCGGCTGACCAAACCGGCCGGCTCGCTGGGCGCGCTCGAGGAGCTGCCGGTCCGGCTGGCCGGGCTGGCCGGGCTGTGCCCGCCGCCGCTGCCCGAGCCGGCCACGGTGGCGGTGTTCGCCGGGGATCACGGTGTGCACGCCCGCGGGGTCACGCCCTGGCCGCAGGAGGTCACCGCGCAGATGGTGGCCACCTTCCTGGCCGGCGGCGCGGTGGTCAACGCGTTCGCCCGGCAGAACGGCGTCGACGTCGTGGTGGTGGACGTCGGAATGCGCATCCCGCTATCGGGCGGGTCGGCGCCGGAGGACCTGCCGACGCCTGGCGGTGAGTCGACGTCGGGTGGGCCGGCGCCGGCCGGTGGGTCCGCGCTCGGCGGTGGGCCGGTGCTGATCGACGCGAACGTCCGGCGCGGCACCCGCGACCTCACCGCCGGGCCGGCGATGACCCGCGACGAGGCGCGCGCCGCCGTCGAGGTGGGCATCCGGATCGCCGGTGAGCTCGCCGACGCCGGCGCGAGATGCCTGCTCACCGGCGACATGGGCATCGCCAACACGACACCGGCCGCGGCCCTGATCGCCGCCTTCACCGGTGCCGGAGCAGCCGCGGTGACCGGCCGCGGCACCGGCGTCGACGACCGGACGTACCGCCGGAAGGTCGCCGTGGTGGCGGAGGCGCTGAGCCGGCACCGGCCCGACCCGGCCGATCCGCTCGGCACGCTGGCCGCGGTCGGCGGGCTGGAGCACGCCGCGATCGCCGGCTACCTGCTAGGCGCGGCGGCCCGCCGGATCCCGGTGGTGCTGGACGGGGTGATCGCGGGATCCGCCGCGCTGGTCGCGGCCGCGTTCGCGCCGGATGCGGTGGCCGCCATGCTGGCCGGGCACCGGTCGGCCGAGCCGGGTGCCGCGGTCGCGCTCGGCCACCTGGGCCTGACCCCGCTGCTGGACCTGGGCATGCGCCTCGGTGAGGGGACCGGCGCGGTGCTGGCCCTGCCGATGGTGACCAGCGCGGTACGGGTGCTGCACGACGTGGCGACGTTCGACTCCGCCGGGGTGGCCCAGAAGGTCGAACGGTGAACCTCTATCCGCTCGCGCTGCGGCTCGACGGCCGCCGGGTGCTGGTCGTCGGGGGCGGCGCCGTCGCCACCCGCCGGATGCCCGCGCTGCTCGCCGCCGGCGCCCGGGTCGAGGTGGTCTCGCCCCAGCTCACCCCCGCCCTGCGCGCGCTCGCCGACCAGCAGCGGATCACCTGGACGCCGCGGCGCTTCGAGCCGGCCGACGTGACCGGGGCCTGGCTGGTGCAGGTGGCGGTGGACGATCCGGCCGCCGCCGCCCGGGTCAGCGCCGCCGCCGAACAGGAGCGGATCTTCTGCGTCCGGGCCGACGACCGGGACGCGGCCACCGCCTGGACGCCGGCCGTCACGCGGCACGGCGAGATCACCGTCGCGGTGACCGACAGCGGCGGCCGGCGCCGGGCGATGGGCGTCCGCGACCGGGTCGCCGCGGCGCTGGAGGCGGTGCCGCACGCGGGCGAAACCTGGCGCGGCGTGGCCCTGGTCGGCTCCGGTCCGGGTGACCCCGAACTGATCACCGTGAAGGGCCGCCGCCTGCTGGCCGCCGCCGACGTGGTGGTCGCCGACCGGCTGGTACCCGGCCCGCTGATCGGCGAGCTGCGGCCGGACGTGGAGTTCGTGGACGCGGCGAAGATCCCGTCCGGGCCGTCGACGGCCCAGGAGGAGATCAACCGGATCCTGGTGGACCGGGCGAAGGCGGGCCGGTTCGTGGTCCGGCTCAAGGGCGGTGACCCGTACGTCTTCGGCCGCGGCGGCGAGGAGGCCCGCGCGTGCGCCGCGGCCGGCGTACCGGTGCTGGTGGTGCCCGGCGTGACCAGCGCGATCGCCGCGCCCGCGCTGGCCGGCATCCCGGTCACCCACCGCGGCGTGGCGCACGAGTTCACCGTGGTGTCCGGCCACGTGCCGCCGGACAGCCCGGAGTCCCTGGTCGACTGGACCGCGCTGGCCCGGATGCGGGGCACCCTGGTGATCATGATGGGCCTGAAGAACCTGCCGCTGATCGCCGCGCGGCTGCAGTCCGCCGGCCGGGCCGCGGACACCCCGGCGGCACTGGTGCAGGAGGGCTCGATGGACGCCCAGCGGGTGGTGCGCAGCACGCTCGGCGCGGTCGTCGGCGACGCGGCCGCCGCGGGGATCCGGCCGCCGGCGGTGGTGGTGATCGGAGAAGTGGTCGGCGTCCTGGCTTAGCAGAGTGACGGTTGGGTAACTCACCGGCATGGATGGGCGACCGCACATGACGTTGGCCGGGGTGACGCTGGACGCCCCGGACGCGAACGAGCTGGCAGCCTTTTATCACCGGCTGCTGGGCTGGACGGCGGTGCAGGACGAACCCGGGTGGGTCACGCTCGGCGCGCCCGATGGCGGCACCGGCCTGTCGTTCCAGACGGAGAAGAACTACGTCCGGCCGGAGTGGCCGTCCCGGACCGATCGGCAGCAGATGAGCGTGCACCTGGACATCCGGGTGGACGATCTGGCGAAGGCCTGCGCGCACGCCGAGAAGGCCGGCGCGAAACCGGCCGGGTTCCAGCCGCAGGACGATGTCCGGGTCTATCTGGACCCGGCCGGGCACCCGTTCTGCCTGTTCATCTAGGCCGTGTCCTGCCGATCTCGCGGGAGCGAGGCACGGTCCAGGGGTCGGCTGGCGTCGGCCGCAGGGCGCCACGGCCTAGGCCACCCCGTCGCGGGACGTGCGCAGGCCGGCCAGCCCGGTCTCGGCGAGCTCCCGGGCGTACGGGTCCTCGCTCGCCGTCGCCAGCTCGAGTGACCGGGTGAACGCCCGCCGCGCCGCCTCGGCGTCACCGGCCGCGGCCAGCAGCACCCCCAGGGCGTGGTGGGCGCGCGTCTCCTCCCGGCGCGCGCCCACCCCGGCGGCCCGTCCCAGCGCCTCCCGGACCAGGGCCAGCGCCTCGTCGCCGCGGCCCTGGTCGGCGCGCAGCAGCCCGAGTTCGGTGAGCGCCTCGGCCATCTGCTCCGGCCCGTGGAACTCGCGCGCCATCTCCAGCGACTCGCTCAGGTAGCGGCCGGCCGCCTGCCGCTCGCCGAGCCGCCGGGACAGCCGGCCGAGCGCGGTGAGCACGCGGGCCAGCAGGTTGCCGTACATGCCCGCGGAGCGGAACACCTCCTGGGCGCGCAGCAGGCTGACCCGGGCCTGGTCGGTCTCGCCGCGGCGCAGGTGCACGGCGCCCAGCGTCCAGAGCGCCTCGCCCCGGTCGCGGATCCGGTCGGTGGGTTCGAAGATCTCCACCGCGCGCCGGGCGTACGCGAGCGCCTCGTCGGTCCGGCCCAGGTGCAGCTCCAGGGCGGCCAGCTGCACGCCGGCCTCCGCCTCGGCCACCCGGTCGCCGAGCCGGCGGACGATGGCCAGCTGTTCCTGCGCGCACCGGCGGGCCGCGGGCAGGTCGCCGACCACGATGTAGAGCTCCTGGAGGTTGCCCAGGATCAGCCGCTCGCCGAGCTCGTCACCGTGGTCGTGCAGCAGCTGCCGGGCCTCCTCGCCGTGGGCGATGGTCTCGGCGTACCGGCCGAACGCCATGTGCGCACCGGCCAGGTCGCTGAGCGCGTACGACAGGGCCAGCGGGTCGGTGCCGTGCCGGGTGGCGGCCACCGCGGCGGCGGACACGGCCAGGCATTCCGCCGAGTAGCCGTGGTCGTTCCAGTGGTTCCACAGGCTGAGGTTCAGCGCCAGGGCGTAGTCCAGATCGCCCAGGCCGGCCGCGCGTTCGGCGGTGGTCACCAGGTTGGCGCGCTCCGACCGGACCCACAGTGCCGCTTCCTGGCGGCTGGTCAGCGGCCGCGCCAGGGCCGGCTCACCCGGCTCCACGAACATCCGGGCGGTCGGGTTCACCAGCCGGGCGCAGCGCACCACCGTGTTGCGGTAGAAGGCGAGGAGCCGGGCCACGGCGGCGCGGCGGTCCGGCTCGGACAGGTCGGTGGCGGCGGTCTCGGCAGCGTACGCGCGGAGCAGATCGTGCATGCCGTACCGGCCACCCGGTCGCTGGTTGACCAGGTGCAGGGCGACCAGGCCGGCGAGCGCCTGGCGGGTCTCGGCCAGCGGCAGCCCGGCCAGATTGGCCGCCGCGTACGGCTCGATGTCCGGCCCGGGGTGCAGGCCGAGCATGGCGAACAACCGGCGCGGAGCCGGCGCCAGGGCGCGGTACGACCAGCCGAACACCGCCCGGACCTGGGTGACCGGGTCGCCGCCGTCGAGTGCGTCCAGCGCCGCGGCCGGATCGCGCAGCTCCTCGGCGAGCCGGGCCAGCGACGCCTCGGGATGGACCGCCGCCCGGGCCGCGACGACCGCGAGCGCCAGCGGCATCCGGTCGCAGCGCTCCACCAGCCGGGCCACCGCGGCCGGTTCGGCGGCGACCCGGCCCGCGCCCAGCCGGCGGGCCAGCAGATCCTCGGCCTCCCCGGGGTCCAGCACACCGAGCGGCACCGGCCGGGCGCCGTCGGTGGCGATCAGCCCGGTGAGGTGATGGCGGCTGGTGACGATGACCCGCCCGGCGTCGCCGCCCGGCAGCAGCGGCCGGACCTGATCGGCGTCCCGCGCGTTGTCCAGCAGGATCAGCACCCGGCGCCCGGCCACCCGGCTGCGGAACTCCGCGGTCCGGCTGGCCGGTCCGGCCGGGACGGCGGTGCGGTCCACCCCGAGCGCGGTGAGGAAGTCGGCCAGCACGTCGGCCGGGTCCCGGGGCTCGCCCGGCCCGAAGCCGTTGAGGTTCACGTACAGCTGGCCGCCGGGGTATCGGCCGGCGTGCCGGTGCGCCCAGTGCACGGCCAGCGTGGTCTTGCCGACCCCGCCGGCCCCGCTGATCACCACCAGCGGGTCGCCGTCGTCCAGCCGGGCCAGCGCGTCGGCGCGGCCGGCGAACGAGGCGGCGTCGCGGGGCAGCTGGGCCGGCACCTCCGGCCGGGTCGCACCATCGGGAGCCGGAGCGGGAGCCGGGTCGCGGACCAGTGCCGCCGCCACGAACGCGTCCCGCTCGGCGCCCGCCAGCCCGAACGCGTCGGCGAGCCGGCGGACCGTGGCCGGGCGCGGCGCTGTCACCCGGCCGGCCTCGATGTTGCGCAGCCCGCGTACCGCGATCCCGGTGCGCTCGGCCAGGTCCTCCTGGCTGAGGCCATGCCGCAGCCGCAGGCCACGCACCTCCTCGCCGAACGACCTCACGCCGCGATGGTAGAGGGGCTCATCGATGCCGTTGTCAGTCGGAGGTACGTTCGGGCACGCCGAGCTCGTTGAGGAACGTGCGGGCCCACTCCGCCACGTCGTGCGTGCGCAGGTGCCGCAGCATCAGCCGCATCCGCCGCTTCTGCTCGGCCGGCTCGGCGGCGACCGCCCGCAGCAGCGCCTCCTTGACCCCGTCCGGGTCGTGCGGGTTGCACAGGTACGCCTGCCGCAGCTCGGTGGCCGCGCCGGCGAACTCGCTGAGCACCAGCGCGCCACCCCGGTCACCGTGGCAGGCAACGTACTCCTTCGCGACCAGGTTCATGCCGTCGCGCAGCGGCGTGACCATCATGATGTCGGCGGCCGAGTACAGCGCCGCGAGCTCGGCCTTGGGCATCGACTGGTGCAGGTAGTGCACCGCCGGTACGCCGACCCGGCCGAACTCGCCGTTGATCCGGCCCACCTCGCGCTCCACCCGGACCCGCAACGTCTGGTAGTGCTCGACGCGTTCCCGGCTGGGCGTGGCCACCTGCACCATCACCGCCTCGCCCACCTTGAGCTTGCCGTCGGACAGCAGCTCCCGGAACGCCTTGAGCCGCAGCTCGATGCCCTTGGTGTAGTCCAGCCGGTCGACACCCAGGATGATGAGCTCCGGGTCGCCCAGCTCGGCGCGGATCTCCTTGGCCCGGGCCTGCACCTTCGGGTCGGCGGCCATCCGTTCCATGTCGGCGGTGTCGATGCTGATCGGGAACGCGCCGGCCTTCACCTTGCGACCGTCCACCTGGATCGACTGGCCCTCGTATCGCAGCCCGAGCAGGTGCCGGGCCAGCCGGACGAAGTTCTGCGCGGCCAGCCGCTGCTGGAAGCCGACCAGGTCGGCGCCGAGCAGGCCCCGCAGGATCTCGGCCCGGAACGGCATCTGCATGAACAGCTCGATCGGCGGGAACGGGATGTGCAGGAAGAACCCGATCCGCAGATCCGGGCGCAGCTCGCGGAGCATGGCCGGCACCAGCTGCAGTTGGTAGTCCTGCACCCACACGGTGGCGCGGTCGTCGGCGACCTGCGCGGCGGCCTCGGCGAACCGCTGGTTGACCACCCGGTACGTCTCCCGCCAGCGCCGCCGGTACACCGGTGTCTCGACCGCGTCGTGGTACAGCGGCCAGATGGTGGCGTTGGACTGGCCTTCGTAGTACCGCTCCAGCTCGTCGGCGCTGAGCGGTACCGGGTGGATGTTGATGCCCTCCAGCTCGAACGGCTCCGGCGCGTCACCGGTGCCGCCGGACCAGCCGATCCAGGTGCCCCGGTGCTCGGTGAGCACCGGATGCAGGGCGGTCACCAGGCCGCCGGGACTCGGCCGCCACTGCCGCTCGCCGTCCGGCGAGATGTCCTCGTCCACGGGCAGGCGGTTGGCGACGACGACGAACGAACTTCGTTCGGCCACGCTCAGTGCACCTCCGGATCGTTCCGTTCTGTCTGATGAGCCTACTGTTGGCCGCCGGGTGTCATCCTGGGCCGGTGTCCGACGATCTTCCCCCGCCGCGGCGACCACTGTTCTTTCCTGTGGTCATCGCCACTGTCTTCCTGAGCATCATCGGCATCTCGGCGGGTCTGGTCCTGGCGTCCCGGGCCGAGGACCCGCCGCGGGCCGGTGCCACCAGCGCGCCGGTGACCGCCGCCACCACCTCCCGCGCCACCCGCACCGCGGACGCGCCGGCCTGCCGGGACGAGACGCAGGACGCGGGCCAGTTGCTCGGTGCGGCCGGCACGCTGACTCAGGTGCTGGTGCTCCGGACCCGGACGTCGGTGGTCTACATCTGCCGGGACGAGGCCGGGTCGCTGTATTACCACGCCAACAACGGCGGAAACATCTGGATCGAGAACGAGACCGCGCTCTTCCTGCCCGACGTCACGCCGTTGGGCGACGAGTACCGGGCCGTCGCGGGCGACGGCGCGATCTTCACGGTGAGCCGGAAACGGCTGCTGATCGTGCACCCGGACGGGCGGCGGGAGGAACAGCCGGCCCGGTGAGGGAATCCCTCCGGGGGCGGCGGGGTTGTGCCTTCGGCACCCTGGGAAGATTGGGTGATCCGATCCACGAGGAGGTAGGCCGCACCGTGGCCCAGTTCATCTACACGCTGGAGAAGGCGCGCAAGGCGCACGGCGACAAGGTCGTGCTCGACAACGTGACGCTGAACTTCCTGCCGGGCGCCAAGATCGGTGTGGTCGGTCCGAACGGCGCCGGTAAGTCCAGCCTGCTGCGCATCATGGCGGGCCAGGACCAGGTCAGCAACGGCGAGGCCCGGCTGATGCCCGGCTACACCGTCGGCATGCTCGCCCAGGAGCCGCCGCTCAACGACGCGAAGACGGTCCTCGGCAACATCGAGGAGGCGGTCGCGGAGACCAAGGCCAAGCTGGAGCGGTTCAACAAGATCGCCGAGCAGATGGCCACCGACTACAGCGACGAGCTGATGGAGGAGATGGGCAAGCTTCAGGAGGAGCTCGACAACGCCGACGCCTGGGACCTCGACTCGCAGCTCGAGCTGGCCATGGACGCGCTGCGCTGCCCGCCGCCGGACGCCGACGTCACCCAGCTCTCCGGTGGTGAACGCCGCCGGGTGGCGCTGTGCAAGCTGCTGCTGCAGTCGCCCGACCTGCTGCTGCTCGACGAGCCGACCAACCACCTGGACGCGGAGAGCGTGCAGTGGCTGGAGCAGCACCTGGCCAAGTACGCCGGCACGGTCATCGCCATCACCCACGACCGGTACTTCCTGGACAACGTGGCCACCTGGATCCTCGAGCTGGACCGCGGGCGCGCCTACCCGTACGAGGGCAACTACTCGACGTACCTGGACAAGAAGGCCGCCCGCCTGTCGGTCGAGGGCCGCAAGGACGCCAAGCTCAAGAAGCGCCTCTCCGACGAACTGGACTGGGTGCGCTCCAACGCCAAGGCCCGGCAGACCAAGAGCAGGGCCCGGCTGGAGCGGTACGAGGAGATGGCCACCGAGGCGGAGAAGACCCGCAAGCTGGACTTCGAGGAGATCCAGATCCCGCCGGGCCCGCGCTTGGGCAACACCGTCATCGAGGTGAAGGACCTGGTCAAGGGCTTCGACGACCGGACCCTGATCGACCACCTGTCGTTCTCGCTGCCGCGCAACGGGATCGTCGGCATCATCGGCCCGAACGGCGTCGGCAAGACCACGCTGTTCAAGACCATCGTGGGCCTGGAGAAGCCGGACGACGGCACGGTACGCGTCGGCGACACCGTGAAGCTGTCCTACGTGGACCAGAACCGCGAGGGCCTGAACGGTACCGAGACCGTATGGGAGGTGGTCTCCGACGGTCTCGACCACCTGATGGTCGGCAAGGTGGAGATGCCGTCCCGGGCGTACGTCGCCGCGTTCGGTTTCAAGGGGCCGGACCAGCAGAAGCCGGTCAAGGTGCTGTCCGGCGGTGAGCGCAACCGGCTCAACCTCGCGCTGACACTCAAGATGGGCGGGAACGTGCTCCTGCTCGACGAGCCGACCAACGACCTGGACGTGGAGACGCTGTCCAGTCTGGAGAACGCGCTGCTGGAGTTCCCCGGCTGCGCGGTGGTGATCTCGCACGACCGGATGTTCCTGGACCGGGTGGCCACGCACATGCTGGCCTGGGAGGGCGACGAGCAGAACCCGGCCAAGTGGTTCTGGTTCGAGGGCAACTTCGAGGCGTACGAGAAGAACAAG
>DASSAL010000332.1:0-17906 GCA_035685405.1 Actinoplanes sp. | reverse complement strand
AGGAGCACGTAGTCCAGGACCCGCATGCCGGGCGGGACCACCGGTGTCTGGGCGACGGTGGCGATGCGGCGGGCCCGGTCCCGGCGCCGCATCGCCGCCAGCCGATCCGCGCCCAGCCGGACGTCTCCGCTGAACGGGACGAGCCCGCCGATCGCGCGCAACAGGGTGGACTTGCCGGCGCCGTTGGGACCGATGACGGTGACCCACTCACCGTCGGCCACGTCCAGGTCGACGCCGTCGATGATCAGCGTGCCGTCGAGACGGACCCGGAGATGCTCCACCGAGATCACGGCGCGACCGTCCGGTTGGTCCGCAGCACCAGCACGAAGAACGGCGCGCCGAGGAACGCGGTGACCACGCCGATCGGCAGTTCCGCCTGTCCCGCGATGCTCCGGGCCACCACGTCGGTAAGGGCCAGGAACGCCCCGCCGAACAGCACCGACAGCGGCAGGATCACCCGGTAGCTGGACCCGGCCAGCAGCCGCAGCGTGTGCGGGATGATGATCCCGACGAAGCCGATCAGGCCGGACACCGACACCGCCGCCGCCGTGCCCAGTGAGGCGGCGACCAGCAGCAGATACCGGCTGCGCTGAGGGTGCAACCCGAGGCTGGCCGCCTCTTCGTCGCCCACCGTGAGCACGTCCAGCTCCCGGCGCCGGGACAGCACGATCAGGCCGGTGATCACCGCGTACGGCAGCACCAGCAGCACGTCGTGCCAGCCCGCGGTGGCCAGCCGGCCGAGCAGCCAGCTGTACACCTGCCGCAGGGTGTCGACGTGCTGCTGCATCAGGTAGGTCTGCGCGGCGGCCAGGAACGCGGACACCGCGACGCCGGCCAGGATCAGCGCGGCCGGGGTACGGCTGCGCCCACCGGTCGAGCCGAGCACCCAGGTCAGCGCCACCGCCAGGACCGCGCCGACGAAGGCTGCCACCGGTACGCCGAACGGCAGGTTGGCGGTGGCGTCGCCGGTGCTCACCCGGGTGGCGATCACCGCGGTCACCCCCAGGCCCGCACCGGCCGCGACGCCGAGCAGGTGCGGGTCGGCCAGCGGGTTGCGGAACACGCCCTGGTAGGCGGCGCCGGCCAGGGCCAGCATGGCACCGACCAGCAGCCCGAGGACGACGCGTGGCAAGCGGAGTTCGATGATGATCGCAACCTCACGCTCGGTGAGGCCGCTGTGCAGCCGTACCCCCGGAACGAGGTTGAGCAGCTCGGCGGCGACACCGACCGGCGGCAGCGGCACCGATCCGATCGCCACGCCCGCGACCAGCGCGACCGCCACGGCGAGCAGCCCACCGGCCACCCAGACCGGTCGCAGACCCGCCGGGCGCAACGCGGTGGTCATGGGACCTTGGCCACCGCATCGGCCGCGGTCCGGACCAGGTCGACGACCCGCGGTCCCCACCGGGAGGCGATGTCGTCGTCCAGCGCGACGATCTGCCCGGTCCGCACCGCGGTGATCTGCGACCAACCGGTTCGCGCCCGGACGGTGGCGGCGGACTGCGCGCAGCACTTGCTGTCGGCCAGGAAGATCATGTCCGGATCGGCCTGCACCAGCGCCTCCTGGGAGAGCTGCGGATACCCGCCCTTGGATCCGTCCGCGTCCGCGGCGTCGGCGACGTTCTGCAGTCCCAGCCGGGCGAAGATCGACCCGATGAACGTCTTGGAGGTGACCGAGTACAGCGTCGGGTCGAGCTCGTAGTAATAGGTGAGCGGGGTGGCGCGCTTCGGTACATCCTGGACGATCTTGTCGATGTCGGCCCGCATCCGGGTGGTCAGGTCGGCCGCCTCGTCCGGGTGCCCGGTGAGCGTGCCGAGCTGCCCGATCTGGGCGTACGTCTCATCCAGGCTCTTCGCCGACGGCGTCACGAAGGCCGGAATCTTCAGCGCGGTCAGCTGGTCGACGATCTTGTTGAGGTCGTCGCTCAGCACCACCAGGTCCGGGTTCTTGGCGGCCACCGCCTCGGCGTTGGGCTTGAAGCCGGACAACTCACTCTTCGGTGCGCCGGGCGGATAATTGGACTGGTCGTCCACCGCGACGACCTGCGGTCCGGCCCCGATCGCGAAGAGCATCTCGGTGGGCGTCGGCCCCAGCGAGACGATCCGCTCGGGCCGCTCGGTCAGCGTCACGCTGCCCACCGTTACGGGGTACGCGGCACCACTCCCGCTGGGCGCCGGCGTGCCCGCACTGCCGGCGTCGTCCGACGCGCATCCACCCGTCAGCAGCGCCGCGGCGGCGACGACTGCGGTCAGCACACGTTTCATGTCAGTTCCTCCTGTCGGCCGGGCTGTGGTGCTTCGCCGACAGGAGCTTGTCCTGCGTGAGCAGGCTGGGCGTCCCGTCCGCGAGGCGCCCCTCCCCGAGAGCGCTGGTTCGCGACCGACGTCCAGGCGACCTGGCTAGACCCCTGCTCAAGGGGCCATCACAGTTGCGGGACAGCGCCGGTTTCGCACCGGCTTCGCTGAAACGCGGTCTCCCGCACGCTATCCCACGGCCTGACAGCGGCGTGCACCCAGCTCTCGGGTTGGCACGCCCGGGCCTTCGGAGAGGTGGTTATCGCAGGCTTCCCAGGACCATGGCGATCAGCTGCTGGTACGTCGCGTCGATGTCCTCCGGCATGCCGAAGCCACCGCCGATCTCCAGGTCGACGAAGCCGTGCGCGGCGGCCCGCATCCGCCGGATCGCGTGCGTGGCCTCCGCCGCCTCCAGGCCGTAACCGCGCAGCACCGCGACGAACACCGCGAGCATCTCCTGCCCGGCCTCGATCAGACCCGGGCGGTGCAGCGGATCGAGCGGCAGCAGGGCGTAGCGGCCGGGATGGGCGAGGACGTACGCGCGGTACGCCCGCATCAGCGCCGCCACCCCGTCGTCCCCGCTGCGGCCCATGATCGCCTCGGCGAAAACCGCGGTGACCTGCCGCATGATTCTGATCGCCATCAGGTCGCGCAGGTCGGCGAGGCTGCCGATGTGCTTGTACAACGACGGCGCGGCGACCCCGGCCCGCTCCGCGACCGCGGCCAGGCTGAGCGCCTCCACACCCTTGTCGTCCACCAGGGCCAGCGCGACATCCACCACCGCGTCGGTGGACAGGCCGGCCCTAGGCACGCGAGCTACCCGTCATAGCAATCAGGCTATGACGGGTAGCTCGGTGCAGGCAACTGCTCAGCAGTACGTGTTCTGCTTACCGATCACCTTGTACGGGCAGTCCGCCGCCTCGGCGAGCAGCAGTACCGCGGCCCGGTTCCGGCTGGTCTCGCGGGTGATCACGCTGGCCGGCGGGTAGAAGCCGCCGCCCGACGCGCTGCGCGGATACATCTCGAAGACGAACCCGAAGATCCGGTGCGTGCCCCACAGCCAGTCGAGCGAGTCACCGTCGGTGATGTAGAGATCGCTGGACTGCTCCGGCGTGTAGTTGTTCGTGGCCGCCATCTGCCGGCCCAGCGTCGAGAACGTGTTGTTCTGGTCGGCGTTCATGCCGGTGGTGGTGTTCGCCGTGGTGTGACCGAAGGGCCACAACACCAGTTCGCTGTACGTGTGGAAGTCCAGCGCCGCCTTGATCTGCTGAACCCCGCCGATCACCCGGCTGTTGACGAAGTCGCGGGTCCGCTGGGTCTCCGGCGCCGAGAACGCCGACGGGCCGCGGTACGTGGACGAGGACGGGCTGCCGGACGAGCCGCCGCAGCAGCCCCAGCGGTAGCCGTAGTTGCGGTTCAGGTCGGTGCCGATGTACGAGGAACCGCTGTTCGGCTGGCGGTTTTTGCGCCACGACCGGTAGCTGCCGGTGGCGATGTCGTATTCGGAGCCGTCCGGGTTGACCGACGGGATGATCCAGATCTCGCGGCTGTTCACGATGTTGGTGACCCGGGAGTCGCTGCCATAACCGGAGGTGTACATGTTCAGGATGTACAGCGCCATCTCCTGGGTCAGGTGCTCCCGGGCGTGGTGCTGGGCCTGGTAGAGAACTTCTGGTTCGTTCTCGTCGGTGGCCACGTTGTCGGAGATCTTCACCCCGACGATGTCCCGGCCCTCATAGCTGCGGCCGAGCGAGATCTTGCGGGCGATGGACGGGTACGAGGCGACCACGCGGTTCACTTCGGCGACCATCTCGTTGTAGTTGTGGTACGCGGCGTCACGGGACGGGAAGTCCATTGTGGCGGCGCCGTCGGGCACGTCGGTGGGCACCTTGTCGACCTTGAAGCCGAGCGCGCGTAGCGACTTCACCTCGGCACCGGTCGCGGTGACCGTGAGCACGCCGTGCTCGACGTCCTCGATGGCGGCACCGACGGCGGCGACCTGGTTGCGCTTGGCGAGCGTGCGGGCGTTGTGGACCTCGTACTGGGCGGGGGTGTCGAGGCCGGGCTCCGCGGTGGCGGGCGCGGCGACGGTCGAGGACGCGGCGGTCACTGCCAAGCCGAGCAGGGCAGCGGCGACCATCGCGGTGGTGCGTCGTCTCATGAACGACCTCCGGGGGGTGCAGAGGGTTCCGGTTTCCGCCACCCCACCACCCGGAATCGACTCTTGGCAATATGCCAATGTCCCCCCTACACCGGGGTGATGCCCGCCTCCCGAGCCTTCACCGTGGCGCGGCACCCATCGGGCTCGCCAGGTTGACGTGATTTACGGCGCGTCCGGCTTCGGGTCGGCGGCCCGGTCACCGGCCGCCGCCGCGGCCTCGTCGCCGGCCAGCGCCGCCCGCAGGCGGTCCTTCTCCGCCCGGCGACGCTGAGCCGCAGCACCCAGCTGCTCGGCCATCTCGTCGCGCCACCTGCCCAGCAGGAAATAGGCGAAGACGGCCGACGCCACCAAGGCGATCATCGCCTTGACCAGGAAGTTCAGCGGCACCGGCAGAAGCAACGCCAGCACCACCAGGAACAGGCCGATCCGGCCGAGCGTGTACTTGACGGCGGCGCTCACAGCGATCTCCCGAATACCTAACCGGCGCGATGGCCGAGCCACCGCAGGCCGTAGAACCAGACAGCGCAGTACACCACGGTCAGCCCGAGCGCCCCGACCGCACCGCTGACCAGCGGCGGGAACGAATCGGCCACCAGGCCGGCCAGGGTCATCCCGGCGGCCACACCGAAGCCGGCGCCGAGCGCCGCGACCACGATCCGGTGCGCGCCCCAGCCGGCCGCGCGGAACTCCTCGACGAACAGCCACAGCGGCAGGATCAGCGCGATCCACCCGCTGGCGTCGCCGAACTCGGACAGCCGGACCAGCGACATGATGCCCTCGAAGACGAGCAGCACCACCACACCACAGACCAGGCCGGCCAACGCGACGCCGAGAAGATCGGGCAGGGTGGCCAGCCGGCCGTCCGCATTCCGGCGCGGGCGTCTGGTCTGCTGGGTGTCACTCATGACGGGAATGAGAGTACGCCGGGCGCCGGTGTTCCCTACGCCCAGACCTGCTGCGGCTCGCTGCGCCGGTCGGCCAGTGACGCCGGCTTGTCGTACTCGCGGACCACCTCGTATCGGGTGTTGCGCTCGACCGGCTGGAAGCCCGCGTCCCAGATCAGGTTGAGCAGGTCCTCGCGGTGCATGGTGGTCGGCGTGCCGTACGAGTCGGCGTCGTGCGTGATCTTGTATTCGACGACCGAGCCGTCCAGGTCGTCGACGCCGAAGTTGAGCGACAGCTGGGCCACCGACAGGCCGTGCATCACCCAGAAACACTTGACGTGCGGCACGTTGTCGAACAGCAGCCGGGACACCGCGAACGTCTTCAGCGACTCGGCCGGCGCCGCCATCGTGGTGCGCGACTGGATGCGGTTGCGGATCTTGCCGTCCTGCGAGTCGACGAAGTCGTGCTGGTAGCGCAGCGGGATGAAGACCGCGAAACCTCCGGTCTCGTCCTGCAGCTCGCGCAGCCGGAGCACGTGGTCGACCCGGTGCCGCGGCTCCTCGATGTGGCCGTACAGCATGGTCGCCGGGGTCTTCATGCCCTTGGCGTGCGCCAGCCGGTGGATGCGGGACCAGTCCTCCCAGTGGCAGTTGTGGTCGACGATCTGCTGGCGTACCTCCCAGTCGAAGATCTCCGCACCCCCGCCGGTGAGCGACTCCAGACCGGCGTCCATCAGCTCGTCGAGGATCTCGTCGGCCGGCAGGCCGCTGATCTTTTCGAACCATTGGACCTCGGTGGCCGTGAAGCATTTCAGGTTGACGTTCGGCAGCGCGGCCTTCAGCTCGCGCAGCACCTTGGGGTAATAGCGCCACGGGAGGGTGGGATGCAGGCCGTTCACGATGTGCAGCTCGGTGAGCTGCTCGTTCTCCATCTCCTTGGCCTTGCGGACGGCCTCGTCGATGCGCATGGTGTACGCGGCCTTCTCGCCCGGTTTGCGCTGAAACGAGCAGTACGCGCAACTCGCCGAGCAGACGTTGGTCAGGTTGAGGTGCCGGTTGACGTTGAACATCACCCGGTCGCCATTCATGTCGGTGCGCCTGTGGTGCGCCAGCCGGCCGAGCCAGGCCAGGTCGTCGGACGCGTACAGGGCCTCGCCGTCGGCACGGGTCAGCCGCGCGCCCTCGTAGACCTTCGCCTCCAGCTCACGCTTCAGCCCGGCATCCATATGTCCGCTCCTCCCAGGTCCATCCGAGACGAGCGTACGTCCACCCACCGACAACCTTCCGGTCACCGGACTGCCGACGCGGTGCGGATCACGTCGACGGAAGGCCGATTCTCAGGGTCCTTTCATGCTGGATCAATCGACAGGAATGTACGAGTTGAGGTAAGACCTTAGGGGGGACACACAGCCGCCGGTGGCGGCAACGTGGACGGGGAGTACATGGCGATGGTGCGGCACGACGACCGGGTACGGCGGACTCGCCCATGGTGGCAACCGCTGTCGTATTCGGCTGCCGCCGCGACGGCCATCGCCGCGCTGTTCCATCCGTTGCCCGCGTCCGCCGCCCCCGAGGTGCCGGCGGTCCCGCCGGCCGCACCCGCTGTCGTACCCGATCCCGGTTCCCGGCCGATCCCGCTCGGCACCCTGGTCATGCCGGGCCAGGCCGGATCGGCCACGCCCACCTCCCCGGTGACCACACCCGGGATCGCCAGCACGCCGCTGCTGCGCAAGCTCGAGGCGAAGCGCACCGAGGTGGCCAAGCTCGGCGACCAGCTGATCAAGCTGGGCGAGGATCGTGATCTGGCGCAGCAGCAGGTCGCCACCGCGCAGCAGAAGGCGTCCGACATCCAGGCCGCACTGATCAAGGCCAAGGAGGACGCCGCCGTCGCGGCCGCCGCCGCGCTGCGCGAACAGGCCGCCCTGCCCCCCGGCACGCTCGGTTCCGGCCTCGCCGACCTGGACGCGCTGTCCCGGATGCAGCGGGGCGAGTCGGCGACCGAGGAGGCGGCGGCGCGCCAGCTGGCCATCCTGCAGGGCGCGCTGACCGCGGCCACCGCCGAGCAGGCCACCTCGACTACGAACGCGACCGACTTCGCGGCGAAGTACACCAAGCTCAACGCCCAGATCACCAAGAAGCAGGCGGCGCTGCAGAAACTCGAGCAGCAGCACGCCGACGAGATCTCCGCGGCGGAGGCGGCGGAGAGCGCCACCGACCGCGCCCTCGGCGAGGACTACCTGCGCGGCGCGCCGGACGGCCGCGGCGCCGACCCGCGGGCGATCGCGGCCCTGGAGCACGCGCTCGACCAGATCGGCGATCCGTACGTCTGGTCGGAGGAGGGCCCGGACCAGTACGACTGCTCCGGCCTGATGTATGCCTCGTACCGCCGCGCCGCGGCCGGCAACTACCCGTTGCAGCGGGTCTCCCGCGACCAGTACTGGCAGACCCACCGCAAGACCGTCGACCGGTATTCGCTGCTCCCCGGTGATCTCCTCTTCTTCAGCTCGTCCAGCAACTGGCAGGACATCCACCACGTGGCGATGTACGCCGGCGAGGGCAAGATGGTCGAGGCGCCGCGCACCGGCCTGAGCGTGCGTCTGGTCCCGGTCCGCTGGTCGCGGCTGTTCTCGGCCACCCGGATCTACGGCTCGGTGGAAGGTGCGACCGACGCCCCCGACCTGGACAACCGGCCGGCTCCCGGCAGCGGCAGCAGCACCCGCCCGCCGGCCAGCACACCGCCGTCCACCCGGCCCACCAGCAAGCCGCCGACGAGCACGCCACCCACCACGCCGACGAGCCCGTCCATCCCGCCGTCGTCATCGTCCACGCCGCCGTCGTCCGCACCGCCGTCGAGCCAGCCCACCGCCACACCGTCGACCACGGGCTCGCCGCAGGAGTCGCAGTCGGCGTCGAACCCGGGACCGTCCGGCGGCAGCTCGTCCTCCAGTGGCTCACCGTCTGGCGGCTCCACCTCCACCGGCGCGTCGGCCACGGGGTCGTCCACCGGCTCGGCGTCCCCGGGCGGGCAATCGCCCAGCGGCTCCCAGTCCGCGTCGGATTCGGCGTCCCGGTCCAGTTCAGCGTCCACCTCGGCGTCGGCTTCCGGCTCCGCGTCCGCGTCGGCCGACTCGGACTGACCAACACGTTGATCTTTGATCACGACCGGCCGACGCCGGGTGCAAGCACGCCCGCCGATATGGCACGGTAAGAGCCAGCGCCCGACGTTCCACCGGCGTCGGCACGCGGCGGTCGGGAGGACCCATGGACGATCAGCAGACTTCGCCGGACAGCGACGGCAAAACGCCGCACGCTGGGCAGACGCCGGTGAACGACGCGGCCGGCCAGCACGATCAGGGGTACGAGCTGCCGCCGCCGCCCGCACCCGGCACGCTGTGGGCCAAGCCGGCCGACGCCGTGCGGTCCGACAGCTTGGGTACGCCGGGTGGTCCAGTCCGAGCCGGCGCCTCAGTCGCGCCGGTGAGCGGCGCCAGCGGCCGGGCCTCGGTGCCGGGCGCCCTGTCGGCCGTGCCGGGCTTGTCCCCTTCCGGCTCCTCCGTGCCGGCCTCGGCGCCCCCCGGTTCCGGCTCGCCCCCGCCCGCCTCGTCGTCCTCCCCTTCCGGCTCACCGGCGCCCGCCTCGCCCCCCGGTTCCGGCTCGCCCCCGCCCGCCTCGTCCGCGGCCGGTTCCGGCCCGCCCGTGGTGTCCAGTTCCGGCTCACCCCCGCCCGTGGTGTCCGGCTTGGGGGGAAGCACGCGCCCGATCTCCGCCGTGCCGGGCGTCAACGCCGCGCGGGCCACCGTGCCGGGCGCGCTCAGCCCCGACTCGGCCGCCCTGCAGGCCACCACGCGGGCGAGTGGCCAGTCCACCGTCTACGGTGGCCGCCCGGGTGCCTCGTCAGACACTCCCGCCGCACCGGTCACGGCGTCCACTCCGGACTCGACTGCATCCGGCAAGCCGGGAGGATCGGCCCGTGCCGGCGCACCCGAACCCAGCCAGCCCGAACCCAGCCAGCCCGAACCCAGCCAGCCCGGACCGGGCCAACCTGAGCCCGGCCAGCCCGGACCCATCCCACCTGAACCGGGGCAGCCCGAACCCGACCAGCCCGAACCGGCGCCGGAACCCGGGCGGCCGGAACCCGGTCGACCCGAGCCGGAGGAGCCCCAGCCCGGCCAACCGCGTCCGGCGCCGGGACCGGGTGAGCCGTCGCGACCGGTCGAGCCGTTCAAGCCGTTCGATCCGCATCCGCCGGTCGGGCCGCCACCCAGCCCGCTGCCGCCACCCAGCCCGGGTCCCTCACCAGAGCCATTCCCCACACCGTCGCCCGAGCCGCGACCGTCACCCACGCCACCCGGGCCGGACCCGTCCCCGACCCCACCGGGCCCGGCACCATCGCCCACGCCGCCCGGACCTGGTCCCGCGCCGACGCCACCCGGACCGGGTCCGTCACCCACGCCGCCCGGCCCTGGTCCAGCTCCGGTACCACCTGGCCCCGTCCCGTCGCCCACCCCCGAGCCGTCGCCGGTGCCGCCCGGTCCGGACCCGTCGCCGGTACCGCCCGGTCCGCATCCCGACCCGGTCCCACCCGGTCCCGGTCCGTCACCGGTGCCGCCGGGCCCGCACCCGAGCCCGGTTCCACCCGGGCCGGGTCCCTCGCCGATGCCCGGCCCGCCGCAGCCGATCTTCCCGCCGCCGCCGATGATCCCCGCGGTCGCGGGGCTTCCGGCCTACACGATGCCGCCTTCCGGCTCGGCCCCGGCCGCCCTGCGGCCGCCAGCGCAGCCCAGCGATACCGCCGCCGGCCAGCCGGCACCGAGCCCGCCCAGCAGCGCAACAGCCCCGAGCCCGCCCAGCGGCGCACCTCCAGCTGGTCCTCCGCCCCGCCCCACCCGCGGCGCACCCCCAGCTGGTCCTCCGCCCCGCCCCACCAGTGGCGGGTCCCCGGCCGGCCCCTCCCTCAACCCGACCAGTGGCGCATCCACCCATCGGCCCGGACCGGCGCCCGCCTGGAACCGGTCCAGTGGCACGTACGGGGTCGGTGCTCCGGCCGGAAACCGGCAGCCGTTCGGGCAATCGACCGCTCACCCGAGCCACCACAGCCCGGCTGCACCGCAACAGCGGGGCGAGGGCACTGTGTACGGGGCTCAGCAGTCGCCGATCGACATGACCATGCCGGTCTCGATGAACGCGATCGAGAACTCCGGGTCGCTCACCGGCCACATCCTGGCCCAGGGCTGGGACCGGGGCGTCGACACCAACCGGCGGTCCAACGTCAAGGTCGGGATCGCCATGCTGGTGGTGCTGGTCTTCCTGGTGGGCGTCAGTGTGTTGTTCCTGGTCACCGCGGGCGAGTCGTTCACCGACATGGTCAACGACGTGTTCAACAAGGGCTGACCGGGCCGGGATCGCATTTGCCGCGCCCACGCGCACGCCCTAAGCTGGCGTGGTTTGCGCCACGGGTGAGGCTGCCCACTACCGGCGCGGAATGCGGGCAGCGGCACGATGGTTGACCCGTACACTGATGACAGTAATTGACGCGGCGTGCCCTCGGTGCACGTCACGGGCGTTCTTGCGGGCAGTACAGCGGTCGGCCGGCTCTTCGACGGAGCGGGCCACGGCGGGCCATTCGCGAGCATGCGCCCCCGTAGAGAGGTTCTCTTGACCACTTTCGCTGATCCCAGCACGTTTTCGTCCGTTTTCGAAGATCCGCAAATCTCCACCCCCACCTTCGCTGAGCTCGGCGTCCCGGCCGAGCTCGTTCGTGTGCTGACCCGCGACGGCATCACGGTTCCGTTCGAGATCCAGGCCGCCACCATCCCGGACGCGCTCGCCGGCCGTGACGTGCTCGGCCGCGGCCAGACCGGCTCCGGCAAGACGCTGGCGTTCGGGCTGCCGCTGCTGGCCCGCATCGCGCGGGGCGGCCGTGCCGTGCCGCACCACCCCAAGGCCCTGATCCTGGTGCCGACCCGCGAGCTGGCCATGCAGGTGGCCGACGCGCTGATGCCGCTCGGGCGCGCGCTGGGTGTGTTCCTCAAGACCGCGGTCGGCGGCGTCCCGTACGACCGGCAGATGGACGCACTGCGCCGTGGCGTCGAAGTCATGGTGGCCACCCCGGGCCGGCTCGCCGACCTGATCGAACGTGGCGCGTGCAAGCTCGACCACGTCGAGGTGTCCGTGCTGGACGAGGCCGATCAGATGGCCGACATGGGCTTCCTGCCCGACGTCACCGACCTGCTCGCCAAGACGCCCGAGTCGGCCCAGCGGCTGCTGTTCTCGGCCACCCTGGACGGTGACGTGGACGCGCTGGTCAAGCGGTTCATGCACGACCCGGTCACGCACTCGACGGCACCGGCCGAGGCGAGCGTGTCCACGATGGATCACCACCTGTTGCTGATCCCGCCGCACGACAAGTTCGCGATCACCGCGGCTATCGCCAACCGCGACGGCAGGACGATCGTGTTCGCCCGTACGCAGATGGGTGTCGATCGTCTGGTCGAGCAGCTCGCCGCGGTCGGTGTCCGAGCCGGGGCGCTGCACGGCGGCAAGACCCAGCGGGTACGCACCCGGACGCTGGCCCAGTTCAAGGAGGGCCGGGCGAACGTCCTGGTCGCCACCGACGTCGCGGCCCGCGGCATCCACGTCGACGGCATCTCGCTGGTCGTGCACGTGGACCCGCCCAAGGACCCGAAGGACTACCTGCACCGGGCCGGTCGCACCGCGCGGGCCGGCGAGTCCGGTGCGGTGGTGACGCTGGTGCTGCCCAAGCAGCGGCGGACCACGAACACGATGATGGCGAAGGCCGGCGTAGCGCCGGCCGAGGTCCGGGTCCGGATGGGCGACGACAAGCTGGTGGAGATCACCGGCGCGCGTGAGCCCAGCGGGGTGCCGGTCGTTGATGAGCCAGAGCCGCGGCGCGAGCGCAGCGACCGGCCTAAGCGGTTCGGCGATCGCTCCCCGCGGGGCGGATACCGCGAGCGCACGTACGGTGACCGGCCGCGCGGCGAGCGCACGTATAGTGACCGGCCTTGGGCCGAGCGCACGCCGGGTGACCGCCCGTTCCGTGAGCGGTCGTACGCGGACCGGCCGCGCCGCGATGTCGCGGACCGGCCGCGTCGCGAATCGACGGACGGACCGCGTCGTGAGTTCTCGGACCGGCCGCGGCGCGAGTTCGCCGATCGACCGCGGCGCGACCTGGCGGACCTGCCGCGGCGCGAATTCAGTGACCGGCCGCGGCGCGAATACACGGACCGGCCGTTCGGCGACCGGCCACGTGGCGACCGGAACGTCGGCGACCGGGCGCACCGCACCGGCGAGCGGCCCGGCACCTTCCGCCGGGACGGCCAGCGCAACGACCGCCGCGAGGGCGGCAACGGCGACCGCCGGTTCGGCGCACCCCGCCCGGCCCGCACCTACTGACCCATCGGCGAAGCCCCGGCCGCACCGGCCGGGGCTTTGTCGTGCCCGGAGCAGGGCCGACGGACCACCGAAAGAAAGGGCGGGGCGGCGGAAGAGCGCGGGCGCAGGGCGGGCGCGCCACAGAACGGGCGCGGCACAGAACGGGCGCGGGACGGACGCGGAAGGGCCCGGGACGCGGAAGGGCAAGGGACGCGGCAGACAGCGGCAGACGCGCAACCCGGCCGGGTGCGGCCGAGCTTGAGCTGCACCGGCCGTGGTCCGGCGGTAGCGTCCGTACATGCCGACTCTGCCCGCCGCCAAGTTCTGGCAGCGCCGCGACACCCCCGGTGTCGAGCACACCCTGATCGACACCAGCAACGGTCTCTACGCCCGGGGTACGCAGGTCGCCGTCGACCCGGTCGCCTACACGTGCAGTTATGAGCTGCAGACCGACGCGGACTGGGTGACCAGCCACTTCGACGTGCGCACCGAGGGCGCCGGCTGGGCCCGGCAGCTGCGGCTGGAGCTGGCCGCTGGGCGCTGGCGCGCCACCACGTCCGAGCGGGGCAACCTGGACGCGGTGCTCGCGGCCGCGGGGCACGCGCGGGCCGGGCTGCCCGGGACCGAGGACCCCGATCTGCTGTACGGGGCGTTCGACGTCGACCTGACCGGGTCGCCGATGACGAACACGCTCCCGATCCGCCGGCTCAACCTGCTCAAGGCGGAGCCGGGTGTGGCGCACCGGATCAACGTGGCCTGGGTGCTCGTGCCCAGCCTCGAGGTGGTCCAGGCGGACCAGATCTACACGATGCTCCGCCAGGGTGTGGTGCGGTTCGCCAACGAGACGTTCAGCGCCGACCTGATCGTCGACGACGACGGCTTCGTCGCGGACTATCCCACCCTGGCGGAGCTAGTCCGGTGACGGCCAGGTTCCGTCGAGCAGGAAGCGCTCGACGATGACTCGGTACGGGCGCGGGTCCAGCCCCTGCCGGACCACCCAATCGTCGGAGTAGTACGTGTCCGCGTACCGCTCACCACCGTCGCAGATCAGCGTCACCACCGACCCCCGCTGCCCGGCCGCCCGCATGGCCGCGATCACCCCGAACGCACCCCACAGTTGGGTTCCGGTGGACCCGCCCACCCGGCGGCCCAGCACGTCCGAGGCGACGCGCATGGCGGCCAGCGACGCCGCGTCCGGCACGTACACCATCCGGTCCACCACCGCGGGCAGGAACGACGGCTCCACCCGGGGCCGGCCGATGCCCTCGATCCGGGAACCGCGGCCGGACACGTACGTCCAATCGCCGGTCTGATAGGCCGGCCAGAACGACGATCCCTCCGGGTCGACCACGCACAGCTTGGTGGGGTGCCGGCGGTAGCGCGCGTACCGCCCGATGGTCGCACTGGTCCCGCCGGTGCCGGCACCGACCACGATCCAGGCCGGCACCGGATGCCGCTCCAGCTCCAGCTGCGCGTAGATCGATTCGGCGATGTTGTTGTTGCCCCGCCAGTCGGTGGCCCGCTCGGCGTGGGTGAACTGGTCCATGAAATGCCCGCCCAGGTCGGCGGCGAGGCGCCGGGCGGCCGGCACCACGGTGGTCGGGTCCTCGACCAGGTGACATTTACCGCCCTGGAACTCGATCAGGTAGATCTTCTCGTGGGACGTCCGGGCCGGCATGACGGCGATGAACGGCAGGCCGAGCATCCGGGCGAAATAGGCTTCGCTGACCGCGGTCGACCCGGAGGACGCCTCGACCACGGTGGTGTGCGGCCCGATCCAGCCGTTGCACAGGGCGTACAGGAACAGCGATCTTGCCAGCCGGTGCTTGAGCGAGCCGGTGGGGTGGGACGACTCGTCCTTGAGGTAGAGGTCGATGCCCCAGTCGCCGGGCAGCGGGAAGGGCAGCAGGTGGGTGTCCGCGGACCGGTTCGCGTCCGCCTCGACCAGCGCGATGGCGGTGCGGGCCCAGTCGCGCGCGGCGTCGTCGCAGCGGTCCATCTGGTTCATGGCGCCAGCCCCGGTTGCGGCCGGTTCTCCCACTTGGTGGACAGCGCGATGGCGGTCCGGGTGGAGGCGACGCCGGGCGTGCGGTTGATCCGTACGATCAACTGCTCGAGTTCGGCGATCGTGCCGACCCGTACGGTGAGCTGGTATGACTCCACCCCGGCCATGAAATAGCAGGACTCCACCTCGGGCATCTCCCGCACCGCGGCGAGCACGTCGTCGGTGTCCGCGGCGCTGTCCTCGACGATGCCGATCAGCGCGGTCACTCCCAACCCGATCGCCTCATGGTCGATCTCCGCCCGGTATGCCCGAATGGTCCCGGCTGTCTCCAGCTTGCCAACCCGTTCGTGCACGGCCGGGGCCGAGAGCCCGACCTTCCGGGCCAGTTCGGCGTACGAGGACCGCCCGTTCTCGCGGAGAAGATCGATGAGCCGGCGGTCGATGGCGTCCATGCTTTCAGACCCTAATGGCGGATCCTGTGCCATCTCACGCCCGGTAGCGGCGGACCGGAGCCAGGATAATGATCACTGTCGCAATCGGGGCTTTTTCCGCATTTCACGGACTTGCTGTTGGGGCGATGCTCTAATGGCTGTACGTCCCGATCGAGCACGCCGACACTCACCGTGACCAAGCGGCCGCTCCAGAACGAAGACACGAGGAGGGGGTTGTGGACACGGGAGATCGTCTGCTGACACCGGGCGAGGTGGCCGCGTTGTTCCGCGTCGACCCGAAAACGGTCACGCGCTGGGCGGCGGCCGGTCGCATCGGCAGCATCCGCACTCCGGGTGGACACCGCCGGTTCCGCGAGTCCGAGGTACGGGCGCTGCTCGAGGGCGACGGTGTCGTCGAGGAGATGCGTGAGGACGACGCGGCGAACCGGCCGCGCAACAGCGGACCGACCAATCCGGGGTCGAGCTACGGCCCGCCCAACGGCCTGCGCTGAGCCGCGTTGAGTTCGCCCGTCCAGCGGGTGAACAGCGTGTGCGGCACGCCCAGCGCGTCGAGCACCTTGCCGGCCACGAAGTCGATCAGCTGCGGCCCGGTCGCCTGCGCGCCGGCGCCGTAGAAACCCGGGCTGGCCGGCAGCACCACCGCGCCGGCATCGTGCAACGCGATCAGGTGCTCCAGGTGGCTGCGGGTCACCGGAGTCTCCCGGGGTACGACGACCACGCGGCGACGCTCCTTCAGGTTCACCTCGGCGGCCCGCTGCAGCAGGTCCTTGGACAGTCCGATGGCGATGCCGGCGCAGGCCGCCGTGCTGGCCGGCACCACGGCCATGCCCCTGGCCGGGTACGAGCCGCTGCTCGGGCCGGCCGCCAGGTCGCCGGCCGGCCAGTAGGTCAGGTCGGTCAGGTCCCGGCCCAGCCAGGCGGCGACGTCGTCCTTCCAGTGCCCGTCCCGCACGGTGGCGCCGGTCTCGTCCAGGATCGTCAGCCGGGCGGCCCGGGAGATCACCAGGTCGACCGGCTCGCCGGCGTCGAGCAGGGCGGAGATGACCGCCCGGGCGTAGGGGGTGCCGGAGGCTCCGGAGACGCCGATGATCCACGGGATCCGCGGGGCGGTCACCGGATCACCAGGTCCAGCAGCGCGAACAGGAACAGCACGATGCCGACGAAACCGTTCGCGGTGAAGAACGCCCGGTTCACCTTGGCGAGGTCGGCCGGGGTCACGATGACGTGCTGGTACGCGAACGCCGCCGCGGTCAGCGCCAGCCCGATCCACCACAGCCAGCCCAACCCGGCCAGCACGCCGAACCAGACGAACAACGCGAAAGTCACCACGTGCGTGGCGGTCGAGATGTGCAGGGCGGTCCGGACGCCGAACCGGGCCGGCGTCGAGTGCACCCCGATCTGCCGGTCGATCTCCACGTCCTGGCAGGCGTAGATGATGTCGAAGCCGCCGATCCACAGGCCCACGGCGGCGCCGAGCACCCAGGCCGGGCCGGATCCGTCGAACGTGCCGGTGATGCCGATCCAGGCGCCCACCGGCGCCACCGCCTGGGCGAGCGCGAGCACGTAGTGCGGGAAGTCGGTGAAGCGCTTGGCGTACGGGTAGACCACCAGCGGGATCACCGCCAGCGGCGCCAGCACCAGGCACAGCCAGTTGAGCAGCCCGGCGGCCAGGAAGAGCAGGAGCAGGCTGATCGCCGCGCCGGTCCAGGCCGTGCGGACACTCACGGCACCGGTCACCAGCTCCCGGTCCCGCGTACGCGGGTTCTGCGCGTCGATCTTCCGGTCGAGAATGCGGTTCGCGGCCATGGCGAAGGTGCGTCCGGCGACCATCGCGATAGTGATCAACAACAGGTCGACGACGTGAACGGCCGGCCACATCGCGACGAAGGCGGAGAGATACGCGAAGGGCAAGGCGAAGATCGAGTGCTCGATCTTGACGAGACGGAGGAAGGATGTGACCCGGCCGGACTCGGTGAGGGTCATATCCCGTACTCCTTCCACCGCTTGTCGACCAGGCTGACCACCTCGGGCGACATGGTCATCTCCTCCGGCCAGCCCCGGGTGTAGCCCTCGGTGGGCAGCTTGCGGGTCGCGTCGATGCCCGCCTTACCACCCCAGAACTGCTGGTAGGACGCGTGGTCCAGGTGGTCCACCGGGCCCTGGGTGACCAGCAGGTCGCGGTCGTAGTCGACATTGCCGAAGGCCCGGAACGCAACCTCGTGGTAGTCGTGCACGTCGCAGTCCTCGTCGACCACCACGATGAGCTTGGACAGCGACATCAGGTGCGCGCCCCAGATCGCGTTCATGATCTTCTGAGCGTGCTTGGGGTAACGCTTGCGGATCGACACGATCACGCAGTTGTGGAACACCCCGGCGGCCGGCAGGTCGTAGTCCACGATGTCCGGGATCAGCATCCGCAGCAGTGGCAGGAAGATCCGCTCGGTGGCCTTGCCCAGCCCGTGGTCCTCCTGCGGCGGCTTGGACGTGATGATCGAGTGGTAGATCGGATTCCGGCGCATGGTCATGCACTCGACGTGCAGCACCGGAAACGGCTCGACCGGCGTGTAGAAGCCGGTGTGGTCGCCGAACGGGCCCTCCGGGTGCCGCTCGCCCGGCTCGATGTACCCCTCCAGCACGATCTGCGCCCGGGCCGGCACCTGCAGCGGCACGGTCCGGCAGTCGACCGTCTCCACCCGCTCGCCGCGCAGATAGCCGGC
>DASSAL010000331.1:0-16163 GCA_035685405.1 Actinoplanes sp. | reverse complement strand
CGCGCCGGGACGGATCAGGGCCTGGCCCGCGTCCGCCCGGGCCGGCGTTGCGTGGCCTGGGTCCGGCCGCTCCGTGCCCGCGTCGCGCGATGGTGTTCCCGCAACCGCGGCCGGACGGTTGCGGTCGTCGGCGGGTGCGGGGGCCCGCCGGTCCGCATCGCGGCGTGGGCGGTAGATGTCGAGGACATCGTCGCCGGCCGGTGCCGGCACGCGGGCGCGGCCGGTCGCGGGCGACGTGGGCTGGATGGCCTCGCGTCCGGCGACGCCGTCCCGGGCAGCGGAACGACCAGCGGGATCAGGAGCGCCCAAGCCGCTGTCCTGGGGAACGCCGGAGACCCGCCGGTTGCCGCGGCGGCGGATCGGGCCGTTCTCGTCTTCCGGCCACCCGTCCACGTGCGGGCCTTCGGCCCATTCGCCGTCGATGACGCCGTCGGGCGCGGCGCGGCCGGGCCCGGCCCAGACCGGGCGGCCGCCGTCGGGTGCGGGGTCCGCCCGGCGCGGGGACCGCTCGTCGGCGCGGCCGGTGACCCATTCGCCGGAGGGATCCGGTCGCAGCTCGGCGACGCGTTCCCGGTGGTCGCGCCGCGGGCCGGCCGGCCGGCCACGCTCGTCCGGCCACGGCGTGGCGACGCGGTGGTCGCGCTCATCGGGAGGCGGCCCCGCGATGCGGTCGCGCTGGTCGGGACGTGGCCCCGCGACGCGGTCGCTCTGGTCGGGACGCGGCCCCGCGGTGCGGTCGCGCTGGTCCGGACGGGGTCCGGCAACGCGGTTCCGCTGATCCGGCCGCGCCGAGCGATCCCGCTCGCGGCCGTCGCGCGGATCGGGCCCCGAGCGCCGGTCGCGCCGGTCCGGCGGTCCACCGGCATATCGGCCCGATCCGTCGACGTGCGAGCCCCCCGGACTCTCGCCGAAGCCGGGACCGCGGAAGCCAGAGCCGCGGAGGCCAGGGCCGCGGAAGCCGGAATCGTCGAAGCGCGAATCGCCGAAGCCGGAATCGCTGTAGGCGTCGTCAGCGGGGTCGTCGAAGCCCTGGTGGTCGTACCCGTCGTACCGGTCGAAGCCCAGCTGCGGCGTCGGGTCACCGCCGAACCGGGCCATGTCCGCGGCGTACGCGGCGTCGTCGTACGACGGGTCCAGGTAGTCGAAGTCGTCGTTGTGGTGCGGGGGGCCGGGGCGCCGCCGGCGCGCGGCCGCACCGCTGCCGGGGAACTCGGGGTTGTCGAAGTCGGCGCCGAACTCGGGCCGGTTGAAGTCGACGATCTCCGAGTCGGGCAGCGGCTGGGAGGTGTCGGTCGGTACGAAGTCCGGATCGTCCAGCCAACCGGGGCGGGCGGTGTCGAAGTCGCCGCGGGCCGGGCCGGGCGTGGCCGGTGGTGTGCCGGTGCCGCGGCTGTTGGCCCGGGACCGCTTCTTGCGACGGGCGGCGAGCTCGTCGGCCGGCTGGCCGCGGTCCAGGTCGATCACCGGGTCGTTGATCTCACCGTCCCAGGTGGAGGTGCGGACCTGGCCGATCGACGACTGGGGCCGGCGGGGCGGCAACGGCTCGGGACCGCCGCGGCGGCGGGCTCCGGAAACCGGATCTCCGGCGGCCGGACGGCGAGCGCCGGGCGAAGGATCTGCGGCGGCCGGACGGCGAGCGCCCGGCAACGGATCTCCGGCGGCCGGGCGCCGGGCCGGGGAATGAGCTTCACCGGACGATGCGCGGCGCGCGGAGTAACGGTCCCGGGCCACCGCGGAATTGTCGGAGTATTCCTCGTCCCAGTATTCGTCGTCCTCGAAACTCATGCGGCACGCTCACGTGGGTACGAACCCGGATCGGGCGCGCGGTGGCCGGGACCGCACCGTCCGTCCCGTCGCCGCATCCGCCGCCCCCGTCCTCGCCGCGCGTTGCCCCCATGCGTCCCGCGCGGATCGCGCGCGCGGTCGATGTGGAACGTTAGCCACACGTTTGCCCCTCGCGCCAGCGTCCATGGAAGCGCTTCAACGACCGAACCGGTGACGCGCTGAGCGCAGTGCGCGACACCCGGCATCCCCCCGTCAACGGACAGTACGGCCCAGGTCGGCTGGCGGTTCAACGTCCGGCCGGGGGAATACACCGCGGTCTCCGGAAATTGACGGACAGTGACAATTTCGCCTGGCCGGGCGGGTAACCGGGACCGCGGAAGTTAAGCCATTTTTCATCGGCCGCACAGGAAAACAAAGACATTCCCGATCGGGTTAGGCCGGGTGGGCGAACCGGAGCGTGTCGAAGGACACCCCGCGCGCCAGCGGATCATGGCGTACGGATGTCACGGTGGATGACGGATCGGCCGCAGACCCTCCATCCCCGGCTAGCGGTGGCCGCCCCCGCCAGCAAGTCCGCCGGCCGGGCCCCAGAAACGGCGGCGAGGTGCACCTCGCCGCCGTTGCGAAACGGGGCCGGAACGGCCTATCGCCCGTCCCCGATGAACGGCCCGACCTTCTCCGGCAGCACCAGCCCGGCCGACGACAGGTCGTACAGCAGCCGGCTCAGGTCGTTGCGGTTCAGCACCCCGGGCCGCACCGGTTCGGGATGCGGCACATCCAGCGCCTTCGCCGCCTCCAGCGCCCGTGTCCCGATCGCCGCCTCCACCGCCCACATCCGGTGGGCGCGCATGGCCAGGTGGGCGGACGCGGTCAGTTCGCTGTGCAGCCGCAGCAGCCGGCGCAGATCGACGGCGAGTTGCTGGATCGGCGGGCCCAGTGGTTCCGGTGTGTCCTTCGGGCGGCGCGGCCAGCGGTCGATGACGAAGCGGCACCACCGGGGCGCAAAGATGACGACAGCGCCGATCAGGGTCGGTGTCACCGTGATGAGGACGAGCTTGGCGACGTCGATTGGTCTCACGATGCGCTCCCGAGCGAGCAGGGTGTTCCTTCGACGATCCGCCCGGCCCGTGTCATCGTCAAGCCAAGTTTGTGCGATTCCGGGCGGGTCGACCTCAAGCTGACCCGCACGTGGGCACTTCGGTAACGTGGCCACGGTCGTGGGGAGGCCGATGTGAACCGATATGTCCGAGGCGTTCTGGTCGTGTCCCTGGCCACCGCTCTGGCCGGCTGCAACGAGCGGGAGGTCGCGGCGCCGGCCGGCAGCGCGCCCAGCCCGGCGTCCAGCGCGCCGGCGTCCAGCGCGCCGGCACCCAGCCCGTCGGTCCGGGCGGCGCCGGTGGCCCAGCTCCCGCAGGGTGGCACGAAGATCTTCCCGACCTACCGGGTGGTCGCCTACTACGGCACCGCCGGCAACGCGGCGCTCGGGGTGCTGGGCGAGGGCAGCCCGGACCGGATGCTGCCCAGACTGCGGTCCGCCGCCCGCGGCTTCGCCGGCGACCGCAAGATTCAGCTGGCGTACGAGTTGATCGCCACGGTCGCGCAGGCGTCGCCGGGCCGGGACGGCAACTACAGCCGCATGATCGACGAGGCTGCCATCCAGCGGTACGTGGACCACGCGCGCAAGCACAAGGCGCTGGTGGTACTCGATCTCCAGCCGGGCCGGGGCGAGTTCCTGCCGCAGGCCAGGCGGCTGGAGAAGTTCCT
This sequence comes from Actinoplanes sp., assembly GCA_035685405.1. Classification (GTDB taxonomy): domain Bacteria; phylum Actinomycetota; class Actinomycetes; order Mycobacteriales; family Micromonosporaceae; genus Actinoplanes. The sequence continues at coordinate 12,614 of DASSAL010000331.1, read as the reverse complement.
GATCCAGCCGCACGTCGGCCTGGCGCTGGACCCGGAGTGGCGGATGCCGCCCGGCAAGGTGCCGGGGCGGACCATCGGCCGGGTCAGCCCGGCCGAGGTGAACGCGGTGTCCGGGTACGTCGCCGGTCTGATCGCCCGGCACCGGCTGCCGGAGAAGCTGTTCGTGCTGCACCAGTTCCGCGCGTCCATGCTGCCGGACGTGCACCGGATCGTGAAGCGGCCGGGCCTGGCGATGGTCCAGCACGTGGACGGCTTCGGCACCCGGTCGGAGAAGGACGCCACCTGGAAACGGTTGCGCCGGCCGCAGCAGTTCCACATGGGCTACAAGCTCTTCTACGACGAGGACGTCAAGCGGTATCAGGCCAAGGACGTGCTGAGGTTCAAGCCGGTGCCGGAGCTGGTCAGCTTCCAGTGAGGGTGGCCGAGCCCAGCACCGCGGTGACGGTCACTTCGATCACCACCCGCGCCGGGTTGGGGCGCGGCGGCCGGTAGCGGGCGGCGTACCGCTGTTCGGCGTCCCGCACCGATGCCGGGTCGGTACGGATCACCGCGGTGCCCTCCACCGTGCTCCACCGCCGGCCGTCCACCTGGCAGATCGCCACCCGCTGCTGACCGGCGAGCACGTGCCGCACCTTGGCCGAGGCACCGGACGTGATCACCCGGGCGATGCCGGCCTCCGGGTCCAGGGTGGCGCCCACCGCGACCACGTGCGGCGACCCGTCCGCCCGCAGGGTGGTCAGCGTGCACAGGTGGCGTTCGGTCCAGAACTCCCGCAGCTGCGCCGAGTCCAGCCGGATCCGGCCGCTCATCCAACGCCCGCCGAGCGAAGCGAGGCCATCGAGCTCAGCCCGTCTCGGCCGGGACCACCCCGCGGCGGACCCCCTCGACCAGCGCGGCGTGGTCGCTCTCCACCTGGTCGGCGTACGCCCGGGCGAACCGGCACAGCGCCTCGGCCAGCTTGCCGCTGCTGCCGTTGTATCCGGCGATCATCGACGCCCCGCTGGTGCGGGCGTGGCTCTTGGCCATCAGGAACCCGCAGATGGCGGCGTAGTCGGCCAGCGCGCCCCCACTCAGGTCCTCCACCAGGATGGCACCCTTCATGTCCCGGAACTGCCGGACGTAGAACTGCAGGTCGCCGACCGTGGTCCAGCCGAGCAGCGGGTCGCTGACCGTCTGCAGCGCCTGCTGATACTCCACCACCCGTTGCCCCTGGTGCCGGTGCCAGGCCGCGTCGCCGTGCACGTGCCGGGCCACGACCGACCGGCGGGCCTGCTTCAGCTGCAGGAACACCACGTCGTCCGGGCTGCTGCCCACGCACAGCGCGACGTACGCGCGCAACCCGACCGAGCCGACACCGACCACTTTGTGCGCGATGTCGACGACCCGGTAACCGGCCAGGATCCGGGCCCAGTGTGGCGGCAGTGTGGTGAGGTATCCGTCCAGCGCCTCGGCGAGCAGGTCCCGGTCGGCCGGGCCGGGCCGGGTGATCAGCGGCGGCTCCTCGACAAACCGCAGGTCGTCCGGCTCCCGCCCGGAGTCGGCCGGGCGCTCGGTGAACCGGGGCAGCGCGCGGTCACTGGTGCGCCGGCGGGCCCGGCGGGCGGCCCGGTCGATCTCGTCCTTGAAGCTCGGCCTGGTGGCCGCCGCCCGCAACCGGTCCACGTCCAGCCGTTCGAAGGAGCGGGCCAGCAGCGGCTGCTCGGCCAGATGGGCGATCTGCTCGCGGTACTGGTCGACGCAGTGCCGGACGGCATCGGCGCACGCGGTCTCCCGGAAGCCGTTCTGCCGGCCGGCCACGTGCACGCTGACCACCAGCCGCCGCAGATCCCACTCCCAGGCGCCCGGGTGCGCCTCGTCGAAGTCGTTGAGGTCGAAGACCAGCTCCCGCTCCGGCGACGCGTAGAAGCCGAAGTTCCCCAGGTGCGCGTCGCCGCAGATGACCGGGGTGATGCCGGTCGACGGCAGCGCGGCGAAGTCGTCGGCCATCACGTTGGCCGAGCCGCGCAGAAAGGCGTACGGGGAGGCGACCATGCGGCCCACCCGGATCGGGATGAGCTCCGGCAGCCGCCCCTCGTGCGCCTCGACGATCTGCCGTACCGGATCGGCCCGGTCCGGCGGCGGTGTCCAGAACGCGAGGTCGGACCGGTGCGCCCGCTCGCGCAGTGACCGGCCCAGGGCATAACGCTCGGCGCGCGGGCGGGCCGGCCGGCGCAGCGACGCGAACCCGTCGGCGTCGGCCGTCTGCAGCCCCACCTGCCGGTACGGAATGTCCATCACCGACCAGGGTACGGGTCGGCACATACCGGCTCGCGGCCGATCCTTGACCCATGCGCTGTTATCGCTAACATGACACCGATGGGTCGCGGGACCAGGCCACCGCTGCGTCCCGGCAGACGGGAGACGGGCACGTGGTCGACATCAGGGGGTCCCGAGATCCCGCCATGACGGACGTGGCGCGGCTGGCCGGCGTCTCGCACCAGACCGTGTCCCGGGTGCTCAACGGCCATCCGAACGTCCGGGAACAGACCCGCCTGCGGGTCCGCGCGGCCATCGCCGAGCTCGGTTACCGGCCCAACCGGGCGGCCCGGGCCCTGGTCACCGGCCGGTCCCAGCTGGTCGGCATCGTCGCGCTGAACAGCACGCTGTACGGCCCGTCCTCGCTGCTCGCCGCGTTCGAACAGGCGGCCGCCGAGGCCGGCTTCGCGGTCAGCGTGGCCAGCGTCGGCCGGCTGGACCGGCGGTCCATCGCCGGCGCGGTGGAGCGGCACCTGGACCAGCGGGTGGCCGGCCTGGTGGTGATCGCACCGGTGGCGTCGGCCGGTGAAGCGCTCGACGAGATGCCGGCCGGGGTGCCGCTGGTGACCGTCGACGGCGATCCGGACCGCGCGCACGCACTCGTCACGGTGGATCAGGTGGCCGGCGCCCGGGCGGCCACGAAGCTGTTGCTGGACGCCGGGCACCGGACCGTCTGGCACGTGTCCGGCCCGCCGGACTGGTACGACGCGGCCGGCCGGGTGGACGGCTGGCGGCAGGCGTTGCGGGCGGCCGGCGCGGAGATCCCACCGCTGATCCCGGCCGACTGGTCGGCGGCGGCCGGGTACTCCGCCGGGCAGATGGTGGCCCGGATGCCGGAGGTGACCGCGGTGTTCACCGCCAACGACCATCTGGCCCTCGGCCTGCTGCGGGCGTTGTACGAGCGGGGCCGGCGGGTACCGCAGGAGGTCAGCGTGGTCGGCTTCGACGACGTGCCGGAGGCGGCGTACTTCATTCCGCCGCTGACCACCATCCGGCCGGACTTCGACGCGGTGGCCCAGGCCGGGCTGGATCTGCTGCTGGCGCAGGTGTCCGACGGTGCCGCCGCACCGGGCCGGGTGGTGATCGAGCCGGATCTGGTGATCCGCGACAGCGTCGCCCCACCCATTTCGCTCAGCTGACGGCAATGTTGCCGGGGCCCGTTGACACGCGCGAATGTTAGCGCTCACACTCGACGGCGTGACGGTCACCGAGGACATTCGACGGCTGCGGCGGTACGTCGCCGAGCTGCACGCCGAACTGCCGCGCAACGAGCTGGTGGTGTGGACCGCGGGCAACGTCTCGGCCCGGGTGCCGGGCGCGGACCTGCTGGTCATCAAGCCCTCAGGCGTCCGGTACGAGGAGATCACCCCGGACGACATGGTGGTCACCGACCTCGACGGCAATCTGGTCGAGGGGGACCGTAAGCCGTCGTCGGACACCGCCGCGCACGCCTACGTCTACCGGCACATGCCCGAGGTGGGCGGGGTGGTGCACACGCATTCGACGTACGCCACCGCGTGGTGCGCCCGGGGCGAGCCGATCCCGTGCGTCCTGACCATGATCGCCGACGAGTTCGGCGGCGAGATCCCGGTCGGCCCGTTCGCGCTGATCGGCGACGACTCGATCGGCCGGGGCATCGTTGAGACGCTGCGCGGTCACCGCTCGCCCGCGGTGCTGATGCGCAACCACGGCGTCTTCACCATCGGCCCGGACGCCCAAGCGGCCGTCAAGGCCGCGGTGATGTGCGAGGACGTCGCGCGCACCGTGCACATCGCCCGGCAGATCGGCGACCCGGTGCCGATCGGCCAGGCCGACATCGACTCCCTCTACGCCCGCTACCAGAACGTCTATGGACAGGAGCCCGCCACGTGAAGCCGCAGATCTGGTTCCTCACCGGAAGTCAGCATCTGTACGGGCCGGAGACGCTGACTCAGGTCGCCGACCAGTCCCGCGAGATTCAGCGGATGCTGACCGACGGCGGGCTGGCCGCCGAGCTGGTCGGCAAGCCGGTGCTCACCGACAGCGGGGCGATCCGGGCGGTGCTGCTCGACGCCAACGCCGACCCGGCCTGTGTCGGGGTGGTCGCCTGGATGCACACGTTCTCGCCGGCCAAGATGTGGATCACCGGGCTGGACGCGCTGCGCAAGCCGCTGCTGCACCTGCACACCCAGCTGAACGTGTCGCTGCCGTGGTCCACCATCGACATGGACTTCATGAACCTGAACCAGGCGGCGCACGGCGACCGGGAGTTCGGGTACATCCAGGCCCGGCTCAACCTGGCCCGCAAGACGGTGGCCGGGCACGCCGGCGACCCGGGCGTGGTGGAGCGGGTCAACGGGTGGGCCCGGGCCGCGATCGGCCTGCGACACCTGCGCGGCCTGCGGCTGGCCCGGTTCGGCGACAACATGCGCGACGTGGCGGTCACCGAGGGCGACAAGGTGGAGGCCGAGCTGCGGTTCGGCGTCTCGGTCAACACGTACGGGGTGAACGACCTGGTCGAGGTGGTGGACGCGGCCGAGGACCGGGCGGTCGACCAGTTGGTCGCCGAGTACACCGAGGCGTACGACATCCCACCCGAGCTGCGCAAGGACGGCGACCGGCACGAGTCGCTGCGGTACGCCGCTCGGATCGAGGCCGGGCTGCGACAGTTCCTCACCGCGGGTGGCTTCGGCGCGTTCACCACCAACTTCCAGGACCTGGGCGGGCTGCGCCAGCTCCCGGGGCTGGCGGTGCAGCGGTTGATGGCCGACGGCTACGGCTTCGGCGGCGAGGGCGACTGGAAGACGTCGGCCCTGCTCGCCGCGATCAAGGCGATGGGCGACGGCACCGGCCGGGGCACCTCGTTCATGGAGGACTACACGTACCACTTCGGGCCCGGCGAGCCGAAGATCCTCGGCGCGCACATGCTCGAGGTCTGCCCGAGCATCGCGACCGGCCGGCCGCGGGCGGAGATCCATCCGCTGAGCATCGGCGACCGGGAGGACCCGGTCCGCCTGGTCTTCGACGCCCAGCCCGGCCCGGCCGTGGTGATCGGCATGGCCGACATGGGCGACCGGTTCCGGCTGGTCGCCAACGCCATCGAGGTCACCGCCCCGGACGAGCCGCTGCCGAAGCTGCCGGTGGCCCGGGCGGTGTGGAAGCCGGCGCCGTCGCTGTCCACCTCGGCGGAGTGCTGGCTGACCGCCGGCGGCCCGCACCACACCGTGCTGACCCAGGCGGTCGGCGCCGAGACCCTGCGCGACTTCGCGGCCATGGCCGAGACCGAGCTGCTGCTCATCGACGACCGGACGGAGGTCGGCGACTTCATCGACCGGGTGCGCTGGAACCAGGCGTACTACCGGCTGTTCGGCGCCCGCTGAGCCGCCGCCGGGACGACGGACCCGGCCGGTCCTGAGACAGGCGTTCCGGTGTGGGACCCGGCGGACGTACGCTCGTGCCGTGGATCACAATGCAACGGCCGGAAGTGCGGTCCGGACCGCGTCGTCGTGGGTGGTCGTGGGCCTGGACAACGGCGGCACCTGCAACAACGCGACCGTCCTGGACGCCACCGGCGAGTTCCTGGTGGACCGCCTGGTGGAGAACCCGAGCCGGGTCACCGAGGGCCCGCAGACCGCGGTCGAGCAACTGGCCGCGGCGTTCGCCGGCATCCTGACGATGACCAGCACGCCGGTCACGCTGGTGCGGGCGGTCGGCCTGGACACCCCCGGACCGGCCACCGCGGACGGGGTCATCTCGTCCAAGGGCTCGACCAACTTCAACCAGGAGGCGTGGCACGGCTTCGACATCCGGGGCGCGCTGGAGGCCCGGATCGGCCTGCCGGTGATCTACCACAACGACGCCAACGCGGCCGCGCTCTACGCCCACCACCGGCACTTCGGCGCGCAGGCGATGACCCGGTCGTCGGTGGCGGCGATCGTCGGGACCGGTCTGGGCGGTGGCGTGGTCGAGCTGGGCCGGGTGATCAGCGGCGCGGCCGGCATGGCCGGCGAGCTGGGCCACGTCCAGATCCCGCTGCACGACGTGCTCGAGCCGGGCCAGCCGGTGCCGGTGTGCAACTGCGGCTTCGACAGCGACGTGGAGAGCATCGCCTCGCTGACCGGCATCACCAACAACCTGCTGCCGTACTGGCTGTCCCGGTTCCCGGACCACCCGCTGGCCGGCGAGCCGCTGCCCCGGGCGGCGAAGATGCTGCGCGGGTACGCCGAAAAGGAGGACCCGCTGGCGATGGCCGTGTTCGGGCAGCAGGCGCGCGCGATCGGCAAGCTGTTCACCGTCGCCGCCAACTTCACCGACCCGCACGCGTACTTCCTCGGCGGTGGAGTGGTGGAGGCCGCACCGGGCTTCCGGGGGTGGTTCCTCGACACCGTCCGGCAGCACACCCACCTGCGCCGCGAGCAGCAGGCGGTGGCCGAGTTCGCGCTGGTCCCGGATCTGGACATGGCCGGCGCCCGGGGCGCCGCGGTGGCCGCGCTGGACGCCGTCCGCTCCGGCCCGGGTGCCTGACCTGCTGTGCCATCGACGGCACTAGATATTGATCACTTCCTTCAGTAGCGTCCCCCTTGCCGTCCGCGGCCGGGGGGCCGGGATGGGCTGAAGGGGGACACCTGATGCGACGAAGCATCGCAACAGCCGCTGCGGTCGTGCTCGGCGTTGCGCTCACACCGGGCGCCGCGCCCGCCGTTGCCGCACCGGCAGACCCGGGCGTCAGCGCCGCCGAACAGGCCAAATTGGACGCCGGCATCTCGTTGGCGGACAAGGCCGCACCGGGAACGAAGCCGGCCGGACCGAACCCGTACCTGGCCAACGTGCCGGACGTCACGAAGGCGGACTACGCCGGCTGGGCGGCGTACATGGCCAAGCAGAGCGCCGCCAAGGCCTCGGCCAGACTCAAGGCCCAGGCCAGGAACCGGGTCGCCGTGGCGTCGCCGATCCTGGTCGACGAGGACGAGCCGGACGGCACCCGGGGCAGCAACGACAATCCGGCGTCGGCGCAGCTGATCAGAGGGTTCGGCACCGGCGCCAACCAGAACCACCGGGCCCGCGTTCTGGGCACGCTCGACCCGGAACCGGTGACGGTCACTGCGATCGCGCCCAACGCCGAGGACGACGGCGCCATCCCGCTGGCCCGCGACACCGAGGTGGGCACCAGGCGCACCGGCGTCTCCACCACCGGGACGGTGGGCGACGGCCCGCACGGCTCGGCCGGCACCGACCGCGGCGACTTCGATTTCTACCGCCTGACCGCGGCCGCCGGTGACGTGATCACCGCGTTCACCGCCCGGCCCACCGGCAGCAGCCTGGACTCCATCCTGCTGGTCTACAACGAGGCCGGCACGCTGGTGGCGGCCAACGACGACTTCGGCGGGGCGCTGACCAGCCGGGTCACCTATGCCGTGACCACAGCGGGCCGGTACTACGTCGCCGTGGTCGGCTACAACAGCCTGCCCGAGGACCCGTTCGACTCAGGCAGCGGAACCGGCGCGGAGAGCGAGGGCGCATACTCGGTCACCATCACGGCGGGCGAGGACGACCGGGACTTCTTCGCCGTCAAACTTCGGGCCGGTGACGTGCTCGGCGCCACGGTCAAGGGCGCGGCGTCGTACATCACTGTCTACGACACGGTCCCGCGCGAGGTGCACGGCTCGGATCAGGACGCCACCTTCATCTACCCGCCGAACTCGCCGCTGCCCGGCGGTGGCAACGCCACCACCGACTACGTGGCGACCCAGGCCGGCTGGCACTACGTGGGCGTGGCCGACGGCACCGGGGCGTACGACATCACCATCGAGGCGTACCGGCCGCCGCTGCAGGGCAACCGCCCGGTCCAGACGCTGTTCCTGGACTTCGACGGCGCCCGGGTGAACACCGCGATCGGTGGCTGGGGCGGGCCGGGTGTGGTGACACTCAGCCCGCTGGCGGCGTTCCTGGCCCGGTGGGGCATCACCCGCGCCCAGGAGGACCAGCTGATCGACGGGATCGTCGCGTCGGTCACCGAGAGCCTCAAGCAGGACCTGATCGGCTCGGGTCTGAACCCGCGGTTCCGGCTGCAGATCAGGAACAGCAAGGACCACGCGGACCCGTGGGGTCAGCCGAACGTCAGCCGGATCATCGTCGGCGGCACCATCGAGGAGTCCGGGATCAGCACGATCGGCATCGCGCAGAGCATCGACCCGGGCAACTTCCAGACCGACGAGACGGCGCTGGTGCTGCTCGACGTGATGAGCGCCCCGGCCGGCCCCGCGACGTCGCTGAACACCTACCTGACCCCGGCCAGTGACCGGATCGGGTTCGTGGCGCAGGCGGTCGGCAACGTGACCTCGCACGAGGCCGGCCACTACTTCGGCAACTGGCACACCGACAACCGGAGCGCGCAGATCAACCTGGAGGACGCCGGTGGCGCCAACTTCCAGAACCTGTACGGCGTCGGGCCGGACGGCGTCGGCGGCACCGCGGACGACCTGGACGTGGACTTCCACGAGGACCTGTTCCAGCCGACGGAGGGCTTCGTCGGCATCGAGGACACCCTGGGCCGGATCGTCTTCGGCGTGACGAGTTGAGGTAGGTCCGCGAGAAGGGCGCTCCCGGTGCGGGGGCGCCCTTTTCCGTCATTCCTTGAGGGCCGTGTCCACGTCGGGGTGCAGGGACAGGTAGTCGGTGAGCCCCAGGGTGTCGAGCAGCCGGCGCAGGAAGCCGGACGGCGCCGCCAGCCGGACCCACCCGCCACGTTCGGTCGCCCGCCCGTGCGCGGAGACCAGCACGCCGACGCCCATCGAGTCGCAGAAGTCCAGGCCGGAGAGGTCTACGACGATGCGCGGGCTGGGCCGTTCGACCAGGCGGTTGAGGTTCGCCTTCAGCGCCGGCGCGGTGTCGATGTCGAGCGAGCCGCGCAGCATCAGGACGGCCGTGTTCGGTGGGTGGTGCGCGACCGAGACCTGCATGGCGGTGTCGCTTTCGGTTCGGAGTGCGGGCGGGGCGGGGGGTCGCAGGGTCAACGGCTGGCTACCACCCTAATTGAGCGGTCTCGAAGCGGGTACGTTCAACTCATGAGTGTCGGTAAGGGCGATGTGATAGAGGATTTCGAGCTGCCGGACCAGCATGGTGTGCCGCGCCGGCTCAGCGAACTGCTGGGCGGTGGCCCGGTCGTGCTGTTCTTCTATCCGGCCGCGATGACCACCGGCTGCACCGCCGAGGCGTGCCACTTCCGCGACCTGGCCGCCGAGTTCGCCACGATCGGCGCGCAGCGGGTCGGGATCAGCCGGGATCCGGTGGACCGGCAGCGGCGGTTCGCCGAGAAGCACGACTTCGACTATCCGTTGCTGTCGGACACCGACGGATCGGTCGCGGCCGCGCTCGGCGTGAAGCGCAAGCTGCCGCTGGGCCCGCTCAGCCACCGGCGGATGACGTTCGTGATCGACACCGACCGGACGATCCTGGACGTCATTCACGACGAACGGGACATGAATCAGCACGCCGACCGGGCGCTCAGCGTGCTGGATGCGCACCGGCGAACCATCTAGAGCGCATTCCGCCACTTGCGTCCGCTGCGGTTGACCAGCCGGTCGGCGTCGGCCGGGCCCCAGGAGGCCGCCTCGTACGTGGGGATCGGCGACGGGTCGTCGGCCCAGTGCTCGATGATCGGGTCCACGATCCGCCAGCACTGCTCGACCTCGTCGGCGCGGATGAACAGGGTGGGGTCGCCGAGCAGCGCGTCCAGCAGCAGCCGCTCGTACGCCTCCGGCGACTCCTCGCGGAAGGTCTGCTCGTACGAGAAATCCAAGCTGGCCGTGCGCACCCGGAACGAGTGTCCCGGCACCTTGGCCCCGAACCGCAGCGAGATGCCCTCGTTGGGCTGGATCCGCAGGATCAGCGCGTCCGCCTCCAGCTCGGTGAGCTGGTTGGTCGGGATGGGCAGGTGCGGGGGGCGCTGGAACTGCAGCGCCACCTCGGTCACCCGGGCCGGCAGGCGCTTTCCGGTACGCACGTAGAACGGCACCCCGGCCCAGCGCCAGTTGTCCACGTTCAGGCGCATCGCCGCGTACGTCTCGGTCCGCGACAGCGGGTCCACGCCCGCCTCCTCGCGGTAGCCGGCCATCAGGTCCTCCCGGGTGCCGCCGCGGGTGTACTGCCCCCGCACCGCCAGGTCGGCGATGTCCCGGTTGGTGGGCAGCCGGATCGCCTGCAGCAGCTTGGCCTTCTCGTTGCGCAGCCCCTCGGCGTCGAAGCTGGCCGGGGGTTCCATCAGGGCCAGCGCGAGCACCTGCAGCACGTGGTTCTGCACGATGTCGCGCATCGCCCCGGCGTGCTCGTAGAACCCGCCGCGGGTGCCGACCCCCAGCGTCTCGGCGACGGTGATCTGCACGTGGTCGACCCAGGACCGGTTCCAGATGGGCTGGAAGATGGCGTTGGCGAAGCGCAGCGCCAGCACGTTCTGGACGGTGTCCTTGCCCAGGTAGTGGTCGATCCGGAAGACGTCCGGCTCGTCGAACGCGGCGTGCACCACGGCGTCCAGCTCGCGGGCGGTCTGCAGGCTCTTGCCGTACGGCTTCTCGATCACCACCCGGGCGAACGAGCCCTCCCGCGCGTGGTTCAACCCGGCGCCGGCCACCCCGTTGATCACCGGCTCGAACGCCTCGGCCGGGGTGGACAGGTAGAAGATCCGGTTGCCCCGGGTGCCGCGGCCGGTGTCCAGCTCGTCCAGCACCTCGCCGAGCCGCTTGTAGGTCTCCGGGCTGTCGTAGCCGCCACTGACGTACCGGACGCCGCCCTGCAGCTGCGCGTGGTCGGTGAGCGCGCGATCGCCCAGAGCGCTGTCCGCGAACTGCTGGTCCTCCAGCGCCGTGCGGGCGACCCCGACCAGCGCGAACTCGGCGGGCAGCCGGTTGTGCCGGGCCAGGCTCTCCACCGCCGGCAGGAGCTTGCGACGGGTCAGATCGCCCGACGCGCCAAAGATCACCAGTGTCGCGGGCGGCGCGCTGCGATCCTGAAGAAGCTGCGGGGGGTTGTCCATGCCTGAACCTTACGAGCCCGGAGTGACCCGTGGTTCACACCGGTCCGCGGATGCGACCAGAGCCATACCCATAAAAGTGGCATATTGGGTGTAACGGATTGGCGACGGAGGGGACGGCACCGTGAAGTACCGGCTTGTGACCCGTAGCGACTTCGACGGCTTGGTCTGTGCCGTGCTGCTACGCGTCCTGGACATGATCGACGAGATCACCTTCGTGCATCCCAAGGACGTCCAGGACGGCGCCGTGGACATCACGGACCGTGACATCCTGACGAACCTGCCGTTCGACCGTCGCGCGCATCTGGTGTTCGATCACCACCACTCCGAGACACTCCGTAACGAAGCCGGCCTGGCCGGTCACGTCATCGACCCGGACGCGCCGTCCGCCGCCCGGGTCATCTACGAGCACTTCGGCGGCGCCGCCCGGTTCCCGCAGATCGCGCCGGACCTGATGCGCGCGGTCGACCAAGCCGACTCGGCCGCCTACACGCTCGACGACATCCTGCGTCCCGAGGGGTGGACGCTGCTCAACTTCCTGATGGACAGCCGCACCGGGCTGGGCCGGTTCCGGGAGTTCCGGATCTCCAACTACCAGCTGATGATGCTGCTCATCGACGCGTGCATCGAGCACCAGGACGTCAACGAGATCCTCGCCCTGCCGGACGTGGCCGAGCGGGCCGACCTGTACCGGGACTGCTCGGTACGGTTCGTCGAGCAGGTGCAGCGGGTCAGTCGTCTCGACGGTGACGTGGTGGTGGTCGACCTGCGCGAGGAGGAGACCATCCAGGCCGGCAACCGGTTCATGGTGTACGCGCTGTTCCCGCAGGCCCGCGTGTCGGTGCACGTGATCTGGGGCCGGCAGAAGCTGAACACCGTGTTCGCCTGCGGCAAGAGCATCCTGGACCGGACCTCGCCGGTGGACATCGGTGCGGTGATGCTGCGCTACGGCGGCGGCGGGCACGTGGCCGCCGGCACGTGCCAGGTGCCGCACGAGGACTCCGGACGGGTCCTCCACGAGATCATCGACGCCCTGAAAACCCCGCGCACGGTGCCGGTGTAGCGGGGGCCGGTGTAGCAGGACCGGTGTCGAGCGGAGCGGGCGGGAAGCCGAAACCTTCCCGCCCGCCCGGTCGCAGGTCGTGGGCCTTGCCCTGGACCCCACCCGCCGGTAGTGTTCGGCGCCCCACGCGCTTGGCACGACATCACCCGCGCCCACCTGCGCGGGGAGTTCCTCACCCCGGCCCGTCGCGATAGCTCCACGCGCTCACCCGGGCGCCGGCCGGAACAACCGGCTTCTCATCCTCCGCGCCGG
>DASSAL010000330.1:0-13099 GCA_035685405.1 Actinoplanes sp. | reverse complement strand
TGAGCACCTTGGTGAGCGCGTCCGGGCCGCCGGTCGAGGAGCCGATGGCGATGATGTCGACCCGGCCCTGCGGCCCGCGCCGGACCGCCGGCGGCTTGCCCGGGGGCCCGGTGAGCCGGGACGGGCCGGTCGGTGGCAGCGGGCGTTGCGCCGCCTTGACCGGCGGGGCCGGCCGGGCCGGCGCGCCCCGGTTGGCGAGCATCCGGATCTTCGGGACCAGCTGATCGCGTACGGCGGCCACCGACTCGGCGATCGAGCCGACGTTGGACGGTTTCGTGACGTAGTCGGTGGCTCCGGCGGCGAGCGCCTCCAGCGTCGCCGAGGCGCCCGCGGCGGAGAGCGTACTGAACATGATCACCGGCAGCCGAGGGTGCCGCTTGCGCAGTTCCCGGACCGCTTCGATGCCGTTCATCTGCGGCATCTCGATGTCCATCGTGACGGCGTCGGGCTTGAGGTGGTCGATCCGCGACTGGGCCAGCAGGCCGTTCGCGGCGGTGCCCACCACCTCGACGCCGGGCACGTCGCTGAGCGCGTCCACGATCAGCCGGCGGACCACCACGGAGTCGTCGACGACCAGCACCCTGATCATCAGACCGCTCCCTTCTCGCCGAGCCAGGACGGGCCCAGCGCCGCCACCACCGGCGCGAGCAGCCGGTGTGCCGTGGCGGTGTCCAGCAGGTCGCGCACGACCAGCGCCTGCACCGCGCCGCTGAGCATGTTCCAGACCCCGCCGGCCCGGTCGGTCAGCGGAATCGCGGCCGTGTCGATGGCCTGTACCAACAGCATCTGCGCTGCGGCGGCGGTGCGGACCCGATCCGACAGATACGCCGCCCAGGAGGCCGAATGCACCGCCGGGGACCACCCGCCGGCGTTCTGCCGGGCGTCCTCGGCGGAGGTGACCAGGCGCTGCAGGTCCCGGGGTCGGAGCGAACGCAGCCGGTCCAGCAGTGCGGACACCGCGTAGTGGTGCGGGCCGAGGTCGATCGGGGCACCGCTGGGCAGCTTGCGGACCGCGGAGACCCAGCCGGCCCCGAGCATCCGCCGGGTCGATCCGTCCAGCACCTCACGCAGGTAGCTGGACACTGCCGCGTCACAGAGCAGGGCGGTGGCCGCGGCGGCCGCTGCACTCTGCTGCGCGTCCCGGCCGGTGCCGTGCCAGGTCCACGACATCACGTCGTACCGGATGCAGGTCAGCAACGCATCCACCGAGCCGATCGGCGCCCGCTCGACCAGGGCCAGCGCGCCCGCCGGGTCGTCCTCCTGCAACGCCCGCAGATTGGGCATCCGCCGCGCCGCGCTCTCCACCTCAACCCACAACGGGCCGCGGATGTCCTCGTGCGGCAGCCGTTCGGCCAACACCGGCAGATCGCCCGGACCCAGCCGGAGCGCGCGCAGGACGACCTCGGCGGTGGCCGACCCGCCACCCAGGCGGGTCAGGTCGAAGCCGAGGACGGGCGCGCTGACCAGGCTGTACATCAGGTGGTGACTCGGTATGTGTCGACGGCCTGGTTGACGTCCAGGGCGAGCATCAGCCGCCCGTCCAGCTTGAACGTGCCGGCCACCAGTTCCCGGGTGGGCCCGCTGAGCGTGTCCGGCGGCGGCTCGAACGTGTCGTCGGCGAGGTCCACCACCTCGCCGATCCGGTCCACCAGCAGGCTGACCGGCTCGCCGTCCACACCCGAGCGCAGGATCACGTTCATCACCGGACCCTCCAGCGCCTGCCGGGCCAGGCCGAGCTGCACCCGCAGGTCCACCGCGGCGATCACCTGACCGCGCAGGTTGAACAGCCCGCCGACGGCCGGCGGCGCCAGCGGCACCGGCGTGTACTCGTTGTACGACAGCACCTCCTGGACGGTGTCCACCTCGACACCGAACAGCTGGCCGGCCACCTCGAACGTGGCGTACTGGCGGCTCGCCATGTCAGGCCTCCACCAGCAGCTCGTCGTCGGCGTCCCGATAGAAGTTCGGATCCGCGGCCAGGATCGCGCGGCGGACGTCCAGCAACTCGGTCACCCGCTGCTGGATCACCGCGGTGCCGACCAGGCCGTCTTCCTCGGCGGGCCGGCGGGCGGTGGTGGAGTTCTCCGCGATGTCCACAATCCGGTCCACCACCAGCGCGACGCTGCGGGCACCCTCGCTGTAGACGACCACCGACACGGTGTCGCCCTCCGGCTCCTCGCTGTACGCGCCGAGCAGGTGGGACAGCCGGACCAGCGGCAGAATCTGCCCGCGGTACTGCACCACCTCGCGCGCACCGGCGTGTTCGATCCGGGCCCGCGGGAACTCCTCGAGCCGGGTGACCGTGTCGAGCGGGATCGCCACCCGCCGTTCGCCGACCGCGGTGACCAGCAGGCGTTCCCCGGTCCCGCCGGCGCCGGAGACCCCGGACGTGCCGGCCACGTTGCCCCGCTCGGTGTCCGCCGCCAGGTGCGAGCGGCGGGCGAGGGAGGGCACGTCCAGGATCAGGCCGACCTTGCCGTCGCCCAGGATGGTGGCGCCGGCGTACAGCCCGATGTCCTTGAACCGCGAGTTGAGCGCCTTGACCACCACTTCCTCGGTGTTCAACACCCGGTCCACCACCAGCCCGAACCGGCGGCCGTCGGCCTGCAGCACCATGATGTAGACGCCCTGGTCGGCGCCCACCTCCAGGCCCAGTGCCCGGTCCAGCCGGACCAGCGGCAGCAACTTGCCGCGCAGGCGGTAGACCGGCGCGCCGGAGGCGTATTCGATCTTGGTGGACTGGCCGTCGATGAAGACCAGTTCGAGGACCGCGACCTGCGGTACGACGTACCGCTGATCGCCGCAGTCGACGGTGAGCGCCTGGATGATGGCCAGGGTCAGCGGGATGGTCAGCCGCCACACCGTGCCCTCACCGGGCGTCGAGTCGACGCTGACCGTGCCGCCGATCCGCTCGATGTTGGTCTTCACCACGTCCATGCCGACGCCGCGGCCGGACACGTTGGTCACCTTCGTCGCGGTGGAGAAACCCGGCTGGAAGACCAGTGCCATGATGTCGCGCCGGTCCATCGTGGAGATCTGCTCCGGCCGGATGATGCCGTTCTCGACCGCCTTCTGGGCGATCCGCTCCACGTCCAGCCCGGCCCCGTCGTCGGCCACGTCGACCGCCACGTGGCCGCCCTCGTGGTAGGCGCGCAGCGTCAGCGTGCCCTCCGGGGTCTTGCCGTGGGCCACCCGGGTCTCCGGGTCCTCGATGCCGTGGTCGACAGCGTTGCGGACCAGGTGGGTCAGCGGGTCCTTGACCGCCTCCAGGAGGCTGCGGTCCAGCTCGGTCTCCTTGCCCTGCATGACCAGCTGAACCTGCTTGCCGAGCGAGGTGGACAGGTCCCGGATGACGCGCGGGAGCTTGGACCAGATGTGGTCGATCGGCTGCATCCGGGTCTTCATGATGCCCCCTTGCAGCTCGCTGGTGATCATGCCGAGCCGCTGCGCGCTGCGGACCAGACCGGAGTCACCGGTCTCCATCACGCCGCGGACCAACTGGTTGCGGGCCAGCACCAGCTCGCCGACCAGGTTCATCAGGTTGTCCAGCAGGTCGACGTCGACCCGGATGGCCTGGTCGGCGACGCTGCGCTTGGGTGCCTGCTGCTGTTGCAGCGCCTCGTTGATCGCGGCCGGCTGGGCCTTGCCCTCCTCGAGCAGGATGGTGCCGAGCTTGCGCTCGTCGCCCTCGAGCTGCATCTGCAACGCCGACCCCACGTCGGCCGGCTGGGCGGCGCCCGCCTCGACCAGCATCTCGCCGAGCGGCCGGCGCTGGCCCTCGACCGGTTCCGGCCCGGCCCGGCCCGGCTCCGCCAGCGGCACCGGCGCCCCGGTCGCGGCCGGCTCGGCCGCGGCGGGCGACGTGGGTTCGTCGGCGTCGGCCGGCTCGGCCGCCTGGCCATGCATCTGGGTGTGCACCGTGCTGATGATGCTGTCCACGTCCACATCGCCCTCGGTGCCGACCTGCTCGATCGAGGCGAGCAGCGATCGTACGCCGTCGATGGTGACCAGCAGCGTGGTGATGGTGTCCGGGGTGACCGGCTGGACGCCGTCGCGCAGCCGGGACAGCAGCGACTCACCGGCGTGCGCCAGCGTCTCCAGCCGGGTGAAGGCGAGGAAGCCGCTGGTGCCCTTGATGGTGTGGATGGCCCGGAAGATGCGCGAGATCAGGTCGCGGTTGCCCGGCTCCTGCTCGAGAGCGACGAGATCCCGGTCGATCTGGTCCAGGTTCTCGTGGCTCTCCATCAGGAACTCGCCGACGATCTCACCGAGGTCTTCCACTGCGCCCCACCCCTCTGCTCACGACGTCCCAAGACCCTGATCGACGCACCGGCCCGCTACCTGAGCGCACCCGTTCGGCACCTCGGCCGGACCGGTTCAGCTCTCCGCTTGGGGCCTGCGGTAGCGGTAGCCGAAGCCCCGTACCGACTCGATCGGCGATTCGTCGGGATCCGACCAGCCGAGCTTGCGCCGCAGCCGGAGCACGGCGAACTTGACCCGTTCCTGGCCGATGCCGGTGGGGTCGTCCCAGGCCTGGGTGAGCAACTGGTTCGGGCTGAGCACCGCCCCGGCATGCCGGACCAGCGCGTTGAGCAACCGGAACTCGGTCGGGGTGAGGCGCTTCTCGTCACCCCGGACGTAAACGCGCCGCTTGGTCGGGTCGAGATGCACCAACCCGTCGTCGTAGATCTGGCTGGCCCACTGGTTCTGCCCGGTGGACGAGCGGCGCAGCAGGGCTTCCACCCGGGCCAACAACTCGTTGTTGGCGAACGGCTTGGTCAGGTAGTCGTCCGCACCGCCGCGCAGGCCGCGCACCTTCTCGGCCTCCTGGCCATGTGCGGTCAGCACCAGCACCGGCACGTCGGACACGTCCCGGAGCCGTTCCAGCACCTGCCAGCCGTCCATCTCCGGCAGGCCGACGTCGAGCACCACCAGGTCCGGGTGCTCGGCGTACGCCTCCTTCAGGCCGGTACGCCCGTCGCCGGCGTGCGCCACGTCATATCCGGCCCGGCTGAACAGCAGCCGCAGCGCCAGCGCGATGTCCGGATCGTCCTCGACGACCAGCAGGCGGCTCATGCCCGCCGTCCGGTGCGGTGCGCGCCGTGCGGCATGCGGCACGTACGGCGGCCGTCACCCGCGCACGTCATGCTCGTTGTACCCATCGCCATACCCCCGTTTGCGCGCCAATGGACGCGGTGCGCCGCAGCGGCACTCCGGAAACACGCAGAAAACCACGATAGCGTGACGTGTCTACTTAAATACGTACAGTTATAGTTTAGCGTGCTTATCCGCTGTCCGGGCCGGTCCGTGAGGATCCGGTGACGACCACCCTCGAGGCGCGCTTTCTCGCCGTCATCTCGCACGAGCTGCGTACGCCGCTCACCACCATCGCGTCGTTCACCGAGAGCCTGGACACCGACGATCTCGCCCCGGACGAACGGTCCGTGGCGCTGGCCGCGGTACGGCGCAACACCGATCGCATGCTCACCCTGGTCGACGACCTGATGGCGGTGAGCCGGCTGCAGACCGGCGACCTGCCGTTGCAGCCGGCCGGCGTGGAACTGGTGGCGGTCCTGCGGGAGGCGGCCGACCTGCTGGCCGTCCGGGAGCCGCACACCGCCGCCACGCTGACCGTCGGGACCGGGCCGAAGCTGATCGCCGACGGGCCGTTGCTGCGGGACCTCTGCTACGCCGTGCTGGGCACGGTGGCCAGCGGTGCGGCGGACCGGTCCGCGACCGTCACGGCCACCGCCGACCCGGCCGGCTGGACCGTCACGATCACCGCGCGGCAGGCCGAGCAGCTCACCGATGAGCTCCTGATGGCCGGCACGCTGGCTGTTCCCGAGCCGCCGTACCGGCGGCGCAGCACGGCGCTGTGGATGCTGCTGGCCGACGCGATCGCCACCCGGCACGGCGGCTCGGTACGGCTCACGTTCGACCCGGCGATCGGCGCGGGAGCCGTGATCCGCATCCCGCTGACCAGCCCTTCAGGCTGACACGGGCGCACCGGCCGACGGCGCAAAACGACAATAAGTCGGACGAACGGCCGGATCAGGCGGTCCGATGACGAGAGGCGGGCGAACAGCGCCCGGCCGTGTCCCGTGGAGGCAGCATCGTGTGGAAGTCGACCCTCGTCAGCCTCGCCGTCCCCGCCGTCCTGGCCGTGTCGACGCCGGCATCCGGGTTCACCCCGCCGACCGGCGGTCGGAGCACCGATCACCGCACGGCTGCGGCTCCCGACTCGCCGGAGGCCGAGCTGATGTCGAAGCTCGTCACCCGGACCAACCAGCTGCGGCACGCGGCCGGCTGCGGCCAGCTGCAGGTGGATCAGGACCTGGTGGTGGCCTCGGTGCGGCAGAGCGCCTACATGGCCGACACCGGCACCTTCAGCCACATCGGCCGGGGTGGGTCGACGTTCGTGGCCCGGGCCCGCGCCGCCGGGTACGCCCAGCCGTCCGGCGAGAACATCGCCTGGGGCTTCCAGACCGCCGAGGACGTGCTGGCCGCCTGGATGGCCAGCCCGCCGCACCGGCGCAACATCCTCAACTGCGGCGCGCGGTCGATCGGCACCGGCGTCCGCTACGCCGCCGACGGCACGCCGTACTACACCCAGGTCTTCGGCTGGCGGTAGCGCCAAGGCTCAGAGCGAGCAGTTGATCAGGACCGGTTCGGGATGCAGGGTGATGCCGAACCGGTCCCGGACCCCGTCCCGGATGGTGCGGGCCAGGTCGAGCAGCGCCCCGGTGGTGCCGTCGCCGCGGTTGGTCAGCGCCAGGGTGTGCTTCGACGAGATGGCCACCCCGCCGCCGCGGGAGAAGCCCTTGTCGAAGCCGGCCCGTTCGATCAACCAGGCCGCCGGGATCTTCACCCGCCCGCCCCCGGCCGGCCAATGCGGCATGCCCGCCTCGGGCAGCGCGTCCAGCACCGGGTTGGTGAAGAACGATCCCACCGACCAGGTGTCGTGGTCGTCGGCGTCGAGCACCATGCCCTTGCCCGCTCGCAGCTTGAGCACGGTGTCGCGGGCCTGCTGCAACGGCACCCGGTCGCCCACCTCGACGCCCAGCTGACGGGCCAGCTCGGCATACCGGATCGGCGCGGACTCGGCGGACACCGGCAGCCGGAAGTCGACGTGCAGCACCAGCCACCGGTCGTTGTGCTTGAACACGCTGGACCGGTACGCGAACCCGCACTCCGCCGGGCTCATCGTCACGGCCCGGTCGGCGCTCCGGTCGTACGCGTGCACCGCGACGATGGTCTGGGCCACCTCCTGGCCGTACGCGCCGACGTTCTGGATCGGGGTGGCACCGGCCGATCCGGGGATGCCGGACAGGCACTCCACACCGGCGAACCCCTCGGCCACGGTACCGGCGACGAAACCGTCCCACGGCTCGCCGGCGGCCACCCGCACCGTCACGTGGCGGTCAGCCCGATCGATCACCTCGGCGCCCCGGGTGCGCAGCAGCACCACGTGCCCGGGGAAGCCGGCGTCGCCGATCACCACGTTGCTGCCGCCTGCCAGGATGAGCACCGGCTCCCCGTCCGCGTGGGCGGTTCGTATGGTAGCTACCGCTTCATCCGGATCGGCAACAACAGACAAGGTGCTGGGCGGTCCGCCGAGGCGTAGCGTCGTTACTGTCCCGAGCGAACTGGGGAGTGCGTCGGTTCGGCGGTCAGGGGAGACTTCGGGCACGAGTTTCACCCTAGGCTCAACGGCTTTGGACGACTCGGGTGGGAGCGCTGATGAACAGGCTGCACGCGACGAAGGAGTTCTGGCTCGCGGCATTGCGTGCCGACGGCCCGGCACTGCAGGACGCGGTGGCCGAGACGGGCCCGGACGCGGTAGTGCCGGGTTGTCCCGGCTGGACCGTGGCCGACCTGGTGGAACACCTCACCTCGGTGTTGCGGTACGTCCGTGAGTCGGTGCCGCGCGGGATGATCACCAAGCCGGCCGACCGGGTGGTGCCGTCGCCACGGCCGGACTGGCCGACCGCGCTGGAGATGCTGCGCCGGGAGCTCACCGGCACCATCGAGACGCTGGACGCGGTGGACCCGGAGTTTCCCGCCTGGACCTGGCCGGCCCAGGCGAAACGGGCCGGGTTCTGGCACCGCCGGATGGCGCACGAGGTGTCGGTGCACCGCTGGGACGCCGAAGCCGCGGCCGGTCGCCCGACCGCGATCGAGACCAAGCTGGCTGCCGACGGCGTGAACGAGATCCTGGACACCTGGCTGCCGGCCGGCCGCCGCAGGGAGCGGAGCGACCTGCAGGGCGTGGTGCACCTGATCGCCACCGACGCGGCGTACGAGTGGTTCGTGCGGCTCCGCGGCGCCGGGGTCGCCCTGCTCGACATCGGGACGATTCTGGACACCGACGACCATCACGCTCGGGCCGCGGCTACCGGGACGGCGAGTGACCTGCAACTCACCTTGATGGGGCGGCGACCGCTCGACGTGCTCACGTTGTCCGGCGACGCTCGCCTGTTCACGGCGCTGCACGCGGCTTAACTTCCCAGTATGTGGAATGGGTTCCGGAACCCGTAACCGGTTCCGCGGGCGCTGGATGGACTTACGCTGTACCGGTTAAGGAATCCATCCACGCAGGAAGCGGTGAAGGCATGACGGCAACCGTCACGTCCGAGTCGGCGGAGTCGGGCAGCGCAGCACAGGCGTCCGGTCTCGGGTTTCCGCAGGGCTTCATCTGGGGCGCGGCGACCGCCTCGTACCAGATCGAAGGTGCGGCACACGAGGACGGCCGCGGGCTCTCCATCTGGGACACGTTCGCCCGTACCCCCGGAAGGGTCTTCGCCGGGCACACCGGCGACGTGGCCTGCGACCACTACCACCGGTATCGCGAAGACGTGGCGCTGATGGCCGAGCTCGGCCTGGCCTCGTACCGGTTCTCGGTGGCCTGGCCGCGGATCCAGCCCGACGGCACCGGCCCGGTCAACACCCGCGGCCTGGACTTCTACGACCGGCTCACCGATGAGCTGATCGGCCAGGGCATCGACCCGGTGGTCACGCTCTACCACTGGGACCTGCCGCAGTCGCTGCAGGACCGCGGTGGCTGGACGATCCGGGAGACCGCTGAGGCATTCGCCGAGTACGCCCAGATCGTGCACGCCCGGCTGGGCGACCGGGTCCGCACCTGGACCACGCTGAACGAACCGTGGTGCTCGGCCTACCTCGGATACGCCAGCGGCCGGCACGCGCCCGGCATCACCGACCCGGCGTCCGCCTTCAAGGCCGTGCACCACCTGCTGCTCGGCCACGGGCTGGCGGCCCGTGCGCTGCGCGCGGCCGGTGCACAGAACGTCGGTATCACCCTGAACCCGGCCTCGGTGCTGCCGCTCGACCCGGAGAACGCGGCGGACGTCGAGGCCGCCCGGATCGTCGACGGCCTCAACAACCGGATCTTCCTGGACCCGATGGTCAAGGGGCACTACCCCGCCGACATGCTGGAGCACATGAGCCGGTTCGTCGACCTGGACTTCATCCGGGACGGCGACACGGAGATCATCAACGCGCCGATCGACGTGCTCGGGGTGAACTTCTACCAGCCGACGTACGTCTCGGCGAAGCCCGGCGAGCCCGCCTCCGAGGAGAATCCGGGCACCGAGGGCATCGCGTTCCGCAAACCGGTCGGGCCGGTCACCGACATGGACTGGCAGATCGAGCCGGCCGGGCTGACCCGGCTGCTGGAGCGGCTGCACCGCGACTACGGCGTACCGATGCTGATCACCGAGAACGGCGCGGCGTACCCGGACGGTCCGGGTCCGGACGGCCAGGTGCACGACGTCAATCGCATCGAATACCTCGACGGACACCTCCGCGCCTGTCACGATGCCCTCGCGAACGGTGTTGACCTGAGGGGATACTTCGTGTGGTCTCTGATGGACAACTTTGAATGGGCTGAGGGGTACGCCAAGCGCTTCGGCATCGTGCACGTGGACTATCGGACGCAGGCACGACTGCCCAAGGAGAGCGCGCGGTGGTACTCGGAGGTGATCAAACGCAACGGCTTGGAGTGAGTTGATGGTGACCCGGGAGCGGCCGACCCTGGAGGCAGTGGCCCGGCGTGCCGGTGTCTCACGGGCGACCGTCTCCCGGGTCGTCAACGGTTCCACCACGGTCGCGGTGGCCATCCGCGACGCGGTCAACGCCGCGGTGGAGGAACTCGGGTACGTACCGAACCAGGCGGCCCGCAGCCTGGTCACCCAGCGCACCGAGTCGATCGCGCTGATCCTGCCGGAGACCGCCAACCGGGTGTTCTCCGACGACCTGTTCTTCCCGGCGATGATCCGTGGCATCAGCACCGAACTGGAGGCGGCCGACAAGCAGCTGGTGCTGATGATGGCCGGGTCGGCGGCCAGCCACGACCGGGTCGAGCGGTACGCGATGGCCGGTCACGTGGACGGCGTCATGTTCGCCTCGATGCACGGCGCCGACCCGCTGCCCGGCTCGCTGGCCCGGATCGGCATCCCGGTGGTGTGCAGCGGCCGACCGATGTCGCCGCCGGCCGCCCCGACCCCGTACGTGGACGTGGACCACTTCGGCGGCGTCTCGCGGGCCGTGGAGCACCTGCTGGCCCGCGGCCGGCGGCGGATAGCGACCATCGCCGGGCCGCAGGACATGGTGGCCGGCGTGGACCGCCTGCACGGTTATCGTTCCGCGCTGGCGACGGCCGGGCTGACCGGGCACGAGGCGGTCGGCGACTTCACCCGCGACTCGGGCGTCCGGGCCATGCACCAGCTGCTGGCCGAGGACCCGACACTGGACGCGGTGTTCGTGGCCTCCGACATGATGGCGCACGGGGCGCTGCAGGCGCTCAAGGACGCCGGGCGCCGGGTGCCGGACGACGTGGCGGTGATCGGCTTCGACGACTTCGAGATCAGCCGGTACAGCGACCCGCCGCTGACCACCGTCCGCCAGCCGATCGTGGACATCGGCCGGACCATGGCCAGCCAGATGCTCGGTCTGGTGAACGACCGACGGGACGTACCGCAGGAGGTCGTGCTGCCCACCGAGCTGGTGGTCCGCGAGTCCGCCTAGGCCTAAATGTCCGCGCGGACGGTGACGATGTCGATCGGCTGGCCCAGCGACCGGCGGGCCAGCAGGGCCGCCCCGGCCACCGCGGCCGGCATCAGCAGCACCGCGCCCAGCGGGATCAGGAAGCTGACGAACACCGCCACCCCGAAACCGAGCGCCGTCGCCCGGTTGCGGCCCAGCGCCGCCCGCCGGTCGCGCAGGCGCAGCCCGCGTCGCTGGAACGGCACCCCGGTCAGTTCCATCGCCAGCACCCAGCCGCCGACCGCGCCGCCCAGCACCGCGCCGACGATCTGGCCGGCCACCGGCACCAGGCCGACCAGCAGCAGCGGAATGCCGATCAGCAGGCTCATCCCGATGAGCCGCAGCGAGTCGGCCACGCTGCGCCGCAACGACCGCCACCAGACCGTCTCCACCGCGCCGGGCACGCCGCCGAACCGGTGCTCGACCCGCTCCGAGATCTTCTCGTAGAACGGATCACCGATCAGCAGCGTCACGGCGGTGAAGGTCAGCACGCTGACCAGGCCCGCGACGCCCAGCACGGTAGCGCCGGCGAGCACCCGGACGGTATCGCGCCAGACCGTCGTCCAGTCGTCGGCGAACCAGGTGACCGCGGCCGACAGGTCGGTCAGGAAGAGGATCAGCGTGGTCAGCGCCGCGGCGTACAGCAGGCCGGCGATCAGCGCCGGCACCAGGCCCAGCGCGTACAGCCGCGGGCTGCGCAGGCAGATGCTCAGGCCACGGGGAAGCAGAGCCACCCCGGAAACGAATCGACGTACCGCATCTCCCACGATCCGCCAGCTTAGGCCGTCCGGGCGATCAGCGGATCAGGTCGATCCCACTCGGCGCGCCGCTGCTCGACGGCGTGGGGGACGGCGACGGGGGCGCGCTGGGAACGCCGGTCGGGGTGGGCACCGGTGGATCGGTGAGCGGGAGCAGTGGGGGACGCGACCGGGACGGCGCGCCGTCCGGCGCCGAGGAGCTCGGCGGCCGGCTGGCCCCGGCACGGACCGACGCCGACGGCGCGGTGACTCGCGACAGGCGTGATCCGTAGTCGACCGGGGCCAGCGGCTCGATGGTGGCGCCGCGGGAGGGTGCGGCACCCATGGCGCCCGCACCGGCCGGAGCGATCGCCGACGGCGGGGTGGTCACGTCCGATTCGCCGAGGACCCAGCCCATCGTGACGGCGAACGGCAGACCGAAAGCAACAAGACCGAAAAAGATGGATTTAGGGGAGACCGGCACGCCAGGAACACCGCGCCGCGCCCGGAAAAGTTACGGGTTGAGAAAGGCGGAGATGCGCGCCCGCAGCTCCGATCGGTTCGTCCAGAGCACCGCCGGCCGGTCGTACACGTGCAGCTGGGCGCCGGGGATCAGCCCGGCCAGCCGCTCCGCGACGGCGGCGGGATGCACCTCGTCGCCGACACACCCGATCACCAGCACGCGGGCGGTCACCGCGTGCAGAACCCGGCCGTCCGGTATCGCCGGAGCCTGCCACAGCGTATCCAGTTGCGGCGCCAGCCCGTGGCGCTGCAACTGCTCCACCCGCTGCCGCAGGTAGGACCACCCGGCCGGGGTGTTACGGACCGACGGCGGCAGTTCCGCCTCCACCGCCTCGGCCACCATGGCCGCCTCACCGGATTCGATCGCCGCGAGGAGCCGGTCCAGCCGGGTCACCGCGGCCGGCGGCCGGACGCCGTCCAGGGGGGCTGGCAGATAGAGAACCACCCGCTCGAAGCGGTCCGGCGTCGCGGCGAGCAGCCGGCACAGCGCCGCGGCCCCCATGCTCACCCCGACCGCACGGGTGGCGCCGGCCGGATCCGCGACCGCGCGCAGGTCGGCGACCAGGTCACCGAAGTCCCAGGGGCCCGGCGGCGCGTCCGAGCGGCCGTGCCCGCGGAAGTGGAAGAACACCCGGCGTCCGGCCACCCCGCTGCCCAGCGGCCGGGTGCCGGAGATGTCGCCGGCCAGGCCGTGCGCGAAGACGGTGACCGGGCGGCCGGCGCCGGTCGCCAGGCATTCCAGTTCGACCCCGTGCGGGGTGGCGACCAGCTCGGTC
>DASSAL010000329.1:0-18124 GCA_035685405.1 Actinoplanes sp. | reverse complement strand
CCCCGGTCGGCCTGGTCCGCACCCTGTCCGGATATCTGGTGCTGGTCTTCCTGCAGGACAACCGCACCTACACCACGCTGATCGCCCGGCCGTCGGGCGACCGGCAGCTGGCCGCGCTGCGGTTCCCGGCCGCGTACGACGCGGCCTGCCGGGCGATTCCGGGCCTGGCCGAATGGGTCGACGACGACCGCGGCACGCCGATCACCCCGGTGCTGCCCGGCGGCCGGCTGTACAACACCTACCGCGGCCAGACCGGCGGCGCCGACCGGGTGCCACTGCCCGGACTGATCCACCTGGGCGACGCGGTCTGCACCACCAATCCGACCGCCGGCCGGGGCATCGCGCTGGCGCTGCGGCAGGCCGAGCGACTGGTCCGGGACCTGCACGACCACGCCGGCGATCCGGCGGCGGCCGCGCTGGCGTTCGACACGTGGTGCGAGACCAACGTGCGGCCGTGGTACGACGACCACGTGTACTGGGACGCCGACATCCTGCGCCGGTGGGCCGGCGGCGACGTGGACGTCACCCGGCCACTGCCGTCCGACCTGATCCTCGAGGCGGCGCAGCACGACCGGTCGCTGATGCGGGTGGCCGGCCCGTTCATGGGGATGGAGGTGCTGCCGTCCGCGCTGGCCGAGATCGAACCGCAGGCCCGCGCCCTCTTCGCCGGCGGCTGGCGGCCGGCCCCGCATCCGGGCCCGACGCGGGCGGAACTGGCCGAGCTGGTCAGCGGCGTACGGCGGTAGGCAGGCCCCGGACGGCGGCCAGCGGCAGGGCGCTGCGCGGTTCGTACGCGGCGCGCCACAACCCGCCGTGCGCCGCCGCGAACGCCTCGTCCGTCCACGCCGGACGTCCGGGCGGGCGTGGCCGGCGCAGCTGGTGGACCAGCAGCACGGCCATCAGCGTGCTGCTGGTGGCCGGCTCGAACACCTCGACGTCGAACAGGTGCGCGCCGGCGTACGCGGCGGCCAGCAGGCGATTGCTGGTCACCGACCGGGTCCGGGTCGGCGGCGCGACCGAGAAGCTGACCACGCCGTCGTGCCGTCCCGCCGTGGCTCGCCAGCGCTGGATCCGCTTGGCCAGCGCGTAGTTCGGCCCCTGCTGGGCCACCAGGCTGTCGCAGATCCCCGGGTCGGCGGCCGCCGGGTAGTTGGGCCGCAGCATCCGCCCGCCGCTGAGCCGGTTCGCCAGCCGGGCCCGGCCGGAGCGCTGGCGGTAGCGGGCGGTGGCCATGGCCACCGCGTCGGCCGGGACCGCGAACACGTCGGTCGGGGTGGCCAGCTTCGCGATCGCGGTGTCCGGGCGCCGATCCCGGACGTACGTGCCGAGCGAGTCCACGGCGGCGGCGAGCCGGGCGTACGCCGCCCCGGGCGCATACACGTAGTCGCCCAGCACGAGGCGGCCCTCGTGCCGGAGGATCCACTGCGCCACCGCCGGGAGATCGGTGAGCAGGTCGGCCCGGGCGCCGGACAACCGGCCGGCGCTCTTCTCGGCCACCGCGTGCACCCGGCGCCACAGGTCCGGGCGCGGCAGGTCGACGGCGAGGACGGTGCCACCCCAGCCGAGCACGGCCGGCAGCGGGCCCATCTCGGCGCCCGCGCCCAGCACCACCAGCCGCAGATCGGTCAGGTCCAGCCAGTCGGGGTTGGCGGTCACCTCCCGCACCGCCTCCGCGCACGATTCCTCGATCGTGCCGCGGCGCACCCAGTCGTCCAGCTGCCGGTGCAGGGCGGCGCCGCGCAGCAGATCCCGGTGGTACGGCAGGGCGACCTCGCGCTGAGGGGTGCCGCTGCCGGTCACCGTGACGGTCTCCAGCGGACCGCCGCCGTCGTCGGCCAGCGCCTCGGGCAGCGACCGGTCGTCGGCGGTGCGCATCCGGTCCCGCATCGAGGCCAGCCCGGCGCTGGCGATCTCGTACGCCGCGTGTTCGGACCGCAGGCCCGCCTCCACCAGCGCCCGGAAGTGCCGCAGGTAACCGCGCCGCCATCCGTCCGACCGGTCGGCCGGCCCACCCTCCCGGGCGGCCGCGTCGGCGGCTGCCGGGTCGACCGGGCGCAGGGCGTCCGCGACCACCGCCCGTCCCAGCTCCGCGCTGCTGCGCCGACCGTCCGCGGACCGGGGGAAGACCACTTCGCTCACCGGCTCAGTATCGCGGTCTGCTCCGTCCGGAGGAGAGGCCGTCCGGCCCGGCGGTTGATGCACGCACGGGCGGGCCGGCCACCGCCGGCGGTCGGGCTGACCGCCCGGGAGCAGGACGTGCTGGATCTGGCCCGCTCCGCGCGCGGCGCCCGGCCGTGACCAGGGCAGGCGAAAGGCCGGCACCCGGGGCGGCGGGCGACCGGCCTTCACCGCACCACGGTAACGCGGATCCGCCACCGGCGGTGGACCGGCGCCGATTCCCGACGCAACCGCACTGATCCGGCGCCGCACCCGGGCCGCTCCCGGCCGCGGCGAAGGTGAAGCGACTGCCCATCTCCGGCGCGCGCGAAGGACACCCATGCCATCGGTACGCTCCTGGGCGAGTGCCGTCGCGCTCGGCCTGCTTCCGTCCGTCCTGCTCGCCGCCCCCGCGCCGGCCGAGGCCGCGGTGATCGGCGCGGGCGCGCCGGGGGCGGTGCCGGGGCGCTATCTCGTGACGACCGATTCGGGTGAGGTGGGCGCGTCCGCGGAGCGCGCGGCCGGCGGCCGGGGGAGTGGCACGGTCACCATGCGGCTGACCGAACGGGCGGCCCGCCGGCTCGCCGCCGCGCCCGGCGTCCGGATGGTGGAGCAGGACCGGCTGGTCCGGATCGCCGGGACCCAGCGCAACCCGGAGTGGAACCTGGACCGCATCGATCAGCGATCGGTGCGCCCGTCGCGGACCTTCACGCCGATGGCCGACGGCAACGCGGTGCACGCGTACGTCGTCGACACCGGCATCCGGATCAGCCACCGGCAGTTCGGCGGCCGGGCCACGTACGGGTACGACTTCGCCGACGGCGACCGGGCGGCTCAGGACTGCAACGGGCACGGCACGCACGTGGCCGGGACGCTCGGCGGCACCACGTACGGGGTGGCCAAGCGGGTCAAGCTGGTGGCGGTCCGGGTCCTGAACTGCGCGGGGATGGGCTACCTGTCGGACATCATCGCCGGGGTGAACTGGGTGACCGCCAACGCGGTCAAGCCGGCGGTGGCGAACATGAGCCTCGGTTCGGCCGATTCGCCGTCGCTGGAGAACGCGGTGCGGGCCTCGATCAACTCCGGTGTCACGTACGTGGTGGCGGCCGGCAACGAGAACGTCGACGCGGCCCGGGTCAGCCCGGCCGGCCTGCCCGCCGCGATCACGGTCGGCGCCACCGACGCCGGCGATCGGCGGGCCTGGTTCTCCAACTGGGGCGCCACCGTGGACCTCTTCGCGCCCGGCGTCCGGATCCGGTCGGCGTCGGCGAGCGGCGCCACCGCCACCGCTCTGATGACCGGCACCTCGATGGCGAGCCCGCAGGTTGCCGGCGCGGCGGCGCTGGTGCTGGACGCGTTCCCGGCGTACACGCCGGCGCAGGTCCGGACGTACCTGGTGGACCGGGCCACCACCGGCCGGATCAGCGACCGGCGGGGCGCGCCGAACCGCCTGCTGTACGTGCCCCGGCCGCCCGCCGCCCCGCGGATCGCCACCGGCACGCTGCCGCCGGGCCAGGTCGGCGTGCCGTACACCGCGCAGTTGGCGCTGGTCACCGGCCGCCGCGGGTACTGGCGGGTGACCGGCGGCACGTTGCCGGACGGGCTCGCGCTGTCGTCGTCCGGGCGGCTCGCCGGCACGCCCACGGTGGCCACGACGACCCGGCGGATCACCGTGACCTTCACCGACTTCGTGCCGCAGCGGGTCAGCCGCCCGCTGTACATCCTGGTGCGGGCGTCGTCACCCCCGATTGACGTCACCGCCGCCTGACCGGTGTGGCGCGGGTGACAAGTTCTAGCTCGACGGTGGTGGACGGCCGTCCGGTGGAAGACGACCAGGCCGGCCGGCTCGCCACATCCCGAATCAGTAATACGGCGGACGTTATACGGGTGGATTTCAGCAGTTCAAGCCTGGTTGGTGAGCGGGTTCGAGACCGTGTGTCAATACCGGGGCACCTTGAGCGACGATCGAGAAACGTAAATACTTCGGAAGCACCGTCCGGTACGCCGGACCCGGCGTACCCCCCATCCCCCCTGGGAGGAACCGTGCTCAACCCGAAGCTTCGCCGACCGATCGTCGGCCTGGCGGTCGGCATCCTGGTGGGCAGCGGCCTCGCCGCGACACCCGCGGCAGCCGCCCCGGCGCCCGCCCCCGACCCGGCGTACGCGACCGCCACCCTCGCCGCCACCCTGGACGCTCAGCTCGGTGACCGGAGCGCCGGCACGTACGTCGACTCGGCCGGCGAGCTGGTCGTGACCGTGACCGACGCCGCCACCGCCAAGGCCGTGACCGCGGCCGGCGCCACTGCGCGCTACGTCAAGCACAGCGGCGCCGCCCTGGCCGCCGCCCACGACGCGATCGCCGCGAAGCTCACCACGCCCGGCACCTCGTTCGCCGTCGAGCCGGTCAGCAACCAGCTCGTGGTCACCGCCGACGCCACCGTCAAGGGCGCCGCGCTGGCAGCGGTCAAGGCCATGGTGGCCGATCTCGGCGACGCGGCCCGGCTGGTGGTCGAGTCCGGCACGCTGTCCACCACCATCTCCGGCGGCGACGCGATCTACACCGGCGGCAGCCGCTGTTCGCTCGGCTTCAACGTGCGCAACAGCTCCGGCCAGCAGTACTTCCTGACCGCCGGGCACTGCACCAACGCCGGCAGCACCTGGACCAACGGTTCCACCACGCTCGGCACCCGGGCCGGCACCAGCTTCCCGGGCAACGACTACGGCATCGTGCGGTACACCAACACGAGCATCGCCAAGCCCGGCGCGGTCGGCTCCCAGGACATCACGTCGGCCGCCACGCCCGCGGTCAATTCGACGGTCTACCGCCGCGGTAGCACGACCGGCACCCGCTCCGGCCGGGTGACGGCGCTGAACGCCACGGTGAACTACCCGCAGGGCTCGGTGTCCGGCCTGATCCGCACCACCGTGTGCGCCCAGCCGGGTGACAGCGGCGGCCCGCTCTACTACGGCACCACCGCGTACGGCCTGACCTCCGGCGGCAGCGGCAACTGCAGCACCGGTGGCACGACGTACTTCCAGCCGGTCACCGAGGCACTCAGCCGGTACGGCGTCTCGGTCTACTGATCACCGCGCACGCGGGCCCCGCCGGAACCGGCGGGGCCCGCCTTGGCCCGCGCCCTGTGCATGGGTGACAATCGATGCATGTCCGCAGAAACCCCGGTCGACTCGAAACGCAAGGTGGACCGGGGGGAGGTGGCACCGGGCTGTCCGGTGCACGCCGGCCCGGACGGTCTCTACCGGATCCAGGACTACGCCACCGCCAGGGCGATCCTGCGCAGCGGCGACACCCGGCAGGCCGGGTTCGGGGCCGAGAACGCCGCCCGGATCAACGGCCGGATGCGGATGCCGGTGCTCTACCGCGACGGCGCCGGGCACCGGGAGCACCGGCGGCAGACGGCGAAATACTTCACCCCGCGTCGCGTCGACACGGCGTACCGCGGTCTGATGGAACGTCTCGCCGAGAAGCAGTGCGCGACCCTGCGGCGCCGCGGCGCCGCCGACCTGTCCGAGCTCTCCTTCGCGCTGGCCGTCGCGGTGGCCGGTGAGGTGGTCGGCCTCACCGACGGGCGCGGGAGCATGGCCCGGCGGCTGAACCGGTTCTTCGACAACATCCAGCCCGGCGACGTGCCGCGCACCCCGAAGGTGCTGTGGGGACAGCTGCGCAACAGCTTCGCGATGGCCGCGTTCTACTGGCGCGACGTCCGGCCGAGCGTGGCCTCCCGGCGCCGGCAGCGGCGCGACGACCTGATCTCCCACCTGATCACCGAAGGCTGCACGATGCCGGAGATCCTCGGCGAGTGCGTGACGTTCGCCGCGGCCGGCATGGTCACCACCCGCGAGTTCATCACGGTGGCGGCGTGGCACCTGTTCACCGACGACGACCTGCGCGCCGCGTACCTGCGGGGTGACGAGCCGGCCCGGGTGGCCATCCTGCACGAACTGCTGCGCCTGGAGCCGGTGGTCGGCAACCTGTACCGCTGGGCCGGCGCGGACCTCCCGGTCGGCGACATCACCGTCCCGGCCGGTGCGAAGATCGACCTGGGCGTGGCCGCGGCCAACCTGGACCCGGCGGCGGTGGGCGCCGATCCGGGCGCGGTGTGCCCGGGCCGGCCGTTGGCCGACGGCGTCGGGGACGCGGGCCTGTCGTTCGGCGACGGCGCGCACCGGTGCCCGGGGGCGTACATCGCCATCCAGGAGACCGACATCTTTCTGACCAAGCTGTTCGCGCTGCCGGGTCTGCGGATGGTCCAGGAGCCGCGGGTCCGGCTCCGGCCGGAGATCGCCAGCTACGAGGTGGTCGGCCTACGGGTGACGGTGGATCGGGCGCGGGCCACCTCGGCCAGATAGGCCTCGGTGAGCCTCTGCAGCACCGAGGGCGTGTCCGACGAGCTCCACCTGCAGATCGCGCCGGTGGTGCTGGGCGCCGGCGAGCGGGCCAGGTCGATCGGGGCGGCTCACCGCCCGTTCGCCGCGTCCTCCTCGACGCGTTCCTCACCACGGCGGCGCAGCATCTTCAGGCCCGGCAGCCCGGCGATGGCCAGGTGCAGGTCTTCCGTGACGGACAACAGCTTGTGCAGGTCCGGCCCCACCTGGTCGAGCTTGCCGAGCAGCGGCAGGACGTCGTTGACCAGGTGCGCGCGCAGCCGGGGCAGCTCGTCCACCATGCGGATCGCGGCGGTGATCTCCTCGGGGGTCAGCGCGTCGACGAACCGGGCGGCCAGCGGGGCGGCTTTGCGCAGCGTGTCCCCGTACCCGTTGAGCAGTTCCTCGGCGTCCTTCGCGGTGGCCGCGGCCCGCGTCACCGCCGCCTGAGCCGCGCCGCTCACCGCGGCCACCTCGGCGATCACGGTGGCCGCACCGTCCGCGGTCGCGGCCGCCCTGCCCACCACCCGGGCGGCTCCGGTGGTGATGGAGCCGGCCTCGCGGACCACCACCGCGGCGGCACCGGCGACCGACTCGGCCTCGCGGACCACCACCGCGGCGCCGCCGGCGACCGACTCGGCATCCCGCACGACCAGCGCGGCGGCGGTGGCCACCGTGCTGGCCTCGTCCACCGTGGCGGCGGCCGCGGCGGCGATCGCCCGCGTTTGCCGGACCGTGTCCTCCGCCTCGGCGACCACCAGCGCCACCCGCTCGACCAGTGTCTCCGCGGTCTCCGCGATCACGGTGACCCGGCTGGCCAGCAGCTCGGCCTGGCCGATCAGGGACATCACGCGGACCGGCACGGTGGCCACGGTGGCCACGGTCTCCACCACCTGGCCCACGGCGTACCGCGTGATGTCGGCGAGGGCGGACGGCGAGGGCAGCAGGATCGGCATGGTGCCATTGTGTCCCAGGACCGGTATTGGCGCGGGCAGCCCGGCACGGCAGTATGCATGGGTGCGTCGGACGCGGAACTGGGTGCTGGCCGTGGCGGCAGCGGTGATTCTGGGAGGTGCCGCGCTGGTGGGCCTGGGCATGGCCGGCGACGGCCGTGGCGCGCTACCGCTGGCCGGCACGTTCGGCGACTCCGCGCCCTCGCCCTCTCCGGCGCCGACCGGCCCCAGCCCGGAGGAACTCCGCCGGATCGCCCGGGCCAAGCAGACCAAGGCCCTGGACGCCGCGCTGAAGAAGTACGACGCCACGGTGCCCGAATTCTCCGTGGCGGTGTACGACCGCAAGACCGGCGAGCGGTATGCCTACCGGGGCGCCGAACCGTACGAGACCGCCAGCGTGGTGAAGGTGCAGGTACTGGCCTGCCTGCTGCTCACCGCGCAGGACGACGACCGCGACCTGACCGCGAACGAGCTGGCGCTGGCCAAGCGCATGATCCGGGCCAGCGACAACGACGCCACCACCGCACTGTTCGGCCGGCTCGGCCGGTACCGCGGGATCACCGCCGCCAACCGGCGGCTGGGCCTCGGCAAGACCCGGGTGAACAGCGCGTGGGGCCTGACCAGGACCACCGTCGACGACCAGGTGAGGCTGCTCAACGAGCTGGTCGACGACCAGGGCCCGCTGACCGCGGACTCGCGCCAGCTGGCCTTCGAGCTGATGAACACGGTCCGGACCGACCAGGACTGGGGTGTGCCCGCGGTGGCCCGGCCGGGCGAGGAGTTCACCGTGAAGAACGGCTGGCTGTCCCGCTCCACCGAGGGTGGACGGTGGATCATCAACTCGGTCGGCCGGGTGACCGGACCGGACACCGACGTCTCGATCGCCGTGCTGTCTCACGGGCACGCCACCATGGACGGCGGCATCGGTGTGGTGGCCAAGGTGGCGAAGTTGACCAGGCAGCATCTCCGGTACTGAGCCGCCGGGGCACGTTGCGGTTGGTCCGCCGGTTCGCCGCGCCCGGCTGACGTTAGTGACCCGGCGCGGAGAGCCGGTGCTCGCGGCGCCGCTGGATCATGGTCACCGTCTGGTTGATGATCAGGATCAGTAGCACCGCCGCCAGCACGCTCTGCCAGGGCTTCGGGAAGATGGAGCCGCCGGCCACGCCGATGGCGGCGTAGATCAGGGACCAGAGGCCGCAGGCCGGCAGGTTGGCGATCACGAAGGTCCGCCAGCTGATGCCGACGAATGCGGCCGCCAGCAGCACCGGCACCCGGCCGCCGGGGATCAGCCGGGACACCAGCAGCACCGGGATCTGGGTCCGCTGCAGGCGCTCCTTCACCGCGGCCAGGTGCTCCTCGTCGCGCAACCAGTGCAGCCGCCGGGCCAGCTGCTCCCCGCCGGTCCGGCACACCCCGTACATCACCAGGTCGCCGGCGTAGGCGCCGGCCGCTCCGAACGCCACGACCAGGGCCACCACCGGCGGATGGGTGTGGAAGGCCAGCGCGGCGGCGCCGCTGACCGCCGCGCCGGTGGGGATCACCGGCACGATCGCGCCGAACGCGACGACGAGGGACAGCCAGGCTAGGGACCCGAGTGCGGCGATCACATCTGATCCCCGGCCAGGTTGATGGTCAGCGTGCCGCCCTGGTCCAGCACCCGGACCTGGGAGTCCGGCGCCACCGTGCGCGCGATCCGGGCGAAGTCGGCGCCCGGGTCGGTGAACATGTGCCGGCGGAACCGGCTCAGCCCGATCGGCCAGAACGTGCCGTAATGCACCGGCACCGCCCAGCGGGCGCGCACCCGGCGCAACGCCTCGGCGCCCCGCTCGGCGTCCAGGTGACCGTGCGCGTGCAGGGTCGGTCCCCACCCGCCGACCGGTACCAACGCCAGATCCAGCGGGCCCAGGTCGGCCATCCCGTCGAACAGGCCGGTGTCGCCGGCGTACCAGGTGCGCGCAGCGCCCGCCACGACGAAGCCGAGCGCGACCGCCTCCAGCCGGGACCACGGCGCCCGCCCGCCCGGGTGCGCGGCCGGCACCGCGTGCACGGTGACGCCGCCGACCGTAGTCTGCTCACCGGGCGCCAGTTCGACGCAGCGGTCACCGGCCGCCCGGCCCAGACTGCGGGCGATGAAGTTCCCGGCACCGCGCGGAACGACGAACAGCGGAGTGCCGGGCACCGCCCGCAGCGACGGCACGTGGCAGTGGTCGGCGTGCAGGTGCGACAGCAGTACGGCGTCCGGCGCGCCGCGCAGGGCGGGTGACGTCCCGGCGATCCGCTTGAGGTGCGCCAGCCGGTCGGTGAGCAGCGGGTCGGTGAGCAGCGTGACGCCGGAGTCGGCCAGCCACATGGTGCTGTGTCCCCACCACGTGACGCTCGTGTCGCTCACACCTCCACGCTACAGATGCGGCGCAGCGACCGGCCCAGCAGACGCGCGAAGCCGTGTTGCGCCGCCACCGCGATCGGCCCGGCCAGCAGCGCCGGCCAGCGGGCCGGCCGGCTGAACGCGACCACCCGGAGCCAGACGCCGTGCGCGTCACGCTCGACGTGGAACGCCTCCTCACCGCTCTCCTGGTGACCGGGCAGCGTCCCGTACCCGAAGCCGCCCCGGTCCGGCTCGTCGATCACGTAGACCACCTCACACGGGACGGTGAACGGGCCGAGGGTGACGGTCAGCCGTACGCCCGGCTCGGCGCGCTCCGCGTCGGTGGTGATCCGGGCGCCGGCGCCGCGGTGCATCGCGAAGGTCAGCACCGCCTCCCGCGCCCGGTCGAAGGCCTCCGGTGTGGTGCCGACCAGCATGCGATGGTGCAGGTGGTGATAGCCGGCGGGCAGGTGGGCGCCGGTGGTGGCGCCGATCTTGGAGTAGGTGAGCGCGCTCATGAGCGTCTTCTTACCCCGGCGGACCCGGACATGCCGCCGTGGCACGGCTCGGGCAGACTGACCCTGTGACTGGACCCCGCTCCGCCGTCGTGGTGAACCCGGTGAAGGTGCCCGACATGGACCTGCTGCGCCGTACCGTCGTGGGGGGCCTGACCCGGGTCGGCTGGCCGGAACCGGAGTGGTTCGAGACCACGCCGGAGGACGCCGGCCGCGGCCAGGCCGCGAAAGCGATGAAGAACGGCGCCGAGCTGATCTTCGCGTGCGGCGGCGACGGCACCGTGATGGGCGTGCTGACCGCGCTGGCCGGCAGCGACGTCGCGATGGCCGTGCTACCGGCCGGCACCGGCAATCTGCTGGCCGCGAATCTGGGCCTGGCCACCGACGCGGCCACCGGCGTGGAGGTGGCGCTGGAGGGCGGCCGCCGGCGGATCGACGTCGGCGTGGTCGGCGACCGGTGTTTCGCGGTGATGGCTGGGATGGGCTTCGACGCCGAGATGCTGGCCGGCACGTCGGAGACCGCGAAGAAACGGATCGGCTGGCTGGCGTACGTCGGCGGGGCGGTCAAACACCTGCGGAACCGGCCGATGCGGGCGCGGATCGTGCTGGACGGTGGCCCGCCGATGCCGCGCCGGCCGCGCACCGTGATCGTCGGCAATGTGGGCCGCCTGCAGGGCGGCGTCCGGTTGCTCGGCGATGCGAAGCCGGACGACGGCAAGCTCGACGTGGCCATCCTGAGCCCGAACAACCTGCGGCACTGGGCGGCGCTGGCCTGGGCGGTGCTCCGGCGGCACGAGCGCGTGCCGCGGATGGAGGTCTATCCGGCGGAGCGGGTGGAGATCCGCAGCAATCGCACCCAGCCGCGCCAGCTGGACGGCGACTTGATCGACCCGGGCAAGAGCATGAAGATCCACGTCAAGCATCGCGCGTTGCTGCTCTGCGTGCCGCAGCCGGACGGTGATCCGGACCTGGCGTACGACGCGTCCGCCGCCGAGCGGGCCGCTGAGGAGGTGCGCGCCGCGGCCGAGGAGCCCAAGTGAGCTCAACGGAGCCGGTACCGGAAACCCGGATGATGCCGGGCGATGAGCTCTCCGCCGACGACGCCCTGCACGCGCTGTGGCACTACGGCCGGTGGCCGCTGCTGCGGGACGCGTTCGTCCGGTTCCGGTACGGCGACGGCTTCAGTCACGCCCGCGCCCTGGGCCTGCAGCTCTGCCTGGCCATCGTGCCGTTCCTCATCGCGCTCTCCGGCCTGGCCACCGACCTGGGCGCCGACGAGGGCGGCCGGGTGGTGGCGGACACCGTCGTGGCGCTCACCCCGGGCGCCAGCGAGCCGCTGGTCCGGGATCTGCTCGACACCGACGAGGGCACCGAGGACGCCGGTGAGTTCGCCCTGGTGGTCGGCATGATCACCGGCCTGCTCGCGCTGGTGCAGGCGATGGCGCAGATCGAGCGCGGCGCCAACCGGATCTACGGCGTGGAGCGCGACCGGCCTGCGCTGCTCAAGTATCTGCGCGCCACGGTGCTCGCGGTGGTGGCCGGCCTGCCCGCGCTGGCCGGGTTCCTGCTGCTGGTGGCCGGCCGGGCGGCGGGTGATTCACTGGCCCGCGAGCTGGGCTGGGGCGACACCATGCGCACGCTCTGGGACTGGGTGCGGTGGCCGGTGAGCCTGGCGTTGATCGTGTTCGCCGTGGGGGTGCTGTTCGAGCAGGCCCCCCGCCGCAAACAACCGGCGCTGTCCTGGCTGCTGTTCGGCGCCGCGGTGTCCACCGGGCTGTGGTGGGTGGCCAGCCTGCTGCTGGCCGGGTACGTGCGGATCAGCGACGACTTCAACGCCACGTACGGCCCGCTCACCGCGATCATGGCGTTGCTGTTGTGGGCCAACCTGACCGGCATCGCGTTCTTCCTCGGGCTGGCCTTCGCCGCCCAGCTGGAGGCCCGGCGGGTCGGCATCACCCGCCCGGCGCCGGAGGACCGTTGGCACCCCGGTGTGAGTTCCGAGGCGTCCGGGTAAGACCGGCGCGTGTCCGAGTCGACCCCGATCCGACGCCGGGCGTTGTACGCCCACTTCGCCGAGCGCAGCGTGCTGGGACTGCTGATCGTGATCGCCGTCGGCCTCGGTTTCGGGTTGTTGCTCCTGCTGGTCCGGTACCGCTGGGCGCCGCTGGTGACCGTGGACGGCGGGATCGCACGTGACCTCAACGAGCTGGTCTCCAGCCGGCCCGCGCTGGTCGACGCGCTCACCGTGGTGTCCCGCCTGGGCGGTCGCGGGGTGCTGCTCTGGCTGGTCGCCGTGGCCGTGGTGCTGCTGTTCATCCGCCGCCGGCCGCGGCCGGCCATCTACCTGATCGTCACCGGCGTGGGCGCGCTGCTGCTCGACCCGTCGGTGAAAACCCTGGTCGGCCGGCTCCGGCCGGTGGTCGACGTGCCGGTGGCCGCCGCGCCGGGCAACAGCTTCCCGAGTGGGCACGCGCTCACCTCGTTCGTCGTCTACGGCGCGCTGGTGCTGGTCTTCCTGGCCGCCGTACCGCCCCGGTGGCGCACGCTGTTCGTCGCGGTCCCGGCGCTGATCGTGGCGGCCGTCGGGTTCACCCGGATCGCGCTGGGCGTGCACTACCTCTCCGACGTGCTGGCCGGCTGGCTGCTCGGCGCGGCCTGGCTGAGCGTCACCGCATACGCCTTCCGGCTCTGGCGCCGCGAGGCCGGCCGGGACACCCCACCGCTGGCCGAGGGCCTGGAACCGGAGGCCGGACCGGACCTCCGGCCGGCCCCGGACGAGACCGCGGTGTTGCCGCACCCGTGGGCCAAGGGCGCCGAGATCCTCACCGGCTGGGTGCTCACCTTCGGCGTGCTGTACCTGGCCGGCTACCTGCTCACCCACTACACCGAGGGCACCTGGCTGGGACGGATCGACGACGGCGTGCCGCGCTGGTTGCAGAGCCTGCGGACGCCGGTGCTGGACGACCTCAGCTACGGCTGGAGCAAGGCCGGAGACACCCACTCCATCACCCTGACCATCCTGATCCTCGGACCGCTGGCGCTGGCCGTCTGGCGGCAGTGGCGGCCGGTGCTGTTCGTGGTGCTCGCGGTCGTCGGCGAGGTCACCCTGTTCCTCTGCGTCTCGGCGGCGGTGCAGCGGCCGCGGCCGCCGGTCGAGCAACTGGACGGGCAGCTGCCCACCTCGGCGTTCCCGTCCGGGCACATCGCCGCCACGCTGTGCCTGTGGGTGGCTATCGCGATCGTGGTGATGTCCCGGGTGCCGTACCGGTGGCGCTGGTTCGCCGTGGTGCTGGCGGTGGTGATGCCGCTCGGCGTCGCGGTGTCCCGGATGTACCGCGGCATGCACCACCCGACCGATCTGCTCGGCGCGGCGCTGCTCACCACGCTGTGGGTGGGGCTGCTGTGGTGGGTGATCCGGCCCAACGCGGAGGCTCGGCATGAAGGTGATGACCTGGAACATCAAGACCGGCGGGGGTACGAGGACAGCCGCGATCCTGGCCGTGCTGCAGCGCCAACGGCCTGACCTGCTGGCCCTGCAGGAACTGCGCGACTTCGAGCGGCACGACCACCGGCGGATGCGCGACGTGGCCGGGGCGCTCGGCATGACCGCGCACCTGGCGCCGTCGGCGTTCGGCCAGCCGGTGGCGGTCCTGGTCCGCCCGCCCTGGTCGATGGAACACACGCGGGCGGTGCGCTGGCGCCTGCACCACGCCGCCGCCTCGGCCGTGGTGCCCACCGCCGCCGGGCCGCTGACCGTGGTGAGCACCCACCTGAACCCGTTCTCGCCGTACCGCCGGATGCGCGAGGCCCGCTGGCTGGCCGCCCGGTATGCCCCCACGCGGCGCCTGGTGCTGCTGGCCGGCGACCTGAACGCGCTCGACCCGGACACCGACCACGCCGGTGCGCTGGCCCGGCTGCACCCGATGTACCGGCGCCGCCACCTGACCGCAGCCGGCACGGCCGACACCCGGGCCATCGCCGCCTTCGCCGGCGCCGGGTTCGTCGACCTGTGGCGCGGCGGCGACCCGCACACGGCGCCGACCACGGCCGGCGGCGGGCCGGAGTTCTCCGGCATGCGCCTGGACTATCTGCTGGCCAGCCGGAACCTGGCGGACCGCGCGGGTGCCGCCCGGGTGATCCGCGGCGACGAGACCGAGTACGCCTCCGACCACTATCCGGTGACCGCCGAACTGGACCTCACCGCACCGGGCCTCAGAGCACCACGTTGAGCAGGACGGTCAGCAGCACCGACAGGAGAATCGACAGCACGATCATGGTCAGGCAGCCGAGCCCGCCGCCGAGCACCCGTACCTCGGTGTTCCCGATTCGCATGGCATCGGTCTACCCGTTGTCGACCGGCTGAACCCCGGCCAGGTGGTCGATGATCGCCGTGGCGGCGGCCCGGCCCGCGGTGGTGAGCACGTTGTGCCCGGCCCGCGGAACCACCGCGACCGTCCCGCCGGTGATCCGGGCGACCTGGTGCCGCCAGCGCGCCGGCGCCACCGGATCCCACACCCCGCCGAGCACCAGCGTCGGCGCCGTGACGTGGCGCAGGTCGTCCTCGACGGCGTTGCGCACCGAGTGCCCCAGGGTGGCCCAGACCCGGCGCGGCCCGGCGTCCCGGACGTCCCGGGTCAGGATCGCCGCCTGGCGTGGATCCTCCACCTGGAGGTCGGCGATCCACCGGGCGACCTGAGCGCGCCGGCTGCGGGCCGCCGGATCGGAGGTCGGGCCGGCCAGCACCAGCGCGGCCACGGTCGCCGGCCGGCGCCGGGCCAGGCGGGCCACGACCTCGGCGCCGAACGAGTGACCGACCAGGCACACCCGGGACAGACCCTGGGCGGCCAGCCAGCGGGCCAGCAGCTCGGCGTGCCGGCCGACGTCGTACGCGCCGGGTGGCTTGTCGCTCAACCCGAAGCCGGGCAGGTCCGGCACCACGACCGGATGCCGTGCGCTGAGCGCGTCGGCGGTCGGCATCAGATAGCGGTGCGACACCGCCAGGCCGTGCACCAGCACCACCGGCAGCCCACCCGCCGGCCGGTCCCGGTACCGCTCGTGCACCCGCAGGCCGGCGACGCCGGTCCAGCGACTCGTCCACTCCCCGGCCGGAGCGGGGGCGGCCAGGCAGAACCTTACGTCGGCGGCGGTGATCACGCCGGTAGCTCTACCCCCGCGGCGGCGGGCGTATCCACCACCACCTGATCGCGGCCGCCGCGCTTGGCCACGTACAGGTTGCGGTCGGCCTGGGACAGCAACGACGACGGGGTGCCGCGGCCGTCCGCCGAGGTGGTCACGCCGATGCTGGTGGTCACCGCGAGCGTGCCGGTCACCGGCTGCCAGGCGTGCTCGCGGATCCGCAGCCGCAGCTGCTCGCAGCGCCGGGCCGCCTCGGCCGCGGCCACACCCGGGAAGATCAGCAGGAACTCCTCGCCGCCCATCCGGGCCGCGACGGCCGGGCCGGTAGCCGCTTCGCTCAGCAGCCGGCCGAGGTGCTGCAGGACGGTGTCGCCGGTGCTGTGCGACAGCGTGTCGTTGATCCGCTTGAAGTGGTCCAGGTCGACGATCGCCAGCGATATCGGGGTACGCCGGGCCGCCGACTCGCCGAGCAGCGCGGGCAGCTTCTCGTTGACGTAGCGCCGGTTGTGCAGGCCGGTGAGCACATCCCGGTGCGCCATCTCACGGAAGTGATCGCTGGCCCGGCGGGCCTCGGTGGCCTCGAACACCGCCTGCAGCGCCCGGGCGCGGGCCTCCCGCTGGGTGGAGTGCAGCGCGGTGGCGGCGGCGTGGAAGGCGCGATGCTCCCGGTACGCGTCGCGGAACCGGCCGGTGGCCGCGTACAGGGCGGCCTGCTCCTCGCGGACCCGGGCGCGCAGCGCCTGCAGGCCGCGCTCGTCGGACATCCGCACGGCGGCGTCCAGGGCCTCCTGGGCGGCGTCGTACCGCTCGTCCAGCCGGCGGGCCTCGGCCAGGGTGAGCAGGCACTCGGCCAGCGCGTCACCCTCGTAGCCGAGCACCGTGCCGTGCTCGTCCAGCACCGCGCGCAGGGTCGCCTCGACCGCCGCGTATCGCCGCGACATCATCTCCACCCGGGCGATGGTGTCCAGTTCGTTGGCGCTGAACGCCCGGGTGGCCCGGGCCTGCGCCTCGCGCATGAGGTCGATCAGCGCACGGGCGGCCGGTTCGTCACCGTTCTCGTAGGCGGTGTAGGCCATGTTGTTCAGGATGTAGAGGGTCAGCTCGTGGTCGCCGACCGCGGTCGCCACGTCCAGCGCCTCGCGGAACCGGCGGTCCGCCTCGGCGGTGGAGCCGTTCTCGTCCAGCGACACGGCCAGCGACAGCAGATGCCGGGCCCGGATCGCCGGGGCCACGTCGTCGGTCAGGAGCGCCACGCACTGCACCGAATGTTTCAGCGCGTCCGACACATCACCCACCTGGCGGTAGAAGATGGCCAGCTCGCGGTGGGCGCGGGAGAGCAGGTACGGGCTGCCGTGCCGTTCCGCCCAGGCGAGCACCTGGTGCGCCTGGCGGCCGCCTTCCTCGGAGTCTCCCTCGCGCAGCAGCACGCCGGCCTGAAGCAGCCGGGCGCGGTATACCAGGTCCGCTTCACCCAGCTCCTCGGCCTGCCGCTCGGCGGCGGCGGCCGGCTCGCGCAGGGTCCGGAACTGCGACATCGGGCGGCCCTCGAGCTCCGCCACGACCGCCCCGAGCGCCGCCCGCCCGGCTTCGGCCAGGGCAGCGTCAGCCAGGGCAGCGTCGGCCCGCTGTGCCGCCTCCGTCGTCACTCGCTGCTCCCCGTCCAGGTGTCTGGTAACAGCTCACGATGGACCGGCCGGGTGAGCGGGGCGGTCCGCTTCGGGTGCGATCCGGTTGCCGGAGCCGGATCAGCCGCGCGCGGTGCACACCGCCGGTGACGTGGCGACCTTGTCGGTGCCGTGCACGACGGCCACGGTGAAGCAGTAGTCGAGCCGTTCGTTGAGGCCGTACACCACGTAGTCGGCGCTGCCCGCGGGCAGCTGTTGGAACGCGCGCTGCGGCTCGCCGCTGCGGCCGCCGGAGATCAGCACCGGGCCTTCCGAGCCCTTCGGATAGCGCCAGGTGAGCGTGACGCTGTCCCGGTTGTCGCGCAGCCGCACCTCGGCCGGCGCGGCCGGTCCGGTGGCGGCCGGCCGGGAGGCGGCCGGGCCCGATGCGCTCGGCCCCGATGCGGTGGGGCCGGGTGAGGCGGGTGCCGCGGCCGGGGGAGGGGTCGAGGCGGTCGCCGGCGGCGCGGCCGGTTCGCCGCGCGCGAGGGTCGCGGCCACGATGGCCGCGGCAACGCCGATCCCGGCCACCAGAGCCGCGGTGAGCACGAAGGGCCGGCGGGAGGAGGTGGGTTCGGCATGGTCCACCGGCACCGGTAGCCGGTGATCGGTGCCGAGCGGCTGATCCGGGTCGCCCACCGGCGCGCTGCCGATCGGCACCCGGCGCCCGTCCGGGGTGTACTCCGGCAGGCGCGGGCCGGGCGCCGGCGGCGGCGTGTCGGCGCGGGCATGCCGCCCGGCCGGGTCGCCCGGGGGTTGGTGCAGGTCGCGGAGGTACAGCGGCTGCCGATAGACGGTCCCGTGCGGATCGGTGACCCGGTCGTCCGGCGGCGGCTCGGCCGGCGTACGGGGGGAGCGGTACGGCTGCGGTTCGAGCGACTCGACGCCCGGGGTGCCGTGGCGGCCGCTGTACTCGCCGCCACCCGCACCGGCATCGCGGCCCACCGCGTC
>DASSAL010000328.1:0-13380 GCA_035685405.1 Actinoplanes sp. | reverse complement strand
GGGCCAGATCGCAGCGGAACCAGCGCGCCCCGGCGGACCAGCCGGCCGGGCTGGGCAGCACCGGTTGCACCCGGACCTGGCCGGTGCGCCACGGCGCGCCGAGGAACGCGGTGGCCCGCCGCCCACATTCGGCGGCCGCCGCGATCTGCGCCGCCGAGGCCTGGTCGCGGGGTGGCCGGTAGGCGTCCGCCGCGGCTGCGTCGCCGGTCAGGTCGCCGACGAAGTACGCCTCGGCGACGTGCCGCTCCCGGCAGTCGAACGGCGCGTAGCCGGCCAGCGGCGCGGTCGGCCCGAGGTCGTCGAAGCACCCGGTGGCGGCCGGGCGGAAGGACTGCGGCGTCCCGGGCATCCGCCAGTCGTCGGTCAGGTTGCCGTCGATGCCGTACGGCAGGCTGCCGCAGCCGGCGGTCAGGCCGACCGCGAGAACGGCCACCACGGCCCACCGGCGGCGGATCACCGGACCGCACGAGCGGACCGGCCGGCGCCGCTCGGCGAGCAGCGTGATGGCCAGGACGGATCGCACGGGCACCCTCCGGGGATCGGTGCGCATCAGTATCGCCGGTCGCCGGTGCCGGACGGCGTCCCGGGCCGGAGCGAGAAGTTCTAGACTTCAGCCGTGGAGCCATCGCCGATCATCGCGCCCAGCATCCTGGCTGCCGACTTCGCGCGCCTCGCCGACGAGGTGCGGGCCATCGAGGGCAGTGCCGACTGGGTACACGTGGACGTCATGGACAACCATTTCGTCCCCAATCTGACGATCGGCCTGCCGGTGGTGCAGAGCCTGCGCCAAGCGACCGCGATCCCGTTCGACGTCCATCTCATGATCACCGATCCGGACCGCTGGGCGCCCGGGTACGCCGAGGCCGGCGCGTACAACGTGACCTTCCACGCC
Organism: Actinoplanes sp.; assembly: GCA_035685405.1. Taxonomy (GTDB): domain Bacteria; phylum Actinomycetota; class Actinomycetes; order Mycobacteriales; family Micromonosporaceae; genus Actinoplanes. Next base: position 12,488 of record DASSAL010000328.1, on the reverse strand, counting down.
GAGGCCTGCGAGGACCCGGTGAAGCTCGCCAAGACGCTGCGGGCCGCCGGCTCCCGGGCCGGTCTGGCGATCGACCGGGACACGCCGGTCGAGCCGTACCTCGAGCTGCTTCCCTACCTGGACGTGCTGCTGATCATGACGATCAAGGCCGGCTTCGGCGGCCAGAAGTTCCTGCCCGAGATGCTGGAGAAGGTGCGCGACGTGCGGCGCCGCATCCGGGCAAAGGACCTCGAGGTCCGCCTGGAGGTGGACGGCGGCATCGCGGCGGACACCATCGAGCAGGCGGCCGAGGCGGGCGCCGACGCGTTCGTGGCGGGCACCGCCGTCTACGGCGCCGACGACCCCGCCGAGGCGGTCCGCCGACTGCGGGCGCAGGCCTCGCGTGCCGGGGTGGGCGCGTGAGTACGGGGGTGGTGCGGCACAAGGCCGACGACATCGCCGGTGAGCCGGACGAACGCCCGGACACCATCCTGGTGGTCGACGACGACGAGGACATCGCCGGGTTCGTGGCGTTCAACCTGAAGATGCACGGCTTCGAGGTGCTCCGCGCCCGGGACGGCCAGCAGGCCCTGGAGCTGATCGAGGCGCGCCGCCCGGACCTGGCCGTGGTCGACTGGATGATGCCGAACATGGACGGCGTCGAGCTCACCCGCCGGTTACGGGCCGAGCCGCTGACCAGTGCCCTTCCGGTGATCATGCTGACCGCCAAGGGGCTGACCGTGGACAAGGTGGTGGGCCTCACCGCGGGCGTAGACGACTACCTGGTCAAGCCGTTCGACACCGCCGAGCTGATCGCCCGGGTGTCCTCGACGCTGCGGCGCAACAAGGAGTTCCGGGAGGTCTCGCCGCTGACCGGGCTGCCCGGCAACGCCCGGGTGCGCCGCGAGATCGTGGACCGGATGAAGGCCGGCCACGAGTACTCGGTGGGCTACATCGACATCGACCGGTTCAAGAGCGTCAACGACGTGTACGGCTTCGACCGCGGTGACGAGTTCATCACCTCGCTGGCCCGCAGCCTGCACCGGGCGGTGGCCGCGGTGGGCCGCCCGCCGGTGTTCCTCGGCCACATCGGCGGCGACGACTTCGTGTTCATCTGCACGCCGGAGCAGGTGCTGCCGCTGACCAAGCGGGCGGTCACCGACTTCGAGCGGTCCGCCGACCAGCTGTACGACCCGGAGGACGCCCGCCGCGGCTACATCGAGGTGCCCGACCGGCGCGGCAACAAGCAGCGCGCGCACCTGGTCACGCTGTCCATCGGGGTGGCCGAGTCGAAGACCGGCGGCCGGCGGTTCACCGACCCGCGGGTGGTGGTCGCGGTGGCCTCCGAGATGAAGAAGGTGGCCAAGAGCCAGCCCGGGTCGTACGTGGCGATCGACCGGCGCCGGAGCGACTCGTCCGGCGACGGGATGTGACCTGCCCGACAGGTGTCAGGCAGCCGATTTAGTGCAAGACTGGGCGGTGACCCACCACGCGCTGGCGGGACTCGGTGAAATTCCGAACCGGCGGTGATGCCTCGCGGCGAGCGAGGACGAGCCCGCGACCCGGCCGTTGTATGACGGACGGTGGACCTGGTGAGACTCCGGGGCCGACGGTCAAAGTCCGGATGGGAGACAGCGCGCGGCAGCGGACCAGGCGTACGCCTGTCCGGGTCCGGCTCTGCCGTACCCGACCGTCCGCTTCCCGGTGCTTTCCTCCCCTTGCTCAGCGCGTGATCATGCCGCGCGAGAGGGAATGTCGAGATGGTGACCGAGGACGAGGCGATGCGCCGCGCGATAGCGCTGGCCGCCCGTGGCCTCGGGACGACCAGCCCCAATCCGGTCGTCGGCTGCCTGTTGCTGGGACCGGACGGCGAGGTCGTCGGGGAGGGCTTCCATGCGTATGCCGGCGGTCCGCACGCCGAGATCGTCGCGCTCGCCCAGGCGGGCGAGCGGGCCCGGGGCGGCACCTGCGTGGTGACCCTGGAGCCGTGCAACCACACCGGACGCACCGGACCATGCGCCGATGCGCTGATCAACGCGGGGATCCGCCGGGTGGTGATCGCGGTGGACGACCCGACGCCGGTGGCCGCCGGGGGAGCGGCCACGCTGCGCGGTGCGGGCGTTCAGGTGGAGACCGGGGTACGCCGTCAGGAGGCGGCCCAGGGCAACATCGCCTGGCTGACCGCGGTGCGCCGGCAGCGGCCGTATCTGATCTGGAAGTTCGCCGCCACCCTGGACGGCCGGTCCGCCGCCGCCGACGGCACCAGCCAGTGGATCACCTCGGCGCCGGCCCGCACCGACGTGCACGAGCTGCGCAGCACCGTGGACGCGATCATCGTGGGGGTGGGCACGGTGATCGCCGACGACCCGCAGCTGACCGTGCGCGAGCTGCGCAACGGGCGGCTGGCCATCACCCAGCCGCTGCGCGTGGTGGTCGACTCCGCCGGCCGGACCCCGCCGGGCGCCCGGGTGCGGGACGCGACCGCGCCCACCTGGATCGCCACCGCCGCCGAAGTCGGCGCGGACGCGGACGGCCGGGTCGACCTGCCCGCGCTGATGAGCGCTCTGTACGCGCGCGGCATCCGGGCCGCGCTGCTCGAAGGCGGCCCGCGGCTGGCCGGGTCGTTCCTGGCCGCCGGCCTGGTCGACCAGGTGGTCGGCTACGTGGCGCCGAAGCTGCTCGGCGACGGCCGCACCGCGGTGCTCGGCGCCGGCGTCACCTCGATCGGCGAGGCCATCGAGCTGGACTTCACCGACATCACCCAGGTCGGCCCCGACCTGCGGTTCACCGCGTCCCTGCGGCAGAAGCCGTCCGACCCGCAAGGAAGGAGTCCTGATGTTCACCGGCATCGTCGAGGAAGTGGGTGAGGTCGTGTACCGCACCGACGCGGGCGGCGACTCGGCCGTCCTCGCCGTCCGCGGCCCGCTGGTCACCGCCGACGCCCGGCACGGCGACTCGATCGCGGTCAACGGGGTCTGCCTCACCGTGATCGACAACGTCGACGGCGTGTTCACCGCCGACGTGATGGGTGAGACGCTGCGGCGATCCTCGCTGGGCGTGCTGCGCCCGGGCAGCCCGGTGAACCTGGAACGCGCCGCCACCGTCGGCAGCCGGCTCGGCGGCCACCTGGTGCAGGGCCATGTCGACGGGGTCGCCCGGATCATCGCCCGCGAGCCGGCCGACGAGTGGGAGGTGTTGCGCTTCTCGCTCCCGCCGGCGCTGGCCCGGTACGTCGTCGAGAAGGGGTCGATCACCGTGGACGGGGTGTCGTTGACCGTGATGGCGGTGGACGACGAGTCGTTCGCGGTCGGGTTGATCCCGACCACCCTGAAGCTCACCGTGCTGGGCACCAAGGCCGTCGGCGACCCGGTGAATCTCGAGGTCGACATCATCGCCAAGTACGTCGAGAAGATGCTCGGAGGCCGGCATGCATGACATCGAGCGGGCGATCAAGGACATCGCCGCGGGCAAGGCGGTGATCGTCGTCGACGACGAGGACCGCGAGAACGAGGGCGACCTGATCTTCGCCGCCGAGCACGCCACCCCCGAGCTGGTGGCGTTCATGCGCCGGTACACGTCCGGCTACATCTGCGCGCCGTTGACCGAGGACGAGGCGGACCGGCTCGACTTGCCCCCGCAGCATCACACCAACCAGGACCGCCGGGGTACGGCGTACGCGGTGACCGTGGACGCCCGCGAGGGGATCGGCACCGGCATCTCGGCGGCCGACCGGGCGCACACCATCCGGCTGCTCGCCGACCCGGCCACGACCGCGTCCGACCTGTCCCGTCCGGGTCACGTGGTGCCGCTGCGCGCCAAGGCCGGCGGGGTGCTGCGGCGTCCCGGGCACACCGAGGCGGCGATCGACCTGGCGGTGCTGGCCGGGCTCCGGCCGGCCGGGGTGCTCTGCGAGATGGTCAACGACGACGGCACCATGATGCGGCTGCCCGATCTCGAGGTCTTCGCGGCGGAGCACGACCTGGCGCTGATCAGCATCGCGGACCTGATCGCGTACCGCCGGCGCCACGAGTCGCAGGTGGAACGGGTGGTGGAGACCCGGCTGCCGACCGAGCACGGCGTGTTCACCGCGGTCGGCTACCGGGCGCTCACCGACGGCGCCGAGCATGTGGCGCTGGTGCACGGCGACCTCGGCGACGGCCGTGACGTGCTGGTCCGGGTGCACTCGGAGTGCCTGACCGGCGACGTGTTCGGGTCGGTGCGCTGCGACTGCGGGCCCCAGCTGGACGCCGCACTGGAGCGGGTCGCGACAGTGGGCCGCGGCGTGGTGCTCTACATGCGCGGGCACGAGGGCCGGGGCATCGGGCTGCTGCACAAGCTGCAGGCGTACCAGTTGCAGGACCGCGGCCTGGACACCGTGGACGCGAACCTCGAGCTGGGCCTGCCGGCCGATGCCCGGGACTACGGGACCGGTGCGCAGATCCTGTACGACCTGGGTGTCCGGTCCATGCGGCTGCTCACCAACAACCCGGCCAAACGGGCGGGACTGGAGGGGTACGGGTTGACGGTCACCGGCCGCGAGTCGATGCCCGTCCGGCTGCATCCGGAAAACGTGCGATACCTGCGCACCAAGCGGGACCGGATGGGCCACCTGTTCGAGGCGTTGGGCTGAATCCGCGCCGGATCCGGAGGAGGATGAGCGCATGGCCGGTTTCGGAGACCCGCATCTGGACACCGTCGACGCCGCCGGGCTGCGGCTCGGCATCGTCGGCTCGCGGTGGCACGCGGACCTGGTGGATCACATGATGGACCGCGCGCAGCAGGCTGCCAAGGCGTGCGGCGTGGACGACGTGATCACGACCCGGGTGGCCGGTTCGGTGGAGCTGCCGGTGGTCGCGCAGGCACTGGCCAAGCGCTGCGACGCGGTGGTGGCCCTGGGCGTGGTGATCCGCGGTGAGACCGCGCACTTCGACTACGTGTGCGACGCGGTCACCGCCGGACTCACCCGGGTCGCGCTGGACGAGCAGACCCCGGTCGCGCACGGCGTGCTCACCGTCGAGTCGCTCGGCCAGGCCCGCGACCGGGCCGGCCTGGAGGACTCGATCGAGGACAAGGGCTGGCAGGCCACCGTGGCCGTGCTCGACGCCGCCCTCACCATCCGCTCCCTCCCCTGACCCCGCCAACCCCGCGATCTTGGAGTTGTGGTGGCCCACAAAAGCCGTATTCGGCTCAATAAGGTCGCCACAAGTCCAAGATCGCGGGGAGTGGGGGGCGGGCTAGAGGCGGCCGGCCTCGATGATGCGGGCGAGGAACTGGCGGGTGCGCGGCTCGACGGGGTCGCCCAGGACCTGTGCGGGCGGACCGGCCTCGAGGACCCGGCCGCCGTCCAGGAACACCACCCGGTCGGCCACCTGGCGGGCGAAGCCCATCTCGTGGGTGGCCAGCACCATGGTCATGCCCTCCGACTTGAGGTCGCGGATCATGGTCAGCACCTCCCCGACGAGTTCCGGGTCCAGCGCCGAGGTCACCTCGTCGAGCAGCAGCAGCCGCGGGTTGTTGACCAGGGCCCGGACGATCGCCACCCGCTGCTGCTGCCCGCCGGAGAGCCGGTCCGGATAGCTGTCCGCCTTCTCCGCCAGGCCGACCCGGCGCAGCCAGTCGATCGCCTGCTCGCGGGCCGGCGCCCGGTCGCGCCGGTGCACCCGGACCGGCGCCAGCGTGATGTTGTCCAGCACGGTCATGTGCGGGAACAGGTTGTACGACTGGAACACCATGCCGATCCGCCGGCGTACCCGGTCGGCGTCCACCCGCGGATCGGTGATGTCCTCGCCGTCCAGCCGGATCGTGCCGTCGTCGACCTGCTCCAGGAGGTTCACGCAGCGCAGCAGCGTCGACTTGCCCGAACCGGAGGCGCCGATCAGCGCCACCACCTGATGGTCGTCCACGTCGAGGCTCAGCTCGTCGAGCACCACCGACGACCCGAACACCTTGCGCACCCGGTCGATCGCCAACAGCATCATGCCCCCGCGTTCTGCCGGCGCGCGGCGCGCAGCGTCACCCAGTCGGTCACCGCGATCAGTGGCAGCGCCAGCAGCACGAACAGCACCGCGGCCACCAGGTACGGGGTGTAGTTGAAGTTCTCCGCCGTGGCGATCTGCGCCGCGCGTACCGCATCGATCGGACCGGCCAGCGACACCAGCCCGACGTCCTTCTGCAGCGCCACGGTGTCGTTGAGCAGCGGCGGGGCCACCCGGCGGACCGCCTGCGGCAGCACCACGTGCCGCATGGTCTGCCGGTACGTCAGCCCGAGCGACCGGGCGGCGGCGAGCTGGCTGGGATGCACCGACTCGATGCCGGCCCGGAACACCTCGGCCAGGTAGGCGCCGTACGTCACCACCAGCGCCGCCCCGCCCAGCACCAGCACCCCCGGCGTGCCCTGCAACCGCAGGCCGGGGATGCCGAACGCGAACAGGTAGATCACGATGATCAGCGGGATGCCGCGGAACGCGTACGTGTACATCGTCGCCATCGCCCGCACCGGGAAGAACACCGGCCCGCGCAGCGTCCGCAGCACCGCGATGAGCAGTCCCAGCGACAACGCCAGCACGGCGCAGACGACCAGCAGCCGGACGTTCAGCCAGAGGCCGTCGAGGACGGCCGGGAACGACTCCCGGGCGATCTCGGGGTCGAAGAACGAGGTCCGGACCCGGTCCCAGCCCGGGGAGCCGGTGACCGCGACCACCAGCAGCGTGCCCAGGACCGCGGTCGAGACGGCCGCCACCAGCACCGAACGGATCGCACGCCGTCGCCGGTACGCGATCCGCTCCTGCTGGGTGTCGCTGACGATCACTGCAGTTCAGGTGCGCCGTTCGTCCCGGCCAGCCAGGTCTTCTCCAGCACCGCCAGGGTGCCGTCCTGGCGCAGCTGGTCGACCGCCTCGCTGACGCACTCGGTCAGCGGCGAGTCCTTGTCCAGCACCAGGCCGAACTGCTCGGGCACCCCGACCTGGGGCAGCTGCCCGACGATCACGCCGTCGTCCAGTTCGGCGCCGGTCATGTAGAACGCCGTCGGCAGGTCCACCACCAGACCGTCCACGGTGCCGTTCTGCAGCGCCTTCTTGGCGTCGTCGTTGCTGTTGAACACCTGCGCCTGGGCCGACGGTTTGATCAGTTCGTTGATCGCCTGCAGGCTGGTGGTGCCGACCTGGGCGCCCAGCTTGGCGTCCTTGAGGCCGGCGATGGTGGTCGCCCCGTCGATCGCCGAACCCTTGGTGGTGATCACGGTCTGCCGCACCAGGTAGTACGGCGACGAGAAGTCCACCGCCTGCTTGCGTTCCTCGGTGATGGAGAACTGGTTGATGTCGAAGTCGTACGCCTTGGGACCCGGCGCGATCGCGTTGTTGAACGGCACCTGCGTCCAGGTCACCGCGGACGCCGGGTAACCGAGCCGCTCGGCCACGTTGTACGCCACCGCGGACTCGAAGCCCTTGCCGTTGTCCGGCTTGTTGTCGGCGAACCACGGTGGGTACGCCGGGTTGTCGGTGCCGATGGTGAGCTTGCCGGGGGTCTTGGTGTCGAGGCCGCCGGGCGGGCAGGCCGGACCGGACGCCGACGCGGACGCCGTCGCCGATGGCGAGGTCTCGTCCGCCGGCGCGCAGGCGGCCATCGCGGCGAGCATGACAGCCGCGCTGCCCAGCGCGGCAACGGTGTTTCTGCTGACCATGACGGGCAGCCTAGGGTACGCCCCGCACGGATGGGGCCGTCCGTCGCCATCATGTGATGAGCTGCCACAATAGGCTCCCGTGAAGACGTTCGAAGAGCTGTTCGCCGAGCTGCAGGTCAAGGCGGCGGAGCGGACCCCGGGCTCGTCCACCGTTGCGGCACTGGACCGCGGCGTGCACTTCATCGGCAAGAAGGTCGTCGAGGAGGCGGCCGAGTCGTGGATGGCCGCCGAGCACGAAGGGCCGGACCGCGCCGCGGCGGAGATCGCCCAGCTGCTCTATCAGGCCCAGGTGCTGATGATCGCCACCGGGCTCGGACTCAAGGACGTCTACCGACATCTCTGACCGCCCCTTTCCCGACCGAGAACCGCAAGGAGCCAGGCAGAGATGCTTCGCATCGCCATCCCGAACAAGGGCACGCTCGCCGGTCCGGCCGTGCAGATGCTGCGCGACGCCGGGTACCGCCAGCGCACCGATCCCAAGGACCTGATCTGCCGGGACGAGCCCAATCACGTCGAGTTCTTCTATCTGCGGCCGCGCGACATCGCCACCTACGTCGGATCGGGTGACCTCGATCTGGGCATCACCGGGCGGGACCTGCTGGTCGACTCCGGGGTGCCCGCCCGCGAGCTGCTCGACCTGGGCTTCGGTGGGGCCACCTTCCGCTGGGCCGCCCCGGCCGCCGCCGACGCCACGGCCGACCGGATCGCCGGGCGGCGGATCGCCACCGCGTACCCCGGTGTGGTCGAGCGGTATCTCGCCGAGCGCAACATCGCCGCCGAAGTGGTCCGGCTGGACGGCGCCGTGGAAAACGCGGTCCGGCTCGGCGTCGCCGACCTGATCGCCGACGTGGTGGAGACCGGCGCCACGCTGCGGCAGGCCGGCCTGGTCACGATCGGTGAGCCGATTCTGCGGTCGTCGGCGGTGCTGATCGGCCGGCGGGACGACTTCGCCGACCAGGCGGCCCAGCTGATCCGCCGCCTGCAGGGGGTGCTGGTCGCCCGCAGCTACGTGATGCTCGCCTACGACGTCCGGGCCGACCTGCTCGACAAGGCCACCGCGCTGACACCGGGCATCGAGTCGCCGACGGTCTCGCCGCTGCACCGCGAGGGCTGGGTGGCGGTGCAGGCGATGGTCGAGCGGGACGAGGTGCACCGGATCATGGACGAGCTGTACGACCTGGGCGCCCGCGCCATCCTGGTCACCGACATCGCCAACTGCCGGTTGTGAGTAGCATCGCTTCCGTGGTGGTGTATCGGCCTCGGCGGATCCGGTGGGTGGCGGGCATCGCGGCCGCCGCCGTGATGATCCTGTTCACGGTGCTGAGCTTCGGCCTGCGCGGGGCCACCGGGATGGGCCGGGGCGAATATCAGCGCGGCGACCAGCTGGCGATGATCGGACTGGGCCTGCTGATCGGCGTCGCCGTCCTGGCGTTCACCCGGCCGCGGGTGCGGGCCGACGCCGAGCGGATCCAGGTGCGCAACGTCGTGGGCAGCTTCGACCTGCCCTGGTCGGCGGTGCGGGCGGTACGGTTCGACCGCCACTCGCCGTGGGCCGCGCTGGAGTTGCACGACGACGAGACGGTCGCCCTGCACGCGCTGCAGGCGGCGGACAAGGACTACGCGGTGGACGGCGTACGGACGCTGCGGGCCCTGCACGCCGCCACGGCGAAGGCCTGATAGACTGGTCGCCAGTCGACCACGCCTGTCCTGCGGCAGGCGCGAAAGAGGAGCCCGCCGGTTCCCACCCGAGCCGTCTCACGGTGGCCGGGTCCGGTCAGCCGACCCGGAATATTTCGGTGTCGGTGCGCGTCCTCATGGACGCCGATGACCGGTCGAGCGGGCCCCGGCATGTGCCGGGGCCTTCTGCTTTCCCGGCACCCGCGTCTGGGGTGCCTGGGGCCGACCGCGACATTGGCAGAGCTTCCCCGCGGCGGAAACCGAGGAGAAGTTCGAAGGCAGATCGTTCTGAGGAGGCCACATCAGCGTCGAACCACGCGTGAACGAGCAGATCCGGGCGAGGGAAGTCCGACTGGTCGGCCCGGAGGGTGAGCAGGTGGGCATCGTCCCCCTGGAGCGGGCCCTGCAACTGGCCGCGGACGTCGACCTGGACCTGGTCGAGGTGGCGCCGATGGCCCGCCCGCCGGTGTGCAAGCTCATGGACTTCGGCAAGTTCAAGTACGAGTCGGCACTCAAGGCGCGCGAAGCCCGGCGCAACCAGCAACAGACCGTCATCAAGGAAATGAAGCTGCGGCCGAAGATCGACCCGCACGACTACGAGACCAAGAAGGGTCACGTGGTCCGCTTCCTCAAGGCGGGCGACAAGGTCAAGGTGACGATCATGTTCCGTGGTCGTGAACAGAGCCGCCCCGAGCTGGGCTTCCGGCTTCTCCGCCGGCTCAGCGAGGAGATCTCCGACCTCGGCTTCGTCGAGTCCAGTCCGAAGCAGGACGGCCGAAACATGATCATGGTGTTGGCTCCGCACCGGGCCACCAAGGCCGCCGCCGCGACCACCGGGGGCAACCGCTCCCGCGAGCCGCGCGACGGCGACGGCCCGGCGCCGGCCCCCGACACCACAGCGCAGTAGTCAGAGAGGCGTTTCAAGTGCCGAAGATGAAGAGCCACACCGGCATGGGTAAGCGGGTGAAGCTCACCGGCAAGGGCAAGATCGTCCGTGAGCAGGCCGGCAAGCGGCACCTGCTGGAAGGCAAGTCCTCCCGCGTCACCCGCCGGATGACCGGTACGGTCCAGGTGGCCAAGGCCGACCTCAAGCGAGTGAAGAAGCTGCTGGGCCGCTGACGCGCGCCACACCCGTTCCCCCGTTAGGAGTACCGAAATGGCACGCGTCAAGCGGGCTGTGAACGCCCAGAAGAAGCGTCGCACGTTGCTGGAGACCGCCAGCGGATACCGCGGTCAGCGCTCCCGGCTGTACCGCAAGGCCAAGGAGCAGATGCTGCACTCGATGCAGTACGCGTACCGGGACCGCCGGGACCGCAAGGGCGACTTCCGCCAGCTGTGGATCACCCGGATCAACGCCGGTGCGCGCGCCAACGGCCTCACCTACAACCGGTTGATCCAGGGTCTGCGCCTGGCCGGTGTCGAGGTGGACCGCAAGATTCTGGCCGATCTGGCGGTCAACGACGCCGCCGCGTTCGCCGCGATCGTCAAGATCGCCGCCGATGCGGTGGCGGCTGAGGGCACCGGCGGCGCCGCCGCCCAGGCTGCCTGATTTGTCCACGGACAGGGCGCCCTCCGAGCCCGGAGGGCGCCTTTTTCCGTCCGGCACCGCGCGGGTCGGTGGGCACCCTTTCACGTCCCGCACGCCCCGGGTGGCCGCCGCCCGCAAGCTGCTCCGGCGCCGGGACCGCGACCGGAGCCGCCGGTTCCTGGCCGAAGGCCCGCAGGCGGTGCGAGAAGCGCTGACCGCCGGGGTGGTCGTCGACCTGTTCGGCACCGGGCCGGCCCTGGCCCGGCACGCCGACCTGGTGGCGCTCGCGCCGGCCGTCTCGCCGGTCACCGACGAGGCGCTGGCCGGGTTGACCGAGACGGTGCACCCGCAGGGCTTGGTGGCCGTCTGCGAGCAGATCGACGTGCCGCTGCGGTCGGCCCTGGACCAGCGGCTGGTGGCGGTCGTCGCCGGCATCCGCGATCCCGGCAACGCGGGCACCGTGCTGCGCACGGCCGACGCGGCCGGCGCCGGTGTGGTGGTCTTCGCCGGGGAGGCCGTCGACCCGTACAACGGCAAGTGCGTCCGGGCCTCGGCCGGCTCCTTGTTCCATGTGGACGTGGTCCGCGAACGCGACGCGGCCGTGGTGGTGGACACGCTGCGCGACGCCGGTCTCCAGGTGCTGGCGGCCACCGGCCACGGCGACGACGACCTGGACCACCTGCTGGACTCGGGCGCCCTGAACCGGCCCACTGCCTGGCTGTTCGGTTCCGAGGCGCACGGCCTGGACCGGGGGTTGCTGGCCGCGGCCGACCGCCGGGTCCGCGTACCGATCTACGGCGCCGCCGAAAGCCTCAATCTGGCCGCCGCTGCCGCGGTGTGCCTGTACGCCTCGGCCCGGGCGCTGCGCTGATGCGCGCGATCCGGTATGACGCGGTCGGGGCCGAACCTCGGTTCACCGAGGTACCGGCGCCCGGCTGCCCCGCCGACGGTGCGGTGATCGAGGTCCGCGCCACCGGCGTGTGCCGCTCCGACTGGCACGCCTGGCGCGGCCACGATCCGGTGCCGCTGCCGCACATTCCCGGTCACGAATTCGCCGGCGTGGTCGCCGAGATGGGGCGCGATGTCCGGTCGTTCGCCGTCGGCGACCGGGTGACCAGTCCGTTCGTCAACGGATGCGGCCGCTGCGCGTGGTGCCGGACCGGCCGTGCGCAGGTCTGCCCGGACCAGACCCAGCCCGGCTTCACCCACCCCGGGTCGTTCGCCGACTTGGTCGCGGTGCGGGCCGCCGACCTGAACCTGGTCCGCCTGCCGGATGCCGTCGACTTCGTCGCCGCGGCCGCGCTCGGCTGCCGGTTCGCCACCGCGTTCCGGGCCGTCGTCGCGCAGGGCCGGGTGGCGGCGGGTGAGCGGGTGGCAGTGCACGGCTGCGGCGGGGTCGGCCTGTCGGCGGTGATGATCGCCGCCGCCCTCGGCGCCGAGGTGACCGCGGTCGACCCGTCCCCGGCCGCCCGGGACCGCGCCCTGGCCGTGGGCGCCCGGTGGGCCACCGACCCGATGCCTCCCGGTGCTCAGAGCAGGGCGGCCGAGGTGATTCCTCCCGGTGTTCAGAGCAAAGCGCCCGCCGACGGTGTGCACGTCGCGATCGACGCGGTCGGGTCGGCCG
>DASSAL010000327.1:0-6496 GCA_035685405.1 Actinoplanes sp. | reverse complement strand
TACGCCAACTAGACCGTCCAGTACCAACTAGACCGTCCAGTACCGGGAACTGGACGGTCCAGTCAGCCAGCGGCCCCGGAACGGCCGGCTGGGAACGGCCGGCTGGGAACAGCCGGCTGGGACGGCCGGGTCGGGCGGCGGCGGACCGGCCGCATCGGGGATAGCGTGTCGGCATGGGGAAGATCGAGGTCGGCACCGCGTCCTGGACCGACCGCACGCTGCTCGCGTCGGGCTGGTACCCGCAAACCGCTGACAACCCGGAGAAACGGCTGGCGTACTACGCCCGGCACTTCCCGGTGGTGGAGGTGGACTCCACCTATTACGGCCCGCCGAACGAGCAGACCACCCGGCTGTGGGCGGACCGTACGCCCGGGCACTTCACCTTCAACATCAAGGCGTTCAGCCTGCTCACCGGGCACCCCACCAAGGTGTCGGCGATCTACAAGGATCTGCGCCCGGAGACGGACAAGAAGAACGTCTATCCCGGTGACCTGCCGCCGCAGGCGTACGAGGAGATCTGGACCCGGTTCCTCAGCGCCCTGGACCCGCTGGTCCAAGCCGGCAAGCTGGGCGCGCTGCTGTTCCAGTTCCCGCCGTGGTTCGGCATCCGCAAGTCCAACAAGGAGTACATGCTCGAGGTGGCGCACCGCTGCAAGCCGCTGCGCCCGGTCTTCGAGCTGCGTAACGCCTCCTGGTTCGAGCGCGGCAACGCCGACGAGACGCTGGACTTCCTGCGCGCGCACCGGCTGCCGTTCGTCTGCGTGGACATGCCGCAGGGGCACAAGACCTCGGTGCCCCCGGTGGTGGCAGCCACCGCCGACCTGGCCGTGGTCCGGTTCCACGGGCACAGCGACAAGTGGACCAGCAAGGACATCCACGAGAAGTTCGGTTACCGCTATTCCGATGCCGAGCTGGCCGAGTGGGCGCCGCGCCTGACGGAGCTGGCCGCGCAGACCGACACCACACACGTGCTGTTCAACAACTGCTATTCCGACTACGCCCAGCGCAACGCGAGCACGTTCATCGAGCTGCTCGGGGAGGACTGACCACCCGGCTGACGTCGACCCCGCGCCGGCGCGCCATGCCGGCCATCGCGGCCGCGTCGATCACCGCCGCCCCGCCCGGGTCGTTGTTGAAGAACACCCAGACCGGCCGGTCGGTGGGCAGCCGGTCCAGCCACGACGACAGGGCGCCGCGCCCGTACCTCGGCCAGGGTTTCGCCCGGCCCTCGTGCATCCGCAGGTACCCGAAATCGGCGGTCTCCCACCGCGGGGTCAGCGGCCGGCTGTTGCGGTCCGCCCAGGCCAGCGCCGCGCCGTGCCGTTTCAGCAGATCCCGCACCTCGGCGGTCCACCATGAGTCGTGCCGCGGCTCGACCGCCACCTGGACGTGCGGCGGGAACCGGCTCAGCGTCTCGTCCAGCGCCGCGACGTCGGCCTTGAGCGTGGGCGGCAGCTGGATCAGCACCGGACCCAGCTTGTCGCCGAGCGCCTCGGCGCGGCTCAGGAACCGGTCCACCGGCTCGGCCGGCTCCCGCAGGCGCTTGATGTGGGTCAGGTACCGGCTCATCTTCACGGCCATCCGGAAGTCGTCCGGGGTGCGCTCGCGCCACTGCTGGAAGGTGCTCCGCTCGGGCAGGCGGTAGAACGCGTTGTTGACCTCGACCACCCGGAAGTGTTCGGCGTAGTGCTCCAGCCACCGGCGCTGAGGCAGCTCGGCGGGGTACAGACCGGGCCGCCAGTCCCGGTACTGCCAGCCGGACGTCCCGATCAGAAGCACATCTTCTGCATACCCGGCGACCGGCCGGGTTAGGCGTGATCACGCACGGGTACGACGGGGACTCCACACACTAGTCAAGGAGTGCGGCATGCGACTCAACGACGACGACATCACCGGCGGCAGCGCGAGCGCCGGTGGCGAGGGACCCGCGGACGGCGGCGCCTACCCGTCCGGGCACGACGGCGGCGCGGACGGCAGCGCCTCGGGTGGCGAGGGCATCGCGGACGGCGGCTCGAACCCGGACGGCCACGACGGCGGCGCGGACGGCAGCGCCGGCGGTGAGGGTGTGGCCGACGGCGGGGCCAACCCGTTCGGCTCCGACGGTGGCGCCGACGGCAGCGCCCGCTGAGAGCCATTCGATGATCGACCAGATGCCGGGCGGCGGGGACCGCCCGGCACTGCGCCGCGCCATCGCCACCGACCCGGAGAAGTTCGCCGCCGCGTACTGGGGAAAGCAGCCGCTGCTGTCCCGGGCCGGTGAGCTGGCCGGGCCGGACGGCTTCGCCGACCTGCTCTCCCCGGACGCGGTCGACGAACTGCTCAGCCGCCGCGGTCTGCGCACCCCGTTCCTGCGGGTGGCCGACCAGGGCACGGTGCTGCCGGCCGGCCGGTTCACCGGCTCCGGCGGGGCCGGGGCGGAGGTCGCCGACCAGATCATCGACGACAAGATCCTGCAGCTGTACGCGGACGGCGCCACGCTCGTCCTGCAGGGCCTGCACCGGATCTGGCCGCCGCTGATCGAGTACGCCCGCCGGCTCGGCGACGAGCTGAACCAGCCGCTGCAGGTGAACGCGTACCTCACCCCGGCGGGCAACCGGGGGTTCGCCACCCACTACGACACCCACGACGTCTTCGTCCTGCAGGTGGACGGCACCAAACGCTGGCGGATCCACCCGCCGGTGCTGCCCGAACCGCTGGAACGCCAGGCCTGGGGCGGGCGCAAGGACGAGGTGTCGGCCACCGCCTCCGGCGATCCGGACCTGGACGTGGTGCTCGCCCCGGGCGACGCCCTGTACCGGCCGCGCGGCTGGCTGCACTCGGCCGAGGCGCAGGGCCGGCGCTCGCTGCATCTGACCATCGGCGTCCGGGCGCTCACCCGGTACGCGATCGTCGAGGAACTGCTCGGTCTCGCCGTACGGGATCAGCGGCTGCGGGCCACGCTGCCGTTCGGCCTGGACGTCGCCGACCCGGACGCGATCGGCCCGGAGCTCACCGCGACGGTGGCGGCGCTGCGGGACTGGTTGCCGACCGCCGACCCGGCCGAGGTCGCCGGCCGGCTCCGCGAACGGGCCTGGCCGTCATCGCGGCCGGCGCCGATCAGCCCGGTGGCCCAGCTCGACTTCGCGGCGCGGCTGACACCGGACGACCGGATCGCGGCCCGCCCGGGGCTGCGCCGGCGGCTCACCGGCGACGGCCCGGACCACGTGGTGCTGCGGCTGGCCGACCGGACCCTGCGGTTCCCGGCGTTCTGCGAGCCGGCCCTGCGGATGGTGCTGTCCGGCGACCGGTGCCGGGTGGGCGACCTGCCGCTGGACGACGACGCGGACCGGCTGGTGCTGGCCCGCCGGCTGCTCAGGGAGGCGGTGGCCGTGCCGGCCTGAGGCCCGCCTCAGGCCGGGGACGCGCCGCCGCCCAGGGCGGTGTAGAGCAGGCCGGCGGTGAGCAGGCCGGTGATCAACACGGTGAGCACCGCGGTGGCGTCCAGGCCGACGCCACGGCGATCGGCCACCCGTTTGGCGCCGAACGTGGCCAGCACCGGGCCGAGCAGCAGGGCCAGCAACGCGAGCACCGGCAGGCCGACCGCCCAGTCGTCGCCGGCCGTCCGCCCGGCCCACCGCAGCACCTGGTACGCGGCCGCGCCGAGGGCGCCACCCATGAACCCGAAGGCGGCGAACATCACCGTGGTCGCCCCGTTCAGGGGGCGCCGCGGCGGCTCCTGCTTGATCGTCGCGGCCGCCTCCTGGAGGTACTCGTCGGCTTCCCGGTCACGTTGCCGGGGCACCGACGGCTCGGGCGGAGTTCGCCCGTACCGCTCCACCGAGGTGCCCGCCGCGTGCACGTAGTCCGACCAGATCTGCGCCGCCCGGGCGTCGACCTCCTCCCGCTCGCGGCGCGCCGCCCGCAGCGCCCGTTCGGACTCGCGGACCTCCTCCTCGGCGGTGTGCACGGCGGCGTCGGCGGCGGCCACCCGGGCGTCGTGCCACCCGGTCGCCTCGGCCCGGTCCGCCGCCGCCTCGGCGTCCAGCCCGGCCAGCCGGTGCAGGACCGCGCGGTACCCGGCGGTGTCGTGATCCGGCAGCGCGCTCATGCCGATCCGTACGGGATGATCACCTCGGCGCCGCGGTGCACCGACCGGTCGAAATGCAGCCCGCGCCACGGCCGCGGATACCAGGACGGCGGCCCGGCGCCCGGGTAGTACGGCGTCAGCTCGCTGCCGTGCACGTCCAGCGCCACCCACGCGCCGATCGCGTCGGTCCGCGACCCCTGCCCGCCCAGGGTGTCGCGCAGCAGCGCCGCGCCCCGCCACCAGCCGAGCACGTGGATCCGGCGTTCCGGGCCCTGCCGCAGCACCCGGCGCAGGTCGTCGTCGATCGCCGGGACCGCGTCGGCCGCGTACAGGAAGATGAAGTGCGGTCGCTCCCGGGGCGTCTCCGTCGCGGCGGCGTCCTCCAGCAGCCAGGCCACGTCGCCGGCGTCGTATCGGCCGGTCTCCCGGGGCAGCTCGGCGTGCAGCGCCTCGACCGCACCGATCGCGTCCGGGTCCAGGCAGGCCAGCGAGAACTGGGCGGCGCCCGGCGTGAACTGGGCGGCCAGCGACCGGGCCGCCGTGCCCAGCACCGCGCACGCCTCGTCCACCCGGGTGCCGAGCACCGCCAGGTTGCGGCCGGGCACCCGGCGCAGCACGGTACGCGCCGAGCGGGCCGCCACGTCGATCGTCTCGCCCAGCAGCGCCACCGGCGCGGCCACCGCGTCCGCCGGGGTGAACCGCCGGAAGTCCGGGCTGTCGACGAGCCGCGGCACGGCGTCACCGTCGAAGAGCCGCGGCGCGGCCAGGTCGTGGGGGCGCCGGCGCCACAGGCGGTGCTGCAGCTCGCTCCAGCTCTCCCGGTCACCGGCCGCCGGCACCCGGACGATCCGGTTGGCCACCTCCGCCCCGGAGTCGGCGTTCACCACGGCGTGATAGCGCGGCAGCGAGTCGGCGGCCAGGTTGCCCTCGGCCAGCACCCGGCGGGCGCGGGGCAGCGCGATCCGCAGGGAGAACTGGGCGACCAGCGCGGGCCGGCCCCACAGCGCCTCGATGCCGGACACGTCCTGACTGGCCAGCACCAGGTGGATGCCCTGGGAGCGGCCACGGCGGGCCAGGTCCTCGAGCAGGTTCACCGCCTCGGTGGTGAGCGCGTCCCGGCCGGCCAGCAGCACCTGGAACTCGTCCACCACGGCGACGATCCGCGGCCAGTGCCCGTCCGGGTCCTCGGCGCGCAGCTCGGCCAGGTTGCTCACCTCGTACCGCTTGGCCGCGTCCGCCCGGCGGCGCAGCTCGGCCCCGAGGAACCGCAGCAACGCCAGGCCGAACTCGCGGTCGGTGTTGACGTTGACGCCGACCAGCCGGACGTGCGGCAGCCAGCTGGGGTCGCGGCGGCCCGGCGCGAACCGGGCGAAGGACACCCCCTCCTTGAAGTCGAGCAGATAGAACGCCAGCTCGTCGGGGGAGTACCGGGCGGACAGCGCGCCCATCCACGCGTAGATCAGGTTGGTCTTGCCGGTGCCGGACGGCCCGGCGATCAGTGCGTGCGGCGGATAGTCGCTGAGGGTCACCCGTACCTCGGCGCCCTGCGGGCTGTCACCGAGTGGGGCGGTCAAGCCGGTCGCCGACCTCTCCTGCCAGTCCACCGGGGGCAGCAGGCTGGCCAGCGCCACCGGCGCCGGTCCGGCCGCCACCTCGTCGGCGATCCGCCGGCTGGTCCGGGTCAGCACCGCCGCCGGCGGCCCGGCGTCCAGCCGGACCGGCAGGTCACCGGCGCTGCTGATCCGGGCCGCATCCCCGGGTTCGGCGTTGATCACCTCGACCCCCGGCGCCGGGTCGATCGGCAGCCCGCGGATCACCAGATGCACGCCGCACGCCGCGCCGGTCCGCAGCAGCCGATCCAGCTGATCCCGTTCGTGCCGGTTCAGCTGCCCGGGGTCGAGCAGCACCGCGACCCGCCACGGCTCGGGCCGGCGGTGCGTGGCCACGGCGAGTTCCCGCACCGAGGTGTGCTCACCGGCCAGCACCGTCTCGTTGATCCGCCGTACCTGGCCGACGAGGTCGTCGAGCAGCGCACCCAGCTCTCCGGGGCCGGCGAAGGTGAGCAGGCCGGCGCCGGCCAGCGGCGCGAAGCCGGCCAGCCCGCCGCCGAGGTGCTTCGGGTCGTAGCCGACCACCCGCACCCCACCCGGGTACGCCGTGCCGAGCGCGCGCAGTACCAGTCCGGCCACCACGTCGTCGCCCGCCCGGTGGTCGCCGCGGACCACCACGTGCCCGCGGTCCAGCAGCGGGACCAGGGCGGGCACGTCACCGTCGTACGGCAGCAGCAACCGGCCCACCCGCACCTCCGGCGCCGCCTCGCCGGGCCGGCCGGGGGTGGGCTGCCAGCGGTCCCACGGGTCACCTGCGGCGCCCGGCGCACCGGCCCGCCCGGCCGCGGCGGCGGCACCGGCCAGCGCGGCCAGCTCGTGG
>DASSAL010000326.1:0-57022 GCA_035685405.1 Actinoplanes sp. | reverse complement strand
TGCAGTGGCGGGAGAAGGCCGTCGAACCGCCCGGCGACGCCCGCTCCGAGCTGTGGTTCTTCTACCACCTGGGCCGGCTGATCCGGCAGCGGCTGGCCGGCTCGACCCGGGAGCGCGACCAGGGTGTGCTCAACCTCACCTGGGACTACCCGATGCACGGCGAGCGCGGCGACGAACCCAGCGCCGAGGCCGTGCTCAAGGAGATCAACGGGTACGAGGTCGCGACCGGCGCGCCGCTGCCCGGCTTCGCCGCGCTCAAGGCGGACGGCAGCACCGTCTGCGGCTGCTGGATCTACTCCGGGGTCTACAAGGACGGCGTCAACCAGGCGGCCCGCCGCAAGCCCGGATCCGAGCAGGACTGGGTGGCCCGCGAGTGGGGCTGGGCCTGGCCGATGGACCGGCGCATCCTCTACAACCGGGCGTCCGCCGACCCGGACGGCAAGCCCTGGTCGGAGCGGAAGAAGTACGTCTGGTGGGACGACGACGCCGGCCAGTGGACCGGCTACGACGTGCCGGACTTCGAGAAGACCAAGCCGCCGTCGTACCGGCCGCCGGAGGGGGCCAGCGGCGTGGCGGCGCTGGCCGGCGACGACGCCTTCATCATGCAGGGCGACGGGAAGGGCTGGCTGTACGCGCCCAGCGGGCTGATCGACGGTCCGATGCCGGCGCACTATGAGCCGGCCGAGTCGGCCGTGCGCAACCCGCTCTACACCCAGCAGGCCAACCCGACCCGCAAGGTGTACGAACGCACGGACAACTTCACCAACCCGAGCCCGCCGGAGCGGCACGCCGAGGTCTACCCGTACGTGTTCAGCACCAGCCGGCTCACCGAGCACCACACCGCGGGCGGGATGAGCCGGCAGCTGGCCTACCTGTCCGAGCTGCAGCCGGAGATGTTCGTCGAGGTGTCGCCGGAGCTGGCCGCCGAACGGGGCCTGGACCACCTGGGCTGGGCACACGTCGTCACCGCGCGGGCGGCGATCGAGGCCCGGGTGATGGTCACCGACCGGCTCACCCCGCTGCGCATCGACGGCCGGGTGATCCACCAGATCTGGATGCCGTACCACTGGGGCAGCGAGGGCCTGGTCACCGGTGACTCGGCGAACGACCTGATCGGCATCACGCTGGATCCGAACGTCCTGATCCAGGAGAGCAAGGTGGGCACCTGCGACATCCGGCCCGGCCGCCGTCCGACCGGCGCCGACCTGATCGCGTACGTGCAGGAGTACCGCGACCGCGCCGGGCTGGCCGCCGGTCACCACACGCCGATGAGGACCGAGGACGGCGACGATGGGCACTAACAGCCTCTACGGCCCGCTCGATCCCGCGCCGGACGCGGGGTACCTCGACGCGCCGCCGCGGATGGGCTTCTTCACCGACACCAGCGTCTGCATCGGCTGCAAGGCGTGCGAGGTGGCGTGCAAGGAGTGGAACCTCATCCCGGACGACGGTTTCAACCTGCTCGGCACCTCGTACGACAACACCGGCGGGCTGACCGCGAACTCGTGGCGGCACGTGGCGTTCATCGAGCAGCCCCGGGCGAGCACCGGCGGCGGCACCGACACGCCCGGGGCGTTCGCCGGGCTGCCGGTCGGGCCGTCGGCGAGCGCGCACACCGCCGTGGTCGGCGCCACCACCGGTCCGGACACCGGCACCGAGCCGGGCGTTCCCCCGGCGGTGGACGCCCTGGCCGCGGCCGCCACCATCGCACCGCCCAAGCCGGAACCGGAGTTCCTCGGCATGCCGATGTCCGACCTGCCGGGCCGGACCGTCGACGCCCCCCGCACCGACTTCCGCTGGCTGATGATGTCCAATGTGTGCAAACACTGCACGCACGCCGGCTGCCTGGACGTCTGCCCGACCGGCGCGCTGTTCCGCACCGAGTTCGGCACGGTGGTGGTGCAGGAGGACATCTGCAACGGCTGCGGCTACTGCATTCCGGCCTGCCCGTACGGCGTGATCGACCAGCGCCAGGGCGACGGCCGGGCGTGGAAGTGCACGCTGTGCTATGACCGGATCGGCGACGGCCTGATGCCGGCCTGCGCCAAGGCCTGCCCGACCCAGTCCATTCAGTACGGCGAGCTGGACGAGTTGCGCGGCCGCGCCCAGCACCGGGTGGAGAAGCTGCACGAGCAGGGCGTCACCGAGGCCCGGTTGTACGGCAACGACCCGAACGACGGGGTCGGCGGCGACGGCGCGTTCTTCCTGCTGCTGGACGAGCCCGAGGTGTACGGCCTGCCGCCCGACCCGATCGTGACCACCCGGGACCTGCCGGCGATGTGGCGGCGCGCCGGGCTGGCCGGGCTGGCCATGGCCGCCGCCGTCGTCGCCTCGTTCGTCGGAGGACGCCGATGAGACTCCGCCGGAAGTCCCGCCGCAGCGGCGATGCGGTGAGCCCGCCGCCGGCCGGCCGGCCGGGCAGCGGCCTGGCCCGCGACGAGGCCCCCGGCGGCCCGGTCCGCGAGGAGGTGCCGTCCCGCAACGGGCACCGGCGCAAGCGGCGCGGCGGTGGCGGCGGCGAGCAGTCGATGGTGCCGCCGGCCGAGTTCCGCTCCTACTACGGCCGGCCCATCGTGAAGGCGGCGGCCTGGCACCACGACATCGCCGCGTACCTGTTCCCCGGCGGGCTGGCCGCCGGGTCCGCGGTGCTCGCCGCGGGCGGGGACGCCACCGGCCGGCCCGCGCTGCGCCGCGCGGGCCGGGTGACCGCGCTCGGCGCCCTCGCCGCGAGCACCTACTTCCTGATCAACGACCTCGGCCGGCCGGCCCGTTTCCACCACATGCTG
The DNA here is from genome assembly GCA_035685405.1 of Actinoplanes sp. Classification (GTDB taxonomy): domain Bacteria; phylum Actinomycetota; class Actinomycetes; order Mycobacteriales; family Micromonosporaceae; genus Actinoplanes. The sequence continues at coordinate 54,236 of DASSAL010000326.1, read as the reverse complement.
CGGATCGCCAAGCCGACCTCGCCGATGTCGATGGGCACCTGGATCCTCAGCGCGTTCGGCGCCGCCGCCGGGGTGTCCGGCGTGGCCGAGTTCGCACCGCTGCTGCCCGACCGTGGCGTATTCGGCCTGGCCCGCCGGGTACTGCCGCCGCTCGGCACGGCCGGGCAGTACGGCGCCGCGGCCTTGGCGCCGGCCCTGGCCACCTACACCGGGGTGTTGCTCGCCGACACCGCGACGCCCAGCTGGCACGCCGCGTACGCCGAACTGCCGTTCGTCTTCGCCGGCAGCGCCCTGGCCAGCGGCGCCGGCGTGGGCCTGATCGCGGCGCCGCCCGGGCAGACCGGCCCGGCGAGCCGGCTGGCCATCCTGGGCGCGGCGATGGAGCTCTACGGCGCCCACCGGGTGGAGACCACCAAGGGCATCCTGAGCGAGCCGTACGCCGAGGGCCGCGCCGGGCGCCTGCTGCACGGCGGCCGGACCCTGACCGCGCTGGGCGTCGCCGGCGCCGTCCTGGGCGGCCGTAGCCGGGTGGTGTCCGCGCTGTCCGGGCTGTCGCTGCTCACCGCATCGCTGATGACGCGATTCGGAATCTTCGATGGGGGTATGGCGTCGGCCAGGGACCCGAAGTACACCGTCCTGCCGCAGCGGGAACGCCTGGCCGGACGGCTGGCCTCCGAGGAGGCCGCCACCCCGAAGACCCAGCAGGGACCGGCCGCTGCCGGACTCTGATCCCCCAGGGAGGCCGACATGGCAACGGCGAGCTCATCCACCCCGGACCGGGCCGACGACCGCGATCCCACCCGAGGCCGGTGGTGGATCGTCGTCGCGGCGGTCCTGGTGCAGCTCGCCCTCGGCGCGGTGTACGCCTGGAGCGTCTTCAACGAGCCGTTGCAGGAGCAGTTCGGCTGGAGCAAGGCGGAGGCGGTGCTGCCGTTCGAGGTGGCGATCGGCACGATCTTCATCGGCAGCCTGGTCGGCGGCCGCATCCAGGACCGGCGCGGGCCGCGCCCGGTCGCGCTCGGCGGGGTGGTGCTCTACTCGATCGGAATCATGGGGGCCTCCCTGGTCTCCTCGAGCGACCAGCTGTGGCTGTTGACCCTCACGTACGGGGTGCTCGGCGGCATCGGCCTCGGCGCCGCGTACATCACCCCGATCGCGATGCTCGCCAAGTGGTTCCCGGACCGCCGTGGCCTGATCACCGGCATCGCCGTCGCCGGGTTCGGTTTCGGCGCGGTGATCACCGCGCCGGTCGCCAAGGCGCTGCTCGGTGGCACCGACGACAAGCCCAGCGTGTTCCTGCCGCTGGGCATCGCCTACCTGATCGCGGGCCTGGTCGGGGCGTTGTTCTTCCGGAACCCACCGGAGGGCTACCGCGTGCCCGGATTCGAGCCCGCGGCGGCCGGGCCGGCGGTGGCCGGCACCCGTGTCTACACGCTGTCCGAGGCGCTGCGCACCCCGCAGTGGTACATGCTCACCGGGATCCTGGCGCTGAACGTCGCGTGCGGCATCGCGCTGATCTCGCAGGCCGCCGACGCCGCCCGGGACATCACCGGGGTAACCGCGGCCACCGCGGCCGGGCTGGTCGGCGTGCTGGGGCTGTTCAACGGCGCCGGCCGGGTGGCGTGGGCATGGCTGTCCGACCGGATCGGCCGGATGCGCGCGTTCCTCGGCATGCTCGCGTTGCAGGCGATCTGTTTCGCGATCCTGCCGCACGCCGCGGCGTTCGTGATCTTCGCCCTGCTCGCCGCGCTGATCTATCTGGCGTACGGCGGTGGTTTCGGCACCATGCCGGCGACGGCGGCCGACTACTACGGCACCCCGAACGCCGGCGCCATCTACGGCGCGATGATCGTCGCGTGGAGCATCGGCGGCGTGGTCGGCCCGCTGGTCACCGCATGGCTGTACGAGGCCAATGACCAGAGCTACACGGTGCCGTTCACGGTCATCGCCGTGGTGGCCCTGGTGGCGCTGGTGCTGCCGCTGATCACCAAGATGCCGTCGGCTCCGAAGGTCACCGCAGAATCACGGTGATGCCGTCGTCGCGGGCCGGCGACAGCTCGCCGATCACCGGGTGGCCGGGCACCTCGCCGGCCACCAGCAGGCCGCCGGAGGTCTGCGCGTCGGCGAGCAGGAGCAGCTCCTCCCCGGCCACCCGGCCGGCATCCAGGTGCGGGCGGACCCAGTCCAGGTTGCGCCGGGTGCCGCCGCTGACGTACCCCTCGGCCAGTGCCGCCCGGGCGCCGTCCAGGTAGGGCACCGCGGCCGCGTCCACCCGCGCGGTCACCCCGGACGCCCGGGCCAGCTTGTGCAGGTGCCCGAGCAGGCCGAACCCGGTGACGTCGGTCGCGCAGGTCGCCCCGGCGGCCAGCGCGGCCTCGGCCGCCGCCCGGTTCAGGTCGGTCATCACGGCGATCGCCTGCGGGAACACCTCGCCGGTAGCCTTGTGCCGGCTGTTCAGCACGCCGATGCCCAGCGGTTTGGTCAGGGTCAGCGGCAGCCCGGCCCGGCCGGCGTCGTTGCGCATCAGCCGCTGCGGGTCGGCCACCCCGGTGACCGCCATGCCGTACTTGGGCTCCGGATCGTCCACGCTGTGCCCGCCGGCCACGTGGCAGCCGGCCGCCCGGGCCACCTCCAGGCCGCCGCGCAGCACCTCGGCGGCCAGCTCCATCGGCAGCACGTCGCGCGGCCAGCCGAGCAGGTTCACCGCGACCACCGGGGTGCCGCCCATCGCGTACACATCGGACAGCGCGTTGGCGGCCGCGATCCGGCCCCAGTCGTACGCCGAATCCACCACCGGGGTGAAGAAGTCGGCGGTGGCCACCACCGCGATGCCGGCCGTGATCCGGACGACCGCCGCGTCGTCCCCGTCCGCCAGGCCGACCAGCAGGTCATCCGGCCCGGCCGGTGGGTGGCCGGCGACCAGCCCGGCCACCACCGACTCCAGCTCGCCCGGCGGGATCTTGCACGCGCACCCGCCGCCGTGCGCGTACTGGGTCAATCGGGGGGTATGGGTCGCAGTCGTCACCTTGGCACTCTCCCACGGGTCACCGGGAACCGCCGGATAGGGTGATCGCGGAGGCGTTCAGGTGGCTGGTGCCCCTCCCGGTCTTCAAAACCGGTGTGGCCCGGTATCCGGGTCAGGCGGGTTCGATTCCCGTCCGTCTCCGCCAGCACGTCAGGAGGGCACACGTGGACCAGGCGCCGGTGGATCCGCGGCGGCGCGTGCCGCGTACCGATGTGGTCCTGGCCGATCCGCGCCTGGTGGCGGCGGCCGGCCGGTTCGGCCGCGGCCCGGTCAAGGCGGCTGTCACCGCCGCCCAGCAGCGCGCCCGCGCCGGCGAGATCGACCCTGGCGCGGTCGCCGACGCCGCGGTGGCCGCCCTGCCGGCCACCGCCGGTGGGCTGCGCCCGGTGCTCAACGCGACCGGCGTCGTCCTGCACACCAACCTGGGCCGGGCCGCGCTCTCCCCGGCCGCGACCGAGGCGATCACCGCGGCCGCCGGGCACACCGACGTCGAACTCGACCTGGGCACCGGCCGGCGGGCCCGCCGCGGCCGGACCGCGCTGGCCGCGCTGGCCGCCGCGGTACCGGACGCCGGGGCCGTGCACGTGGTGAACAACGGCGCGGCGGCGCTGGTGCTGGCCGCCACCGCGCTGGCGGCGGGCCGGGAGATCGTGGTCAGCCGGGGGGAGCTGATCGAGATCGGGGACGGTTTCCGGCTGCCGGACCTGCTCGAGTCCACCGGTGCGCGGCTGCGCGAGGTGGGCACCACCAACCGCACGTCGCTCGCCGACTACACCGCCGCGGTCGGGCCGGCCACCGGCTTCGTGCTCAAGGTGCACCCGTCGAACTTCGTGGTCCGCGGCTTCACCGCCGGCGTCGGGCTCGCCGACCTGGCCGGGCTGGGCGTACCGGTGGTCGCCGACATCGGCTCCGGCCTGCTCGCCCCCGACCCGCTGCTGCCGGACGAGCCGGACGCGGCGACCACGCTCAAGGCCGGCGCCGACCTGGTCGTGGCCAGCGGCGACAAGCTGCTCGGCGGACCGCAGGCCGGGCTGCTGCTCGGCGGCGCCGCCATGGTGGAGCGGCTGCGCCGGCATCCGCTGGCCCGGGCGCTGCGGGTGGACAAGCTGACCCTGGCCGCGTTGCAGGCCACCGTGTCCGGTCCGGAGACACCCACCTGGCGGGCGCTGCGGGTCGACCCGGCGCAGCTGCGGACCCGGACCGAACGGGTGGTGGCGATGCTGCCCGGACCCGGCGCCGAGTTGGTGCGGTCGGTCGCGGTGGTGGGTGGCGGCGGCGCCCCCGAGCTGGAGCTGCCGTCCTGGGCGGTGGCCCTGCCACCGGCGCTCGCCGGGCCGCTGCGCACCGGCACGCCGCCGGTGGTCGGCCGGGTGGAGCGCGGCCGGCTGCTGCTCGACCTGCGCTGCGTACCGGCCGGAGCGGACACCGCGCTGGTGGCCGCGGTGATCGCCGCGGCGGAGCACTGACATGCACGTCGTCGCCACCGCCGGGCATGTGGACCACGGCAAGTCGACCCTGGTGCGGGCGCTCACCGGGATGGAACCGGACCGGTGGGCGGAGGAACGCCGCCGCGGCATGACGATCGACCTGGGATTCGCCTGGACCACCCTGGACTCGGGTGGCACGGTCGCGTTCGTCGACGTGCCGGGCCACGAGCGGTTCGTCCCGAACATGCTGGCCGGCGTCGGCCCGGTGCCGGCCGCGATGATCGTGGTCGCCGCCGACGAGGGCTGGATGCCGCAGTCGGCCGAGCACCTGGCCGCGCTGCACGCCCTCGACGTGCGGCACGGGCTGCTCGTGGTGACCCGCAGCGACCTGGCCGAACCGGGTGCGGCGACGGCCCGGGCGCGGGCCGAGATCGCCGCCACCTCGCTCGGTGCGGTGCCGGCGGTTGCGGTCAGCGGACGCACCGGCGCCGGGCTGCCCGAGCTGCGCGCCGCCCTGGACCGGCTGGTCACCGGGCTGCCCGAGCCGGACGCGGCGGCGCCGGTGCGGCTGTGGATCGACCGGTCGTTCACCATCAAAGGCGCCGGCACGGTGGTCACCGGTACGCTCGGCGCCGGCTCGCTGGCCGCCGGCGACGAACTGGAGCTGACCGGCGTCGCCCGGCCGGTCCGGGTCCGCGGCCTGCAGCGCCTCGGCGAGCCGGTGCCCGCGGTGACCGCCGTGGCCCGGGTCGCGGTAAACCTGCGTGGCGTGGACAAGGCCACCGTGTCCCGCGGCGCCGCGCTGCTCACCCGCGGGCGGTTCCGGCTCACCGACCTGGTCGACGTCCGGGTGCACGGTGACCCGGCGGCCACCCTGCCGGCCACCATCACCTTGCACACCGGCTCGGCCGCGGTGCCGGTACGGGTTCGCCCGCTCGGCCCGGACACCGCCCGGCTGCGGCTGAGCCGGGCGTTGCCGTTGCGGATCGGCGACCGGGCGCTGCTGCGCGACCCCGGCCGGCACCACGTCGCCGGCGGGGTGACCGTGCTGGACGTGGCCCCGCCCGGGCTGAGCCGGCGGGGCGCCGCCGCCCGACGGGCCGCCGACCTGTCCACCATGGACGGCGTCCCGGACCTGGCCGGGGAGCTGCGCCGCCGGCGGCTGGTGCACCGCGACGACCTGGACCGGATGGGGGTGCCGGCCGGTGGCGTCCCGGTGGCCGGGCGGTGGCTGGCCGACCCGGGTCACTGGGCGGCATTGCGGACCCGGCTGTCCGAGGAGGCGTCCCGGTACGCCGCCGGGCACCCGCTGGAGCCGGGCGCACCGGTCGAGGCGCTGCGGCACCGGCTGGGCCTGCCAGACCGGTCCCTGGTCGAGGCGCTCGCCGAGCCGCCCCTGGTGGTACGCGGCGGTCGGGTCTCCGCCGGACCGACCGGTCTGCCGGCCGAGCTGACCGCGGCGGTCGATCGGGCGTTCGCCGACCTGGCCGAACGGCCGTTCGCCGCGCCGGAGGCCGACCGGCTCGCCGAGCTCGGGCTGGGCGCGCGGCAGGTGGGCGCGGCGGTGCGGGCCGGCCTGGTGATGCAGCTGGCGGAGAACGTGGTGCTGCCGCCGGATGCGCCGCAACGGGCGGTGGAGGTGCTGGCCCGATTGCCGCAGCCGTTCACGCTGAGCGAGGCGCGCCGGGCGCTGAACACCACCCGCCGGGTGGCGGTGCCGCTGCTCGAGCTGCTCGACCGCACCGGCGCCACCCGCCGCCTGCTCGACGACCGCCGGACCGTCACCTGAGTTAAGGTGCACCAGCATGGAGGATCACTGGGAGGTGCGGGCGGTCGGTCACGTGCGGTCCGCCCTGACCGATCTGGCCGCGGCGCCGCGGCAGGGTGCCGAGGGTGCGCCGGCGGCCTGGATCGAGCTGGCCGATGACGTCCGCCCGGCCGCCGACGGCATCGAGGCGGGCGACCGGCTGCTGGTCCTCACGTGGTTGCACGCGGCCGACCGGGACACCCTGCGCACCCATCCCCGCAACGACGCGGACCAGCCGCTGACCGGCGTGTTCCGCACCCGGTCGCCGGACCGGCCGAATCCGGTCGGCCTGCATCCGGTCACCGTGCTGGCGGTCGAGCCGGGCCGGCTGCGGGTGGGGCCGCTGGAGGCGATCGACGGCACCCCGGTGCTGGACCTCAAGGTGGCGCTCGGCCCGGGGGAGTAGCGTGCCGGCATGGCCCTGCTGCACACCGTCGACTGCGTGCAGATCCCGGTGCCGGATCTCGACCGGGGTCTCGCCTTCTACCGCCACCGGCTGGGACACGAGCTGCTCTGGCGGACCCCCGCGGCCGCCGGACTGCGCCTCCCCGGCGGCGAGGCCGAGCTGGTGCTCACCACCGCCCAGCCGGAACCCGAGGTGGACTTCCTGGTCGGGTCGGTGGACGCGGCGATCGCCGGGATCACCGCGGCCGGTGGCACGGTGGTGGCGGGGCCGTTCGACATCCCGGTCGGCCGGGTCGCGGTGGTCGCCGATCCGTTCGGCAACCACCTGACCATCCTCGATCTGTCCAACGGCCGGTACGTGACCGACGCCGACGGCATGGTTGTCGGGGTGCGCCGAACCGGGGACAGTCAGGTGTGAGCCCGACGGATGGGGGACAACCCATGCAGGTGTGGCACAAGAACCGGTTCGCCGACCGCGCGGAGGCCGGCCGGGCGCTCGCCGAACGGGTGGCGGCCCACCTCGGTCCGGCCGCGTCGGACGGCCGGCCGCTGGTGGTGGCACTGCCCCGCGGCGGGGTCCCGGTCGCCGCCCCGGTGGCCACGGCGATCGGCGGCGATCTCGACCTGCTGGTGGTCCGCAAGATCGCCGCGCCCGGCCGGCCGGAGTTCGGCGTGGGTGCGCTGGCCGCCGACGGCGACCCCATCTTCGACCACGACACGCTCGACCAGCTCGGGCTGATCGAGGACGACCTGGCCGAGACGGTGCGGCGGGAACGGGCCGAGGCCCGGCGACGGCTGGAGCGCTACCGGCCGGGGCGGCCGCCGCTGGCCGTGCGCGATCGGGTCGTGGTGGTGGTCGACGACGGTCTGGCCACCGGGGTGACCGCCCGGGCGGCGCTGCGGCGGCTCCGAGCCGACGGGCCACGCCGGCTGATCCTGGCCGCGCCGGTCTGCTCGACCGCCGCCCAGGACGCGATGGCGGCCGAGGCGGACGCGGTGATCTGCCTGCTGGCGCCCGCGCGGTTCACCGCCGTGGGCCGGTGGTACGAGGACTTTCCGCAGCTCAGCGACCGGGACGTCGAGCTGGTGATGGCCGCCATGCCGGCCGGTCCCGGGTAGGCCGGCGCCCTACAGCGGCGGTACGCACACCGTGGGATCGCCGAGGATCACCATGCTCTGCCGGTCGTACGCGGTGAGCAGCGCGGCCGACGCCCGCCGCCGCTCCGGCGAGTTCGGCCGGCTGTTGCGGTTGACCTGGGCGGACTCCCCGAACAGTTCGGCCGCGTCGGTGAAGTGCTGCCGGAACGCCAGCCCGATCGGCTCCGGCGCCGGCTGGAAGCACCCGGTCCACAGTGCCCGCAGCATGGCCGCCGTGATCACCTGACCGGTCTCCGGGCGGGCCAGGGTCCAGTCGAAGGTGGGCTCGACGTGACCGACGAATGCCCGCGCCGGTTTCTCCGCCGACAGCAGCGCGGTGGGCAGCGGCGCCACCCGCGCGCCCAGCCCGGCCACCGCGGTGACCACCCGGGCCACCGTGGAGTTCTCGTCGACCGGCCAGCTCGAACAGCCGCGGCGCCGCCTCCCGGCCGACGTACCGGGCCAGATCGCCGACCGCATCGCGTTCCTCGGCCACCGCCGCGTCGTCCACCTCGTCGCCGGCGATGTCCGGGCCCTGGTCGGCCTCGGAAACCAGCAGCTTGCTCGGCCACACCACGCCGGCCAGCAGGGGCTGGAACCCGGGCGGCGCGGGCAGTGAGCGTTCGGTGCGCATCCGGACGAAGCCGGTGAAGAAGTCGTCGTACCGGCGGGTGGCCTGGCCCCAGTCGTTGTTCCAGCCGTGGCAGAACAGCACGATGTCGGTGAACCCGCCGGCCCGGGCCTGGTCGATCAGATGGTCGCGCGTGCGGGGCCCGGTGCACGCGCCGTTCTCGTCGTACGGGATCACGTACCACGGCACGGTCTGGTGGTCGGCGGTGCGCAGCATGCGGTACGGACCGACCGGCAGCTGACCCGGCATCACGACACCTCCCCCGTCGCGCGCCGCAGTGGCGCGCGTCCGTGGCGAGAATGGTCGTCCGGTCGGCGGCCGAAGGAGATCAGTTCGTCCCTGATCCGACGGCCGCATACATTGTGTAGGTGACTGAACACGATTGGTGGCGGTCGATCGAGGCAGCGGATCACATCGAACCGGTGCGGCTGGCCCGGCCGGTGCTGGAACTGGCGGCCCTGCTCGACGGGCACGGCGTCCCGGTCCGGCTCTTCACCTCCGAGCCGATCACCGCGCACCTGGCCCGGCGTCGCGGCGCGCCGACCACGGTCGCCGACACCATGGCCACCCTGCGCTGTCTCGAACGAATGGGCCTGGTGACCGCCGACGCCGGGTTCTCAGCGGTCGAGGTCGCCGGCACCGTGCCGCACGTGGTCCGCGCGTCCATCCCGGACGGACGCCTCGGCGACCACGCCGTCGCCGCGGCCGACGCGCTGCTCGCCATCTGGCCGGACGTCGACGAAACCGCCGATGACCTGCCGATGCTGCGCGATCACACCGAGGCGCTGCTGGGCCACGCCGAGTCCCGGCTGTGGCAGGACGGCCTGCACCCGGTGGTCTTCCGGGCCGGCCACAGCCTGGCCCGGGAGGGCCTGCACCCGGCGGCCGTCGCGTACTGGGAACGGCTGCTCCCGGCCGCGCACCAGCGGCTCGGCCCGGACCATCCGGACACCTTCGTTCTCCGGAACAATCTGGCCTGGTCGTACGGACGCCGGGGTGATCCGCACCGCGCCCTCACCGAACTCCGGGCCCTGCTGCCGGACCGCCGGCGCGTCCTCGGCGACGACGACGTCAACGTGCTGGCCACCCGGCACGGCATCGCGGTCTGGCGGCACGACACCGGAGACATCGACGGTGCGAGGGCCGAAATGGACCGGCTGCTCGACGACTACCTGCGGGTGCTCGGTCCGCTGGACCGCGACACCCTGAACACCCGGCTGCTCCTGGCCACCTGGGCCGGCGAGGCGGGATCGCCGGGCACCGCGGCGACCGCGCTGCGAGCGCTGGTCGACGACTACACCGAACTGCTGGGAGCCGACCATCCGGAGACTCTGGACGCCCGCTACCAGCTTGCCGAGTGCCTGTTGCGGGCCGGGGCGCCGGACGAGGCGTCGGAGGTGCTGGACGACCTGCTCGCCGATTCCCGGCGGGTCCTCGGCCCGGATCACCGGGACACCCTGCTGGTCCGTCACCTCCGCGCGCACGTGCCCGGTGCGGCCGGCGACCCCGCGGCCACCGTGGCGGCGCTGCGGGAGCTCCGCGGCGACGTGGCGGATGTGTACGGACCCGACAGTCCGCTGGTCCAGGCCCTGAACGACGAGATCAGCCGATTGGCCAGCGGTTCGTGAGTGGACTGTCGCCGATCGTCCATCTCGGTTGATTTGCGGGCCTGTCCGCAACGGGACGAGGAGATCTCCGTGCGCAAATTCGCCCTTCCGGCGGTCGTGGTGTTACTGGCCACCCTGGTGCCCGCGACGCCCGCCGCAGCCATCGACGAAGTCAACACCAAGCGGCTGCGGGACGCCGTCACGGTGAACGGCATTCTCAGCCACCAGCGCGTGCTGCAGCGCATCGCCAACACCAACGGCGGCACCCGGGCGTCCGGCACGCCGGGGTATGCAGCCTCCGCGGTCAAGGCGGCGAACGCGGCCGACGCCGGCTACCACGCGGTGATCATCTTCAATGAGGGCCAGCCCGGTCGCCAGGAGTTCTTCACCGGCACGCTGGGCGGACCGGGCGAGCTCCCGGTGGTGGGCCTGAGCTTCGCCGGCGGCCAGGCGCTTTACCTGCAGACGCGGAGCGCGGACGTGGTGGTCCGGGTGGTCACCTCCACCGAGGTCACCGAGGACGCACCGACCAGCAACGTGCTGGCCGACACGCCGGGTGGCGATCCGGACAAGGTGATCGTGGTCGGCGCCCACCTGGACTCGGTGGTCGAAGGCCCGGGCATCAACGACAACGGCAGCGGCACCGCGGCCATCCTGGAGATCGCCGTGCAGATGTCCAAGCTGGGCATCAACCCGCGGCAGAAGGTGCGCTTCGCATTCTGGGGCGCGGGGGAGCGGCCTGCTGGGTTCCGAGCACTACGTCGAGAACCTCAGCAACGCCAACCTGGCCAAGATCTACGCCAACCTGAACTTCGACATGGTGGGTTCGCCGAACTACGTACGGCGGCACCGCGGGTGAGCCGTACGACCCGCGCTACCACGAGGCCTGCGACGACATCAACAACCTCAGCACCCGGGCGCTGAACGAGCTCGGCGATGCCGCCGCGCACGCGGTGCTGACGCTGGCCCGCACCCGGACCGGCTTCTTCCCGGACGGCAGCCGGGTCGCCCGCGCCGCGGTGGCCAAGGCCGACCTCGACTACCGGGGTTCGCACGCCGTGCGCTGATGACACCACACCACCCGGGCCGGCGTTCCCTCGCGGGGCGCCGGCCCGATGGTTGCTCGGGTGCGGCCTGTTGGCCGGCTCGATGACGGTCGATAATCGTCGGATGAGCGAGCCAGTTCTTTCTCCCGGACACCTCGGTGTTGCCGCGCTGCATGATGCAGGCTTATGGGATCAGGTCATCGAGGAGATCGACGGCCGCCGCATCCGGGTCGGCGACGACTGGCTGACCGACTTCGCGTCGTGCAACTACCTCGGCTTCGATCTCGATCCCGCGATCCAGGCCGTGGTGACCGACCAGATCGCCCGGTGGGGCACGCATCCGAGCTGGTCCCGCATGCTCGGCAGTCCCCGGACCTATCCGGAGCTGGAGGATCGGCTGGCCGAGCTGCTCGGTGCGGAGGCCGTGCTGACCATGCCGACGATCAGCCAGATCCACCTGTCGGTGCTGCCCGCGCTGGCCGGCCGGGGCACCATCCTGCTGGACCAGCGGGCGCACCGCACCATCTACGACGGCTCGGTGTACGCCCGGGCGCGGGGCGCCGTCGTCCGCCGGTTCCGCCACCAGGACCTCGACCAGCTCGCCGGCCAGCTCCGCGAGGCGCCGTCCGGCGCGCCGATCGTGGTCTGCACGGACGGCGTGAACAGCATGACCGGCAACGCCCCGGACGTGCCGGCCTTCGCCGAGTTGTGCCGGCGGTACGGTGCCTACCTTTACATCGACGACGCCCACGGCTTCGGCGTGATCGGTGAGCGCCGGCCGGACGAGAGCTCGCCGTACGGCGCGCGCGGCAACGCCGTGGTGCGGCACACCGGGGAGAGCTACGACCGGGTGATCCTGATCGGCGGCATGTCCAAGGCGTACTCGTCGATGATGGGCTTCATCGCCTGCGACACCGCCACCAAGCGGTACCTGAAGATCACCGCCCCGCCGTACCTGTACTCCGGGCCGGTGCCGACCGCCTCGCTGGCCGTCGCCCTGGCCGGCCTGGACGTCAACGCCGAGCGCGGCGACGCGTTGCGCGCCCGGCTGTACGGGCTGACCAAGCGGGTGCTGGACCACCTCGCCACGCTCGGCGTCACCACCGCGAACACCTCGGTGTTCCCGTTGATCGAGGTGCCGCTGCGAGACCCGGACCTGCTCCAGCCGGTGGCCCGGGCGTTGCAGGCGCGGGGCATCTACGTGACCCTGGCGCCGTACCCGGGCGTGCCGCGCGACGAGGTCGGCTTCCGTATCCAGGTGACCGCGGCCAACACCGACGCCGAAGTGGACGACCTGCTGCAGACGCTGACCTGGCTGCACGCCGAGTTCGACCCGGCCGGGTCCCCGATGCGGCTGCGGGTGCCGGCGGACCAGACCGGGTTCTCCCCGGGGATGTCGCGCATCGACCCCGGGCGATAGAGTGCGGCAACCACTCACCGTGCCGGGGGACTGACGATGAGATCCATCAGCCGCGTTCTGAGCACAGTCATCAGCACCGCCGCGGTTCTGGCCGGCAGTGCCGTCGCCGCGTCCGCCGGCCCGCCGGTCACCGGCACGCAGCCGGTGCACGACTACGCGGAGGCCATCCGGGAGCGGGTCTGGGTGCAGTCTGCGGTGGACAGTGACTCGGACGGCCGGCCCGACCGGGTCGCGGTCCGGATCATCCGCCCGCGGGCCACCGCATCCGGCCTCCGGGTCCCGGCCATCTTCCAGCCGAGCCCGTACTACGCCGGGCTCAACGACGTGCCGAACCACGACGACATCGACCGGGGTGACGGCGACGCCGCCCGGCGCGGCGCCGACCCGAGCGCCGACCGGGCCGCCGAGACGATCATCTTCGCCGGTTATCTGGACAACTACTTCGTGCCGCGCGGATACGCGGTGGTCTTCGCCGACAGCCTCGGCACCGGCGGCTCGGACGGCTGCCCGACCTCCGGCGGCCGCAACGAGACGCTCGGCATGAAGGCGGTGGTGGACTGGCTGAACGGGCGGGCGCCGGGCTTCGACGAGGTCGGCGCGCCGGTGCGGGCGGGCTGGTCGACCGGGCGGACCGGGATGATCGGCGTGTCGTACAACGGCACCCTGCCCAACGCCGTGGCCGCCACCGGCGTCCGCGGGCTCGAGACCATCGTCCCGATCGCCGCCATCTCCAGTTGGTACGACTACTACCGCGCCAACGGCGGTGTGGTGGCGCCCGGCGGCTTCCAGGGCGAGGACACCGACATCCTGGCCAAGGCGGTGCTCACCCGGGCCAACCCGGAAGTCTGCGCGGACGTGATCGCCGCGCTGGAACGCGACCAGGACCGGATCACCGGCGACTACAGCCGGTTCTGGGCCGAACGGGACTACCTGCGCGACGTCGACCGGGTCCGGGCCAGCGTGCTGCTGGTGCACGGCCTGCACGACGACAACGTCCGCACGCTGCAGGCCGGCCAGTGGTGGAAGGCGCTCGCCGAGCGCGGCGTGCCGCGCAAGATCTGGCTGCACCAGGCCGGGCACACCGACCCGTTCCACGTCCGCCGGGCCGAGTGGCTGTCCACTCTGCACCGCTGGTTCGACCACTGGCTCTACCGGATCGACACCGGCGTCATGCGGGAGCCGATGGCCGACGTCGAGGTGGCGCCGACGGTGTGGCGGACCGCCCGGACCTGGCCGGTGCCCGGCGCGAAACCCACCGCGCTGGCGTTCGCCGGCCCGGCCGCGGACGGCCGCCCGGGCACGCTGCGACCGTGGCCGGCTCCGCCGGCCGACCGGCAGACGTTCGTCGACGATCCCGCGCGCAGCGCCGAGGAGCTGGCCGGTGGTGAGCTCGACGCCGACCCGAACCGGCTCGTGTACCTGTCCGCGCCGCTGGAGCGGGAGACCCGCCTGTCCGGGACGCCGACCGTGACGGTCCGCGCCGACCTGACCGGAAGGTCGCCGTACCTGACCGCGCTGCTGGTCGACTACGGGACCGCCAACCGGTTCGCCGGCCTGCGCGTGCTGCCCGTGCAGGACTGCGTCGCCCCCGGCATCCCGGAGGATCCCGGCTGCTTCAACCGCCGCGAGTACGTGACCGAGGAGACGCCGTACGAGGTGGTCACCCGGGGCTGGATCGACGTCCGCAACCGGTTCTCGCCGGCCCGGACCACCCCGATCGATGCGGGCCGGCCGTACACCTTCCGCTGGGAGTTGCAGACCGACGACCACGTGTTCGCGCCCGGCCACCGGATCGGCGTGGTGCTGATCTCCACCGACCGCGACCACACGCTGCGCTATCCGGCCGGCACCGAGGTCGGCGTCCGGCTGGGCATCTCGCGGGTGGTCCTGCCGCTGGACCGCCGCTGACCGCAGGGTGACGCCTCCGGCCGGCGGGGCCGGGGGGCGCTCCTCACCAGGTGGCGAAGACGCGGGCCTGGCCGCCCGACCCCTCCTCGAACGGGATCAGGCCGACCACCAGCGTCGCGCCGGTGGGCGGGACGCGGTGCAGGTTGGCCAAGTTCTCCACGCCGTACCGGTCGGCGCCGTTGAGGATCAGGTGGGACTCGAACGTCGTGGAGTTGCCCGGGTCGATGCTGAGCGTGTCGACGCCCAGGCTGCGGATGCCGCGGCGCTGCAGCAGCCACGCGGTGGCCTCCGGGCTGAAGCCGGGGAAGTGCAGGGTGCCGGCCGCGTCGGTGCCCCGGTACGCGTCCGCATCGCCCACCTTGGCGCCCCAGCCGGAGTACATCAGCACGGCGGCGCCCCGCGGGATCCGGCCGTGCCGGCGCTCGAACGCCCGGATGTCGTCCACGGTCACCACCGCGTCCGGGTCACGGGCCGCCCGGGCGGCGATGGAGATGACCACCGCGGGCGTGATCAGCTCGGCCAGGGTCAGCTCGGTGGCCAGCCGGCCGCCCACGACGAAGTGACCGGGCGCGTCCACATGCGTGCCGTAGTGCTCGAGGATCCGCCACTCCTGCATGTAGTAGCCGTCCTCCTCGATCGTCACGTACGTCTCCCGGGACGCCTCCTCGCCGATCGCGAACGCGGGGAACGTGGTGGTCAGCGGATAGGTCAGATCCTGCAACCCGCGCCGATGCCGGTGCGCCGGTGCGGTGTGCCGGTCACCGGCCTGAGCCGGTGCCGTGCCGATCGCGGCGGTCGCAGCGACCGCGGTGGCGCCGAACAGGGCCGCCCGGCGGGTCACGCCGACGCATTTATCCGTGCACATCTGTAGCTCCCTTCCAGCCGAGTGAGAGCATCCTGCCAGCGTCGGGGTGCGCAGCTCTAGAGGGCGGTGGCCGGCGGGTCGTACCGCGGTTCGTACAGCGTGATCTCGCCGGCGCCCGGCACCTTCAGCCGGGCCACGATGCCGAAGCCCCGGTCCTGCACCTCACCGACGAACTCGGCGCCCTTCGCCGACAGCTCGGCCATCGTGGCCACGAGGTCGTCGCACATCAGCGAGACGTCGAACTGCTGATCGGTTTTGCCGTGCTCCCACCGGTCGGGGTGGACGCCCAGCTCACTCGGTCCGGTCTTGAAGATCAGCCAGCCACCTCCGGTGTCCGCGGCCGGAAAACCCAGCACGTCCCGGAAGAACGCCCGCGCCGCGTCCGGATCCTCGGCGTAGATCAGCGTGTGCACAGCCGTGATCATCGGCTCAGCGTACCGCCGTCCGGGAGAATTCTTGAGGGCGCGTGTCCATCCGGCCGGGTCCCGTCCGTAGTGATGGCGTACGGCGAGAGCGCCGCACAACAGGACACACCGAGGGAGAAAAGCCATGAAGTACATGCTGCTGATCCACGCCGGCGCGGTCACCGCGGAGGGCGGGGCCGAGGGTTGCACCCCGGCCGACTGGATGGCGTACGACAAGGCGGTCCACGACGCCGGCATCCTGGTCTCCGGCGAGTCGCTGGCCGATCTGGTCACCGCCACCACCGTCCGGGTCGACGCGGCCGGCCGGCGTACCGTCACCGACGGGCCGTTCGCCGAGACCCGCGAGGTGCTCGGCGGCTTCTACGTCATCGACGTGCCGGACCTGGACGCCGCCCTGGACTGGGCGGCCCGGTGCCCCGGCGCCCGCGACGGCGGGTCCATCGTGGTCCGCCCGATCGCCGACTTCGCGGGCTGACCGGGGATGAGTGCTGATCCCGGGGCGCTTGTCGCGGCGGTGTTCCGGGAGGAGCGCGGCCGGCTGCTGGCCGCCCTGGTGGCCCGCTTCGGCGACCTCGACCTGGCCGAGGAGGTGACCTCCGAGGCGATCGAGGCGGCGCTGGCGCGTTGGCCGGCCGAGGGGGTGCCGCCCCGGCCGGGTGCGTGGCTGATGACCACCGCCCGGCGCCGGGCCATCGACCGGCTGCGCCGCGACCGGGCGTACGCCCAGCGGCTGGCCATCCTGCAAGTGGAGGCGGACCGGGCCGGCCCGGCGCCGGCCGCCGACGCCGGCGGGGAACTGCCGGACGAACGCCTGCAGCTGTTCTTCACCTGTGCCCACCCGGCGCTGGCCGAGGAGGACCGCGGCGCGCTCACCCTGCGCTACCTGGCCGGGCTGACCACGCCGGAGGTGGCGCGGGCCTTCCTGGTGCCGGTGGAGACGATGGCCAAGCGGCTCACCCGGGCCAAGAAGAAGATCCGCGAGGCCCGCATCCCGTTCCGCGTGCCCGGGCCGGACGAGCTGCCGGAGCGGCTGCCCGGCGTGCTCCAGGTGCTCTACTCGGTCTTCACCGAGGGGTACGCGGCCAGTACCGGCGAGCGGCTGCAACGGCTGGACCTGGCCGAGGAGACGATCCGGCTGGCCCGCATCCTGCGCCGGCTGCTGCCCGCCGAGCGGGAGGTCACCGGCCTGCTGGCGCTGATGCTGCTGATCCACGCCCGGCGCGACGCCCGGACCGGCCCGGACGGTGTCCCGGTTCTGCTGGACGAGCAGGACCGGGGCCGCTGGGACCGGCCGATGATCGAGGAGGGCCGCGGCCTGGTGGCGGCCGCGCTGACCGGCGGGCCGGCCGGACCGTACGCGGTGCAGGCCGCGATCGCCGCCCTGCACGACGAGGCCGCCACCGTGGCCACCACCGACTGGCCGCAGATCGTCGCCCTGTACGACGTGCTGCTGGCCCTGACCCCGTCCCCGGTGGTCGCGCTGAACCGGGCCGTGGCGGTGGCCATGCGCGACGGCCCGGCCGGCGGGCTCGCCCTGCTCGACGAGCTGGCCGGCGAGCCGGTGCTGCGCGACTACCACCCGTACTGGGTGGCCCGGGCGGACCTGCTGCACCGCCTGGACCGGCGGGACGAGGCCGCCGCGGCGTACCGCCGGGCCCTCGACCTGGCCGGCACCGAAGCCGAACGCGTGCTGCTGCACCGGCGCCTGGCCGGTCTGGCCGGGTAGCGTTGCTGGCCTATGCGGCGGGGCGGGACGGTGGTCAGCGACCAGGCGTGGCGACGATGGGGCGTCGTCCTCGCCGTCGTCGCCGTGCTCTGCAGCGTCCCCATCGTGATCAACGCCTGGCCGGCCCGGGCCGCCGCGGTGGACCCGGACACCCTCCGGCAGCGCATCGTCGCGTCGGCGGGCCGGCCGTACCAGGGGTTCGCGCAGAGCGCCGGGTTGCTGCCGTTGCCGTCGCTGCCCAACCTGGAACAGGTCACCGATCTGGTCAGCACCACCAGCGAGATGCGGGTCTGGCACGCCGGCCCGGACCGCTGGCGGGTGGACGTGATCGACGGCGCCACCGAGCGCGACGTCTACCAGACACCGGGCGCCCAGTACGTCTGGGACTCCGGCGACACCACGCTCACCGAGATCGTGGGGGAGCAGCCGGTCCGGCTGCCGCGCGCCGCCGACCTCACCCCGCCGGAGCTGGTCCGCCGGGTGCTGGACATCGCCCAGGGCGACCGGTTGCAGCCGCTGGCCGGCCGCCGGGTGGCCGGGATCGCCGCCGCCGGCCTGCGGATCGTGCCGGCCACCGCGGACACCACCGTCGACCACGTGGACATCTGGGCCGACCCGGGCAGCGGGCTGCCGGTGCAGGCCGAGGTGACCGCCAAGGGCGGCCAGCGGCCGGTGTTCCGCACCCGGTTCCTGGAGCTCGAGCTGGTCACCCCGGACGCCGGCGTGGTGACCCCGCCGGCACACCATGCCGGCATGAGCCACCGGACCACCGCGGCGCTGGACGTGCTCGGCGAGATCAACCGGCGCCGGCCGGCGGTGCTGCCCGGCGACCTGGCCGGATCACCGCGGCGGGACGCGATCGCCGGGCTCAGCGCGGCCGGCGTGTACGGCACCGGGCTGGCCCAGTACGTGGTGGTGGCGCTGCCCGGGCGGTTCGGCCGCGAGGCGTACGACCGGATCGAGACCTTCGGCGCAGGCGTCGAGGTCCCGGCCGGCGACGCCGCCATGATCGGTACCGGCCTGCTCACCGTGCTGGTGGTGCGCGCCGACCGCACGTACCTGGTCGCCGGTCTGGTCCAGCCCGACCTGATGAAGCGGGTCGCCGTCGATCTCAGCGGAGCGGTTTCGTGATCACGACCCGGGCGCTGACCAAGAGGTACGGCCGGCTCGCCGCTGTCGACCAGGTCGACCTGGACGTGCGGGAGGGCGACCGGTACGGGCTCCTCGGCCCGAACGGCAGCGGCAAGACCACCCTGGTCCGGATGCTGCTCGGGCTGGTCTTCGCCACCAAGGGGGAGATCGAGGTGCTCGGCCGGCCGGTGCCGCGGCGGGTCAAGGAGGTGCTGCCCGCGATCGGGGCGCTGGTCGAGGGACCGGGCGCGTACCCGCATCTGTCCGGCCGGACCAACCTGCGCCTCTTCGACGCCGCCGGACCGGGCGGCGCTCGCAAGGGGCGGGAGGCCCGGATCGGCGAGGCGCTGGAGCGGGTCGGGCTGGCCGGCATCGACCGGCGCCCGGTACGGGCGTATTCGCTCGGCATGCGGCAGCGGCTCGGGCTGGCCGCCGCCCTGCTGCGCAAGCCGCGCCTGCTGGTGCTGGACGAGCCGACCAACGGCCTGGACCCGCGCGGCATCCGGGAGGTCCGGGAGCTGCTCACCGAGCTGAACGCCCAGGGCACCACGGTGTTCCTGTCCAGCCACCTGCTCGCCGAGATCGAGGCGTTCTGCACCCGGGTCGGCGTGATGGACCGCGGCCGGCTGGTGTTGCAGGACGAGCTGGCCGCGCTGCGCGGGCCGACCGGCCGGGTGCTGGTCGGCACACCGGAGCCGGACAAGGTGGTGGCCTTGCTGAACGGCCGGGTCGAACATCGCGACGGCCGGCTGCTCACCGTCCGGCACGCCGATCCCGCCGCCCTCAACGCCGAGCTGATCGCGGAAGGCATCCGGGTCACCGAGTTCGCCCCCGAGCGGCGATCGCTGGAACAGGTGGTGCTGGAGGCGACCACGACCAGCTCCGACCGGGTGGAGGCGACATGATCCGGGTGGAGCTCGCCAAGGTGTTCCGGCGCCCCCGCACGTACGTCATCGCCGGTCTGCTCTGCGGCCTGCCGTTCATCGTCGCGGTGTTCCTGGCCACCACCCGCATCCCGCCGCCACCCGGGCAGGGCGGTGCCTTCCTGTCCGCCGTGCTGAGCAACGGCGCCCTCTATCCCGCCGCGGCGATGGCGCTGGTCATGCCGGTGTTCCTGCCGGTGTCGGTGGCCGTGCTGGCCGGCGACGCGGTAGCCGGGGAGGCGTCCACCGGCACGTTGCGCTACCTGCTGATCCGCCCGGTCGGCCGGACCCGGCTGCTGGTCGCCAAGCTGGTCGCGCTGATCGCCTTCGTGCTGTTCGCCATCTTCGCGGTCCTGCTCACCTCGCTGCTGACCGGCCTGACCATGTTCGGCGGCGAACCGTCCGCCGGCGTCGCGTTGCCCGCCGACGTGACCAGCCTGTCCGGCGTCACGATCACGCCGTTCGGCCTGGTGATGCGCCTGTTCGCCACGGTCGCGTACATCGTCGTCTCGATGCTCGGCGTGGCTGCCATCGCGCTCTTCCTGTCCACCGTCACCGACTCCGCGCTGGGCGCCGCGATGGGCGCGCTGGCCGTCCTGGTGACCAGCCAGGCCCTGGTCACCCTGGACGCGGCCACCGCCATCCGCCCCTACCTGCCGACCCGCTACTGGCTGGCCTGGATCGACTTCTTCCGCGACCCCATCCTGTGGCGCGACATCGAACGCGGCATCGGCATCCAGCTGGTCTTCCTGGTCGTGCTGTTGGGCGCCGCCTGGGCGAACTTCATGACCCGCGACGTGACGACCTAGCGTCCACCTCCGACGTCCTCCGCGATGCCGGCGACCCGCCGCCCGGCGGATTCCCCGACGGGGCCACCCGGTCACGCTGTGCGACATCGCTCACCCGCCCCACGATGGGCCGCGAGAGCCTTTGCTCTGAGTACCTATCGGCATCACCGCGCTGACCAGCAACGGAACGGTTACCCCGTTCGGGAGCGATTGGTGCGGCCGTCACGGAGCGTCGATGTGATTCCTCCTGGTACTCAGAGCAAAGGGGCCCGCGGGTGCACACTGGCGCTGTGCTGACCACCGGACGCGTCGCCGAGGCGGCGGCCGTGATCGAGACCGTGCACGGCTGGGCTGCCGACCAGGACGATGTGGCCGGCGTTCTGGTCGTCGGTTCGTGGGCCCGCGGTGCCGCGCGGATGGACTCCGACCTCGACGTCGTCGTGCTCACCGACACGGCGGCGCACGCCGAGCCGGAGGCGTGGCTCGGCCTGCTCGGTGGCCGTGTCGTCCGGCAGCAGCAGTGGGGGCCGCTCCGGGAGATCCGGGTGCGGAGGCCGTCCGGCTTCGAGGTGGAGATGGGCGTGGCGCCGGTGTCCTGGGCGGCCACCACTCCGGTGGATGCGGGCACGTTCCGGGTGGTCCGCGACGGCCACCGCATCGTCCACGACCCGGCCGGGATCGTGGCGGCCTTGGCCGAGAAGTGCCGGTAGTCAGATCACGAGGACGGGCAGGACGTCGGCTCGGTCAGCGGTGCGGTGCCCAGCGCGTCCAGGACCAGGGCGGTGACGACCGGGCTGGTGGGCAGCTCGCCGTGCGAGATCCGGGTGCCCGGGCAGATGCTCTGCAGCGAGAGGTTCACCGCGCCGTCCAGGCGGGCCGAGTCGGGTGGCTGCACGGTTTCGTCGTTCTCTGTCCACACCGACAGCCAGGGCAGGCCCTCGGGCAGCTCGGAGCCGTCGATCTCGTCCAGCACGTCGCTGCCGGGCGCCAGCTGTCGGCATGCCGCCGGGCAGGCGTCCGGTGCGAACGCGGCACCCGCGCCGGCGATCCGGGCGCCGTGCAGGGGCGAGCCCAGCGTGACGATGCGCCGCGCCACCGTCGCACCGTCGTGCCGGTCCACCCAGAGCCGGGTCACCACGCCGCCGGCCGAGTAGCCGATCACGTCCACCGACGGCGCTCCGGCGGCCAGCGCACCGCGCACCGATTCGTCCAGCGTGTCTGCCTGCACCAGCAGATCGCCGGTGCCGTCGCCGGGCAGCGTCACCACCTGGACGGTCCGGCCGGCCGCAGCCAGCCGCTCGCCCAACCGGGTCAACGCGGCCCGGCTTCCCCCGTATCCGGGAACCAGCAGCACCGTCCCGGGCCGGCCCTGGTCCGGCCGGGCACCGGGGTCGCCGCCGGTGAGCATCCGGATTCCGGTCAGCACCAGGGCCACCAGCGCGACCGCGGCGACGCCCAGCAGGAGGATCCGGCGGCGTGGGGACACCCGACCATCATGACGCGCGATCGCCCGGACCTCGGCGATACGGTGAGATCGTGGATATCAGCATCGGTCTGCCCAACACGTTGCAGCATCCCGGTCCGCTCATGATCGAGTGGGCGCGCCGCGCCGAGGAACGCGGGTTCACCTCGCTCGGCACCATCGACCGGATCGTCTACCCGAACTTCGACACGCTGATCTCGCTGTCCACCGCGGCCGGCGCCACCTCGCGCATCCGGCTGTTCAGCGGTGTGCTGCTGGCGCCGCTCTATCCGCCGGTCTGGCTGGCCAAGGCGGCGGCCAGCCTGGACGCGATCTCCGGCGGACGGCTCACGCTGGGCCTGGCCGTCGGCGGGCGGGAGGACGACTTCGCCGCGATGGGCCGCGACCCGCGCACCCGTGGCCGGGACATGGACCAGGCCCTGGAGATCATGCGCAGGGTGTGGGCCGGCGAGAAGCTCGGCGACGACGCCCACCTGGTGGCGCCCGCGCCGGGGCCGGGCGGGGTTCCGGTGATGATCGGCGGCACCAGCGACGCCGCGGTCCGGCGCACGGTGGCGTACGGCCGCGGCTGGATCGCCGGCGGCGGCCCGCCGGAGAGTGCCGCCCCGATGATCGCCCGGATCCGCCAGGCGTGGCGGGACGCCGGTCGCGAGGGTGAGCCGCGGTTCGCCGGACTGGCCTACTTCGGTCTCGGGAACGAGGACGCCTCCCGGGCTGCACTGCGCTCGTACTACGGGTTCCTGGGCGAGTGGGCGGAGAACATCGCCGAGGGTGCGCAGCGTTCGCCGGAGGCGATCCGGGGGGCGGTCAAGGCGTTCCAGGACGCCGGCTTCGATGAGGTCATCTTCGATCCGACGGTGCCGTCGCTGGACCAGGTGGACAAGCTGGCCGACGTGGTGCTCTGACATGTGGGCGTGGCAGGCGCAGCAGCCGGGCCCGGACATCGGCCGGGCGCTGCGCCGGGTACCGATGGACGACCCCCGCCCCGCCGCCGACGAGCTTCTGGTTGCCGTGGATGCGTGCGGCGTGTGCCGGACCGACCTGCACGTGACCATGGGCGACCTGCCGGTGCGCCGCCCCTCGGTGGTGCCCGGCCATGAGGTGGTCGGGCACGTGGTGGCGACGGGCGCTGCGGTCACCCGGTTCTCGGCCGGCGACAAGGTCGGCGTGGCCTGGCTGCGGCAGACCGACGGATCCTGCCGCTACTGCCGGGCCGGCGCGGAGAACCTGTGCCCGGCATCGCGATACACCGGCTGGGACGCCGACGGCGGGTACGCCGAGCTGACCACCGTGCGGGAGGATTTCGCGTACGCGTTGCCGGCCGGCTATTCCGACGCTGAACTGGCCCCGCTGCTGTGCGCCGGCATCATCGGCTACCGCGCGCTACGCCGGGCCGAGCTGCCGCCGGGTGGCCGGTTGGGCATCTACGGTTTCGGCGCGTCCGCGCACCTGACCGCTCAGGTGGCGCTGGCCAAGGGCGCGCGGGTGCACGTGCTGACCCGCGGTGCGGGCGCCCGGAAGCTGGCCCTGGAGCTGGGTGCGGCCTCGGCCGGCGGCGCGTCCGACCGGCCGCCGGAACCGCTGGACTCGGCGATCCTGTTCGCCCCGGTCGGCGATCTCGTCCCGGTCGCCCTGCAGGCGCTGGACCGCGGCGGCACGCTGTCGGTGGCCGGCATCTACCTGAGCGACATCCCGTCGCTGACCTACGACCGCGACCTGTTCCAGGAACGCACCTTGCGCAGCGTCACCTCGAACACCCGGGACGACGGCCGGGACCTGCTGGACTTCGCGGCGGCCCACCACCTGGACGTGTCGGTGAACCCGTACCCGATGACCGACGCCCCGGCCGCGCTCACCGACCTGGCCGCCGGGCGGGTCACCGGCGCGGCCGTGCTCATGCCCGGTTGACGATCTCGACCAGCATCATGCGTGGCGTGTTCCCGGCGTTCGGCGCCGCGGCGTGCAGCGTCCGGGAGTGCATCAGCATCACGTCGCCGGGCGGGCCGGTGAGCTCCTCGAGGGTGACCGTCACGTCGCCGGCCACCAGCGGCCGCTCCGGATCCGGCCGGGTCAGCCACGGGTGGGCGGCGTACAGGGCGGCCTTGATGTCCGCCGGCCGCGCGCTGCCGGTGCCGGCGATGTGCCGGTTGATCAGCCGGTGTGAGCCGGCCAGCACCGCGGTCCCGCCACCGCGCCGCGCGACCTCGGCGAGGAACACGAACACGGTGACGCCGGGCAGGTCGTGCTCGGCCCCGTACGAGTCGACGTGCCAGCCGGACGACGGCACCCGCCAGGCCGCGCCCGGAAACGTCACCAGCGGCAGCCCCCACACCCTCGGCGGCGCCCACGCGCCCGGTCCGAGCAGGTCGTCCAGCGCCGCCCGGACCGGCGGCGTGGCCATCGCGGCGAACGCGCCGGATCGCCGCAACGCCTGCAGATGCCGCGGCGTCCCGGGTTCCCAGGTGTCCGGCCGGTCCGGCGCCATGCCGAACCGGGCGCCGAGGAAGTCCCAGAACCGGTCCCGCATGGCCGCCACGTCAGCCACCGGAACGGCTCCGGGCAGCCGCAGCAGACCGGTCCGCTGGAATTGCTCGTGGTCGCGTGGTGACAGCACGGTGTCCTCCCCGGCCAGCTTGGGCTGGCCGCCGCGCCCGGGCAACCGGGTATCGAACCGCGGACCGCGTCTCGGGCGCCGTGATCGGCCCGGTGCCCCCGGCGCCGGGCCGGCGCGTCCGCTGGCGGTATGCCCGACCACGCATCGGCCACCGCCGCCCGCTGACCGGCCGGCCCGGCCGGCTCGCCCTGGTCGCGCCGGACCTGTCGCAGCTGCGGGCCGACCAGCGGCTGGGTCGAGCTGCCGGACCGGCTGATCTGGCTGCCGGCGCCGAGCCGCCGGTTCAACCTCGACGACGAATACGACCGGTTGAAGGTCTGTGAGATCGTGTTGCGGCCGGTGGGGGAGCGGTGCTGCCGCGCAGCACCAGCTGCGCCGCTGCGTGCTCGACCCGCGGCTGGTCCGCGTCGCCGGCCGGCTCGCGCAGGGCCAGCGACATCGCCCGCACGCCGATCTCCACCAGCGGCAGCCGCACCGTGCTCAGCGGCGGCGTCACGTCCACCGAGATCGGCATGTCGTCGAAGCCGATCACGCTCATCCGGCCGGGCACGTCGATGCCGCGCTCGCGCAGGCAGGCCAGCGCGCCCACGGCCATCGAGTCGTTCAGCGCGGCGATCGCGGTCAGCCGGGGGTGCCGGTCCAGCAGGCCGGCGGCGGCGGCCAGGCCGCCGTTGCGGTCGAAGTCGGCGTACGTGAGGTGCCGTGCGGTCAGCCGGTGGCCGTGGTCGCGGGCGGCTCGCCGCACGCCGGCCAGCCGGTCGGTGGTCGTGGTCAGGTGCCGCGGACCGGCGATCACGCCGATGGTGGTGTGGCCCAGCCGGTACAGGGCGTCGGCGGCCAGATATCCGCCGTGCTCGTTCTCCGGGACGACGGCGTCGCCGGCGTGCTGATGCCGGCCGATCACGGCGACCCGGCCGCCGCCGCGCTCGTACAGTCGCAGCTTCCGGTCCAGCCGGGCGGTGACCGGCGCGTCGTGGTAGCCGGAACCGGCCAGCACGATCGCCGCGGTCTGGTGCGCGTGCAGGAGGTCCACATAGGCCAGCTCCCGCTCGGGATCGCGGTAACTGTTGCAGATGATCACCAGCCGGCCGTGCTCGGTGGCCACCCGCTGCAGGCCGCGGGTGATCTCGGCGAAGTACGGGTCGGACACGTCGTGCACGATCACGCCGACCGCGCTGCGATGGGCGCGGGCCAGATGCTGGGCGTTGGCGTTCGGCACGAACTGCAGCTCCGCCACGGCGGCCAGCACCCGCTCGCGCAGGTCCTCGCCGACCGGCTTGGGGCTGTTGTTGATGATGCGCGACACGGTCGCGGTCGAGACGCCGGCCCGTCGCGCGACATCCGCGAGAGTCGCCACGCATCGGAGGGTAGCAGGAAAGCGCTTACCCCCGGTACCGTACTGGAAAGCGCTTACCTGGAAGGTGGGGCATGACCGCTCGCGTCCCGATCGGGATCATCATCAACGGCGTCACCGGCCGGATGGGCTACCGGCAGCACCTGGTCCGCTCGCTGCTGGCGATCCGTGAGGCGGGCGGACTGCCGCTACGCGACGGCTCGCGGCTCTGGCCGGAGCCGGTGCTGGTCGGCCGCAGCGAGGCCAAGTTGCGCGACGTCGCCGGCCGGCACGGCCTGACCGACGTCACCACCGACCTGGAGGCCGCGCTCGCCCGCGACGACGTGCAGGTCTACTTCGACGCGCAGGTGACCAGCGAGCGGGAGAAGGCGATCGGGCTGGCCGTCGCGGCCGGCAAGCACATCTACACCGAGAAGCCGACCTCGACCACGCTCACCGGCGCGGTCGCGCTGGCCCGGGCCGCCGACGCGGCCGGCGTCAAGCACGGCGTGGTGCAGGACAAGGTGTTCCTGCCCGGCCTGCGCAAGCTGGCCCGGCTGATCGATGGTGGCTTCTTCGGCCGGATCCTGTCGGTGCGCGGTGAGTTCGGCTACTGGGTGTTCGAGGGCGACTGGCAGCCCGCGCAACGGCCCAGCTGGAACTACCGGGCCGAGGACGGTGGCGGCATCACCGTGGACATGTTCCCGCACTGGCACTACCTGCTGGAGCAGCTGTTCGGGCCGGTGCGCGCGGTGACCGCGCACGTCACCACCGGCATCGGTCGCCGCTGGGACGAGCAGGGCCGGGAGTACGAAGCGACGGCCGACGACTCGGCGTACGGGATCTTCGAGCTGGACGGCGGCGTCGTGGCGCAGATCAACTCGTCCTGGGCGGTCCGGGTGAACCGCGACGAGCTGGTCGAGTTCCAGGTCGACGGCACCGAGGGCAGCGCGGTCGCCGGCCTGCGCGGCTGCAAGGTGCAACACCGCTCGGTCACCCCGATGCCGGTGTGGAACCCGGACCTGCCGGTCACCGAGTCGTTCCGCGACCAGTGGCAGCAGGTGCCGGACAACGAGGAGTTCGACAACGGTTTCAAGGCCCAGTGGGAGACGTTCCTGCGGTACGTCGCCGAGGACGCCCCGTACACCTGGAACCTGTGGGCGGGCGCCCGTGGCGTGCAGATGGCCGAGCTGGGCCTGCGGTCGGCCCGGGAGGGCCGCCGCATCGAGGTGCCGGAGCTGGACCGATGAGCGCCACCGTAAACCTGCCCGACGGGCCGCTGACGCTGTCCGGCGCGGGCGCGGAGTGGGCCACGCCGGGCGAGCGGTTCACCCGCCGGGTGGCGTACGCGGCCGCGCACGTGGTCGCCGACCCCGCCGCCGAAAACGTCCCCGGCGCGCGGCCGGTGCTGGACTGGGACGCCACCCTCGCGTTCCGCCGGCACCTGTGGTCGTACGGCTTCGGGGTGGCCGAGGCGATGGACACCGCCCAGCGCGGCTTGGGCCTGGACTACCCGCGGGCCCGCGAGCTGATCCGCCGATCGGCGGCGGAGGCGCGCAGCGTGGGCGGCGCGATCGTGGCGGGCGTGGCCACCGACCAGCTGCCGCCGGGACCGGCCGATCTGGCGGACATCCGCACGGCGTACGCCGAACAGCTGGCCGACGCGCAGGACGCCGGCGCCGTGCCGGTGCTGATGTGCAGCCGCCACCTGACCGCCGCCGCCCACACCCCGGCGGAGTATCTGGACGTCTACGGCCGGCTGATCGCCGACGCGGACGCGCCGGTGATCCTGCACTGGCTGGGGCCGGCGTTCGATCCGCTGCTGGCCGGCTACTGGGGCACCGACGATCCGGCCCGGGCCGCGGACACCGTGGTGGAGCTGATCGCCACGCATCCCGGCAAGGTGGACGGCATCAAGCTGTCACTGCTCGACTGCGCCTTCGAGGTGGCGTTGCGGCGGCGGCTGCCGGCCGGGGTGCGGCTCTACACCGGCGACGACTTCCACTATCCGGCGCTGATCCGCGGCGACGACCACGGCCACTCGGACGCGCTGCTGGGGGTGTTCGCGGCGATCGCCCCGGCCGCCGCCGCGGCGCTGCGGGCGCTGGACGACGGCGATCGGGCGGCGTACGACCGGATCTTCGACCCGACCGTGCCGTTCGCCCGTCACCTGTTCCGCCCGCCCACCTGGTTCTACAAGACCGGGATCGTCTTCCTCGCCTGGCTCGGCGGGCACCAGGACCACTTCACCATGGTCGGCGGCGCCCACAGTGGACGGTCTCCGGTCCATCTCGCCGAGCTGATCCGGTTGGCGGACGCCGCCGGGTTGCTGCCGGACGCCGGCCTGGCCGCCCACCGCGCCCGGGCCTACTTCACCACGGCGGGGGTGGCGCAGTGACGCGCATGTCGCTGAACCAGGCCACCACCAAGGGCTGGCCGCTGCCGGAGCTGGCGGCCGGCTGCGCGGCCGCCGGCGTGACCGGCGTCGGGCTGTGGCGGGAGGACATCCAGGCGTACGGGGTGGCGAAGGCGGCCGGGTTGATGCGCGACCACGGGCTGACCGTCACGTCGTTGTGCCGCAGCGGCTTCTTCGGCGAGCCCGGCTGGCCGCACGAGAACCGCCGCGCGATCGATGAGGCGGCCATCGTGGGCGCGCCCTGCCTGGTGCTGGTCTCCGGCGGGCTGCCGCCCGGCGGCCGGGACATCGACGCGGCCCGCCGGCACGTCGGCGCGGCGGTCGGGGAGCTGGTGCCGTACGCGCGGGCAGCGGGCGTCCGGCTGGCGATCGAGCCGCTGCACCCGATGTACGCCGCCGACCGCTGCGTGGTGTCCACCTTGAAGCAGGCGCTCGACCTGGCCGCACCCTACCCGGCGGACGCGGTCGGGGTGTGCGTGGACACCTACCACCTGTGGTGGGACGACCAGGTGTGGGCGCAGATCCACCGGGCCGGCCGGGAGCAGCGGATCGCCTGCTTCCAGGTGGCCGATTGGCTCACCCCGCTGCCGGCCGGCGTGCTGCTGGGCCGGGGCCTGCCGGGCACCGGCTGCGTCGAGCTCCGCCGGTTCCGGGAGGCGGTGGACGCGGCCGGCTACACCGGGCCGATCGAGGTGGAGGTCTTCAACGAGCAGGTGTGGGCCCGGCCCGGCGCGGAGGTGCTGGCAGACGCCCTGGCCGGATTCCGGGCGCACGTTTCCTAGCACCCGGCCACACCCCGCCGCGAGGGTGCCGAGATCCTTATCCTCGCCATAATCGGTTCATGACCGAGCGACTCGACGACCGCGTCGCCCTGATCACCGGCGCCAACCACGGGATCGGGGCGGCGACCGCCATCGCGCTCGCCGCCCGGGGCGCCGCAGTGGTGATCACGTATCTGCGACTCGCGGACGAGCCGGACCCCGGCATCCCGGAGGTCTATCGGCGCAACCGGGCCGGCGGCGCGGAAGCGGTGGTGGCGGCGATCGAGGAGGACGGTGGGCGGGCCACGGCGGTCGAGGCGGACCTGCTCGACCCGGGCACCCTGGCCCGGCTGTTCGACGCCGCCGAGCAGGCGTACGGGACGGTCGACATCCTGATCAACAACGCCACCGGGTGGGTGGCCGACACCTTCGCGCCGCACGATGCCGACCGGCTCGGGCGCACCCTGCAGACGGTCGGCCCGGGCACGTACGAGCGCAACTTCGGCGTGGACGCGCGGGCGCCGGCGCTGCTGATCGCCGAGTTCGCCCGGCGCCAGGTGGCGGCACGGCGGGGCTGGGGCCGGATCGTCAGCATGATCTCCGGGGGCGGGCTGGGCTTTCCCGAGGAGGTCTCGTACGGCGCGGCCAAGGCGGCCCTGGCGCACTACACCATGTCGGCGGCGGTGGAGCTGGCGCCGTACGGCATCACCGCCAACGCCGTTCACCCGCCGGTCACCGACACCGGCTGGGTGACCGATCCGGTCCGGGAATTCGTGGCCGCCAGCCGGGAGCACCATACGGTGGCCACGCCCGCCGAGGTGGCCGAGGTGATCGCATACCTCGTCACCGACGCCGCCCGCCTGGTCACCGGCAACGTGCTGACGCTGCGCTGACCGCCCGGGTTATGGTGATCGTCATGTCCGCTGCCATCGACGCGGTGACCGCCGCCGGCATCCCGCACCGGGTGATCCGGCACGAGCCGGCCGGCAGCCTGGCCGAGGCGGCCCAGCGCCAGGGGGTGGAGATCCGGGACATCGCCAAGACCATCGTGGTACGCCGGGGCGACGGCGACTTCGTTTTTGTGCTGGTGCCGGGTGACCGGGTGATCTCCTGGCCCAAGCTGCGCGTCCTGCTCGGGGTGAACCGGCTGTCCATGCCGGACGCGGCCACCGCCAAGGCGGCCACCGGCTACGAGCGGGGCACGATCACCCCGTTCGGCTCGCGCACCCGGTGGCCGGTGATCGCCGACGACCGCCTGCGCGGGCGGACCGTCAACCTCGGCGCGGGCGAGCGCGGCGTGGGCATCCGGGTGGCCGCGGACGACGTGGTCGGTGCGCTCGACGGGTCGTTCGCCGACGTCACCGACCCCGAGCCGGCCGGACCGCGATAGCGGCTCTCTCACCGCCGGCCGCCGGCGGTCACCGCGAGCAGGGGAGCGCCGAGGTCGCGGATCCGGGCGAGTACGCCGTGCAGCTCGGCCTGGTCGGTGACCGCGCCGCGCAGGGTGGTGGTGCCGTCGTCCTCGCGGATCACGGTCAGCCCGGCGAACCAGGCCGACCAGCGTTCGTCGAGGTGACCGTCGATCCGGATCTCGTACTGCCGGCTCATCGCGATCCGGCCCGGGCGCTCCCGGCGTCCGTCATCAGGCGCGGCGCGTGGCCATCGGCAGGCGGCGACGTCGTGCCCGCTACGCGCCACAGCGCGTAGCCGAGGCCCACCATGGCGATGCCGTTCGGGAAAGCCAGGAACCGGTAGAAGGCGTCCGGCATGACGGCGAGCGCGACGGTGACCACGCCGCCGGCGGCGAGCAGGGCGGCCGCCCAGCGGGCGAGGACGCGGGCGCGGTACAGGGCGATGCCGAAGATCAGGCCGCCGGCCAGGTAGGCGAAGCTCTGCGCCTGGAACACCGGTGCCAGCAGGCCGATGTCGCCGGTCACCGTGCCGCCGGTGCCGGCGGCGAGGACGTCGCTGACATAGCCGGGATCGGTGTCCGCGAGCGCGGGGAGGACGTACGCGGAGATCGCCGAGGTGCTCAGGATCATCAGGTAGCCGGCGCTCAGCACCAGGTATCCGACCAGGCCCAGCACGCCGCTGCGGGTCACCTGGCGCAGGTACATGCCGGCGATGCCGGCCAGCGCCAGGGCGGCCATCAGCACCTTCAGGGAGTTGCGGACGGCCCACTCGGTACTCGTGACCGAGGCGAGCTCCGTGGCCGGGTGGTTGATCTGGACGCCGATGAAGATCAGGCCGGCGGCCGCGGCGGCGACGCCGGCCGACCGGCTGAGCGTGGTTGCGGTGACGGCCATGGTGGGCCCCTTTCCGGATCGGTCCGCGGCGTGCGCCGGCGGATATCCGGAACCTACGGAGCGGCGGGGCGAGCCCGCGTCACCACATGATGTGATTGACGTGGTGACCAGGCCTAGAGGAGACCGCGTTCGCGGGCGCGGCGCACCGCCGCGGCCCGGGTGGTCACGCCGAGCTTGGTGAAGATGCGCTTGGTGTGCGTGCGCAGCGTGTTGAGCGAGACGTACAGGCGGCGAGCGATCTCCGGCCCGGTCAGCTCGCTGTCCAGCAGCCGGAGCACCTCCCGCTCCCGCGGGCTCAACGGCTCGGCGCCCCGGACGGCCCGGCCCGGGAGGTGGTGCAGCAGGGCCAGCATCGGGGCGCCCTCGTCCAGGTACAGCCGCACGCAGCCGTCCGGTTCGGGAGCCTCGGTGAAGCTCCGGTCGAGCACCGCGCGCGCCTGCGGCAGGTCCCCGCGGGCGTGGTGGGCGAGGGCCTGCAGCACCCGGATCTCCCGCACGCTGCCGTCCCGCCCGGCCTCGGCGGCCGCCGCTTCCAGGCGGTCCAGGAGGTCCAGCACCGGCGTGCAGTCCGCGCCGTGCTGGGCGAGCCGCAGCCGCACCAGCGTGAGGTGCTCGTACTCGTACCGGTAATCGGGGTTTCCGTCGAGGTCACGTTCGCGGGCCCAGTCGGCGGCCGACGACAGGTCACCGGCGGCGATCCGGAACCGGGCCCGCATCGCCGCGATCGGGCGGAGATCGGGATAGAAGCCGCGCCGGTACATCGTCTCCGCCGTCCCGAGCAGGTCGGTCGCGGTGTCGTGGTCGCCGCGGGCGGCGCTTACCTGCGCCATGGCCACGAACCACCGGTGCCGGTTCTCGGTGATGGAGCCGCTCTCGGCCAGCACGCGGGCCGTTTCGAGATGGGCCTCCGCGGCGGCCAGGTCGTCGAGCTCCCGGTCCAGTTCGGCCAGTCCGACGTGCAGGTCGGCGGTGGCCCGGGGGTACGGCGGACCGGTGCCGGTCGCCGCGCGCAGCGCCTGCTCGTAGAGCCGCCGGGCGTTGCCCGGCCGGCCGGCGGCCACCCACATGTCGGCCAGCACGATCGTGCTGTCCAGCTCGTCGACCAGGTTTCCGGCGGCGTGCAGGCTGCGGACCGCCGCGCCGAAGGTGGACAGGGCCGACCGGACGTCGCCGGCGGCCCAGGCCGCCAGGCCGAGGAAGCCGGACCCCGCACCCCGGACGAAATGGTCGCCGGGGCGGGCCAGGTCGAGCGCCCGCCGGGCATGGCGTACGGTCCCCGCCACGTCGCCGCGGGCCTGGGCCAGCGAGGCGCGGTAGACGTGGATCGTCGCCGGTGCGGTCCGCAGATCGTCGGTGTCCGCCCAGGAGGCCGGGTCGCCGGCGCGGAGGGCTCGTTCGGCGTCGTCGAGCCGCGCCCCGACCGCGTCCAGGTCACCGGACATCAGCCGCGACCAGGCAGCCACGATGCTGAGCACCGGCCGGCGCCGCAGCACCGGCTCCGGCAGCATGCGCATCCAGGCCAGCAGCTGAGCGTCCTGCCGGGTCCGGCGCAGCTCCGGCAGCGCCCCCTCCATGAGCGACGCGGCCCGGTCGAAGTCTCCGGCGGCCACCGCGTGCCGGACCGCGTCGGCCACGAGGTCGTGCTCCGCGTACCAGTCGCTGGCCCGCTGGTGCAGGGTCGGCACCAGACCGGGCTGCTCGGCGAGCAGGCGGGCGTGCAGGACGTCGGCGAACAGGTGGTGATAGCGGTACCAGGTGCGGTGGTCGTCGAGCGGGACGACGAAGAGGTTGCCGCGTTCGAGGTCCGCCAGCTCCGGTACGCCGTCGCCGCCCCCGGTGACCGCGTCGCACAGCGGACCGGTGAGCCGGTCGAGGATCGCCGTCCGCAGCAGGAACTCCCGGACCCGGGCCGGTTGGCGGGCCAGCACCTCGTCGGCCAGGTAGTCGATGACGAACCGGTTGCTGCCGGTGAAGGCCGCGATGAATCCGTCGACGCCACCCCGCTCCGGGATGCCGCGGAGGGAGAGCGCGGCGAGCTGCAGGCCGGCGATCCAACCTTCGGTGCGCTCGTCGAGGGCCTGCACATCGGCGGCGCGGAGGTCGAGCCCCATCACCTGGTTGAGGAAGTCCTGTGCCTCCGCGGCGGTGAAGCGCAGGTCGGCGGCGCGCAGCTCGGCGAGCTGGCCGCGGCTGCGGAGCCGGGCCAGCGGCAGGGGCGGGTCGGCGCGGGTGGCCAGCAACAGCCGCAGGTGGTCCGGAAGGTGGTCGAGCAGGAACGCCACGACGTCGTGCACCTCCGGCGCCGCGACGGTGTGGTAGTCGTCCAGCACGAGGACCCACCGCCGGTCCGGCTCCCGCCGCCCGGCGCTGGTGACATCGTTGACCAGCGTGGTCAGGGCAGCGCCCATCGACGCGTCGGGCAGCGCCTCGACGGCCGCGGTGCCGATGGCGAGACCGGCGCCCTGCAGGGCCGCCACCAGGTGGGTGAGCAGGCGCGCCGGGTCGTTGTCGCCGTCGTCGAGGGACAGCCACGCGACCGTGACGTCGGTCCGGTGCCGTGCGAGGTGGGCGAGCCAGCCGGCGAGCAGGGTCGTCTTGCCGAACCCGGCGGGTGCCGAGACGAGCGTGAGCCGGTGGCCCGGCGCCAGCGTGGCGTCGAGCCGGCCGGTCAGCCGGGGCCGCGCGACGAGCTGTGCGCGCTGCGCCGGCGCGAACAGCTTCGTGGCGAGCACCTGCCCCGGCCCCGTCATCCGGACCGGCCTTCGACGAACGCCGTCAGGTCACCGGCAACCCGCTCCGGCTGCTCCCACAACACCAGGTGACCGGTGTTGCCGGACACGCCGGGCCGCGAACCGGAGCGGTCACCGTGCGCGACGTAGGCAACGGTCAGGCCGGTCCGCGGGCGCACCGTCGACCGGTTTCCACCATGAGACACACCGCGAGCGTATGCGCGTTCGGAGGATCACGGCGGCGGCGCGGTGGACCGCTGCCGCGCGGCGAGGGCGTGCACCGCTTCAACCGGCAAGGAGGTGCCGCAGCCCTCCACCGGCGCCCTACGATCGGCGGCATGGCGCTGCGACTCGCTCAGGTGAATCTCAAGGCCCGGGATGCCGCGGCGCTCGGCCGGTTCTGGGCGGAGGCGCTCGGCTGGGAGGTCTTCAGCGAAAGACCTGGTGCAACCGCTGCCGGGCCCGCGGGCTTCGTCTGGCCGGACCCCGCCGCCGTCTGCATCGATGTCATCGCCGTCCCCGACCCCGAACCGGCGAAGGGCCGGGTGCACCTGGATCTGACCCATCGGACGGATCTGGTCGCGCACCTGACGGATCTCGGCGCGACGCCCGCCGACGTGGGTCAGGGCGACGTGCCGTGGACGGTGCTGGCCGACCCGGAGGGCAACCTGTTCTGCGTGCTGGAGCCGCGGGACATCTATCGGGACACCGGGCCGATCGCCGCGATCGTGGTGGACTGCGCGGACCCGCGCGCGTTGGCCGGGTTCTGGGCGGCGGCGATGGAGTGGACCCGGCACGAGGTGACCGACGATCATGCGCGGCTGCGTCCGGCCAGCGGTGTCGGCCCGTACGTGGAGTTCCTTCGCACGCCCGGCCCGAGAACAGGTCGGAGCAGCATCCATCTCGACGTCCTGCCGTACCCGGATGATGGTCAGGAGGCCGAGGCGGCCCGGCTCCGGGCACTGGGCGCCACCGATGCCGACGTCGGCCAGGGCGACGTCCCGTGGAAGGTCCTGATCGACCCGGAGGGCAACGAGTTCTGCCTCCTGGCCCCGGTCTGAACAAGGAAGCCGTCACCGAGACCCGCGGCCTCAGCGCGGGTTCACGATGAGGTGGACGCTTGCACGGCCGGTCGCACACCCCCGTCCGGCTCGGGGTCGACGGCACCGCCGTTCCTGGCCGGCGCGACCCGCGCCGGCCACCAGAACCGCTCGCCCAGCAGGGTGGCCAGTGCCGGCACCAGCACCGTTCGCACCAGCAGCGTGTCCAGCAGCACGCCCAGGCCGACGATCACGCCGATCTGGGTCAGGGTGACCACCGGCAGCACGCCCAGCACCGCGAACACCGCGGCCAGCAGGACGCCGGCGCTGGTGATCACCGCGCCGGTGGCGGAGAGGGCGACGATCATGCCGTCCCGGGTGCCCCGGACGGCGGCCTCCTCGCGGGCTCGGGTGACCAGGAAGATGTTGTAGTCCACGCCGAGCGCGACCAGGAACAGGAACGCGAACAGCGGCACCGGGTTGTCCAGCGCGGGATAACCGAGCACCTCGCGGAACAGCCAGGCCCCGGCGCCCAGGGCGGCGGCGAAGCTGGCGATCACGGTGAGGATGAGCAGGACCGCGGCGACCACGGCGCGCAGCAGGACGCCGAGCACCAGCAGCACCACCAGCAGGATCAGCGGGACGATCACCCGCAGGTCGCGGCGGGCGGCGTCGCGGACGTCCAGGTCGGTGGCGACGCTGCCGCCGACCAGGGCGGATGCGCCGGGGACGGCGTGCACCGCGGTGCGCAGCTCACGGATGGCGGTGTAGCTCTCCTCGGTGTCCGGCGCCGCGTTCAGCGTCGCGTCGATCCGCACCACGTCCGGGGTCCGCTCGGTGATCCGGGCCTGGGCCACGCCGGGTGTGGCCGTGGCCGCGGCCAGCACCTGGTCGGCCTGGGCCGGTGCCGCGACGATGGCCGCCGGGTCGGACGCGCCGGCCGGGAAGTACCGGCTCAGCGTGTCCAGCCCGTCCACCGATTCGGCTTCCACCCGGAACTGCTCGGCCTGGGAGAGGCCCAGCCGGGTCCCGGCCAGGCCGGCCGACAGCACGGCGAGAATCAGCACCGACACCACCGTGACGACGCCGGGCCGGCGCGCGACGCCCCGGCCGATCCGGCCCCAGACCCCGGCGTGCTCCGGTTCGGTGTCCCGCACCCGGGGCACGAACGGCCAGAACAGGCCGCGGCCACAGACGACCAGCGCGGCCGGCAGCACCAGCAGGGCGAACAGCGCCGCGATGCCGATTCCGGCGGCCGCGGTCACGCCCAGCGCGACGGTGTCGCCGAGGGATGCCAGCAGCAGCGTGAGCAGGCTGAGCACCACGGTGGCGGCACTGGCCGCGATCGCCGGCCCGGCCCCGCGCAGGGCCCGGCGCATGGCCTCCCGCCGGTCTTCGTGCCGGTGCAGCTCCTCCCGGTACCGGGAGATGAGCAACAACGCGTAGTTGGTGCCGGCGCCGAACACCAGCACCGTGACGATGCCCACGGTGGAGTCGCCGATCACCAGGCCGGTGTGCCGGGACAGCAGCGCCACCACGCTCGCCGCCACCTGGTCGGCCAGTCCGACCACGGCCAGCGGCACCACCCAGAGCACCGGGCTGCGATAGGTGACCAGCAGCAACAGCGTGACCACCACGACGGTGACGACGAGCAGGTTGGTGTTGGCGCCGGAGAAGCTGTCGGCGATGTCGGCGCCGAACGCGGCCGGGCCGGTGACCTGGGCGGTGAGCCCGTCCGGCAGCCCGGTGCCCAGCCGGTCGCGCAGCTCGGCCACGGAACTCCCGGACACGTCGACCGGCACCAGGGCGGCCTCCCGGCCGGGCGACGGCACCGGCCGGCCGAACTGCCCGGCGGCGGCCAGGTCGGCCTCGCTGAGCGACTGCCCGCCGCGGCTGAACACGATGATGGCCGGGTCGTCGCTGGCGGACGGCAACCCGCGCAGCACCTCGGCGACGCGGGTGGACTCGGCGTCGGCGGGCAGCACCGCGGCCGGGTCGTTCGAGGTACGCGTCTCCCCGGCACCGGCGATCAGCGCGCCGCCACCCAGCAGGGCGATCACGATGACCACCCATGCTCCGATTCGCCCGACCATGATTCCTCCACCACGAAGTATCTCTACGAAAGAGATTCTTCACGGTGGCGGAAGAATCTGCAACACTGAGCGCGTGTACCGATCGGACCGGACCGAGCGGGAGCGGCTCCGCGAGGAGATCGTCGCCCTGCTGCGGACGTACAGCCTGGAGGCGCAGCACGTTTCCCACGCTTTCGCCCAGCGGCACGGGCTGCACCCGACCGACCTGCAGGCACTGATCGCCGTCATGCACGCCGAGCGCGCCGACGATCCGCTGACGCCCGGCCGGCTGGGCGAGGTGATCGGGCTCTCGTCCGGCGCCACCACCGCGGTGATCGATCGGCTGGAGCGGTCCGGCCATCTGCGCCGCACCCGGGAGAGTGCCGACCGCCGGGTGGTGCACCTGCGCTACGGGCGGCCGGGCATGGTCGTGGCCGCGGAGTTCTTCGGGCCGCTCGGCAAGCGGACGGACCAGGTGATGGCCGGGTTCACCGACGCGGAACTGGCCACGGTACGGCGGTTCCTGGACGGCATGGCCGCCGCGATCACCGACCACCACCACGAGGTCAAGGGCCGGCCCTGACTACGAGCGGTTGTACTTCCACTTCGCCCAGAGGTAGCCGGCCAGGGCCAGGCCGAGACTCCAGGCGACCGCAGCGGTCGCCGCACCGGTGTCCACCGGCGTGCCGTTCAGCAGCGCGCGCAGCGTCTCGGCCATCGGGGTGAACGGCTGGTGTTCGGCGAACTGCCGCAGGCCGGCCGGCAACGTGTCGGTCGGGACGAAGGCGCTGCTGAGGAACGGCAGCACGTAGAGCGGCGTGGGGGTGTTGCTGGCCGTCTCCGGGCTGCGGGCGGCCAGGCCCAGGGCCACGCACAGCCAGGTGATGCCGAAGGTGGCGAGGATCACCGTGCCGGTCACGCCGAGCCAGCCGAGCGGACCGGCGTCCGGCCGGTAGCCGATGGCCAGGGCCACGGCGAGCACGATCGCCACCGCGAGCATGGTCTGGACCAGGCTGCCGAGCACGTGCCCGGTGAGGATGGACACCCGGGCGATCGCCATGGTCCGGAACCGCGCCACGATGCCCTCGGTCATGTCGGTGGCGACCGAGACCGCCGTGCCGGTCCCGGCCGCACCGATGGTGGTCAGCAGGATGCCGGGCACCAGGTAGGTCAGGTATTCGGCGCGACCGGCGCCGGCCCCACCCAGGCCCGCGCCCAGGGCGCTGCCGAAGACGTAGACGAACAGCAGCAGGAAGACCACCGGCATGCCGGCCAGCATCAGCGTCATCTCCGGATATCGGCGGATGTGCTTGATGCTGCGGCGCAGCATGGTGGCCGAGTCGCGGACCGCCAGGGTCATCGCCGTCATCGCTCGATCTCCTCCTGTGTCAGGGCCAGGAACACGTCGTCCAGGTCGGGGGTGTGCAGGGCCAGCGTGTCGACCTCGACGGCCGCGCCGTCCAGCCGGTCCAGCAACCCGCGCAAGGCGGTCACGCTGCCGTCCGAGGGCACCTGCAGGCGCAGCTGCGCCGGGTCGGCGGTGGCACCGACGAGCACCGCCTGGGCGCGCCGCAACGTCTCGGCGTCGGCCAGCCGGAGGCTCACGTGGCCGCCCGGGATCATCCGCTTGAGCGCCTCGGGGGTGCCCTCGGCGACCAGCCGCCCGTGGTGGAGCACCGCGATCCGGCCGGCCAGCTGGTCCGCCTCGTCGAGGTACTGGGTGGTGAGGAAGACGGTCACGCCGCCGGCCACCAGGTCCCGGACGATCTGCCAGACCACCTGCCGGCTGCGCGGGTCCAGGCCGGCGGTCGGCTCGTCGAGGAAGAGGATCCGCGGGTCGCCGATCAGGCTCATCGCCAGGTCCAGCCGGCGGCGCATGCCCCCCGAGTAGGTCTGGGCCGGCTTGCCGGCGGCGTCGGTGAGGTCGAACCGCGCCAGCAGCTCGGCCGCCCGCCGCCGGCCCTCGCGGCGGTCCAGGTGGTGCAGGTCGGCCATCAGGCGCAGGTTCTCCGCGCCGGTCAGGTAGCCGTCCACCGCGGAGAACTGGCCGGTGACGCCGATTGCGGCGCGCACACCGTCCGGTTCACCGGCGACGTCGTACCCGGCCACCCGGACCGCACCGGCGTCGGCGCCGATCAGCGTGGACAGGATCTGCACCGTGGTGGTCTTGCCGGCGCCGTTCGGGCCGAGCAGGGCGAAGACGGTGCCGGCCGGCACGGTCAGGTCGATCCCGTCGAGCACGACCAGATCGCCGTACGACTTGCGCAGTCCGGTGACCGCGATGGCGGGCGTGCTGTCCATCAGGCTTCCCTTCCGGGGCGCTGGATCACGATGTCGCCGTACGAGGTGCGGGCGCGCACCTGGACGGTCCGGTCGCCCGGCGGCGGTGCGTCCGTGACGTCGAGCCGGTTCAGCACGTTGCCGAACTGGGTGTGCAGGTCGAGGTGGGCGGCGACGCCGGACGGGATGCCGATCTCCAGTTCGCCCATCGACGTCCGGAGCGACACCGAGCCCCCGGCCGCCTCGCCGACCCGGATGGCGCCGGCGCTGGAGGTCGCGGTGAGGCCGGCGGCGGCCCGGCCGACCAGGATGTCGCCGTTGCCGGTCCTGGCCTGCAGGGTGCCGGTGACCGGGCCGACCCGGATGTCGCCGTCGGAGTTCTTCAGCGTGGCGTCTCCGGTGACCGCGCCGATCTGCAGGTCGCCGGTGCCGGTGACGATCATGGCGTCGCCGTGGACGTCGGCCACCACGACCGACCCGCCGCCGGTGCGCAGGTTCGCCGAGCCGGTCCGGTCGAGCCGGATGTCGCCGACGCCGGTCCTGACCCAGCACTCACCGAGCGGGCCGGTGCCGTGCACCGCGGCGACGCCGGCCTCGGCGTGCAACCGGGACCCGGCCGGCAGCCGGATCTCCACGTCTACCGATCCGGGCTTGCCGAACAGGCCGAGGCTGCGTTGTTTGGGCGCCTTGACCAGCAGCCGGCCGTCGGCGTACTGGACGCGGGTCTGCTCGGCGGTCCGGACGTCCAGGTCGGTGCCGGGATCGCTGGGACGCACCTCGACGGTGGTGTCCCGGTTGTCGCCGGCGGTGACCCGGAGATCGCCGACGACCAGTTCGACGGTCGCGGAGATCGGGTCTGGGGAGTCGAATATGGGCATGGCTGCGCAACCCCTCCTTCGGGGTGGGAACGAACCGGAAGCGGGTGGCTAGCGGACCCAGCCGGTGAAGCTCTGACCGCCGCGGGGAGCGCGGGACGCGGACCGCGGGGCGGCGCCGCTCTGCACGGCGGCCGTCGCGGCGCGGACCAGCCAGGCGTTGACCGACAGCCCCTCGCCGGCGGCGGCCTCCTCGATGCGGGTCTTGAGCTGGTCGGGCACGCGCAGGTTGATCCGGGCGACCGCGGTGTCGTCGTCGACCGCCAGCGGTGCCGGGGGAGCGGGTGCGGCGTCGTCGGCCGGCGGCGGCGTCACCACGAACGTCGGCTCCCGGCCGCTGAGCCGCAGCTGCACCGATCCGGGGGCGAGGTCGCGGGTGATCTCGTCGGTCGCCGCCGCCAGCGCGTCCAGCAGGGCCAGCCGGAAGGCCGACTCCAGGGGCGCGGTGAGTCGCTCGGCCAGGGCCCGGGCGTCCGCGCCACCGAGGTCCGCGGCGTTGGCGAGCTCGGTGCGGAGGGCCGAGACGTACGGCGTGATGTCCATGGCGCCACTATGACACCAGAATGGCACTATCGCAAGCCACTATGGCGTCGTGATGGCTCCCGGGCCGAACGTGGTGAGGAACCGGTCCCGGAAGCCGTCCATCCGCCAGACCGGGGCGTCGTCGTCCGGGTGCAGGCCGTCCTGCCAACCCCAGCCCGCGATCCGGTCCAGCACCGCGGGGTCCTTGGCGACGATCGAGACGGGTACGTCGTGGCTGGCGTCCTGGCCGCTCACGGTCGGCGCCGCCTGGTGATCGCCGAAGATCACCAGAACCAGGTCGTCGTCGGCATAGGTGGCCGCCCACGAGGTCAGCGCGGTGACCGAGTACGCCACCGCCTTCGCGTACTCGGTGCGCACCTTGCCGGTCGACGTCCACACCTCGTCGCGGGTCCGGCCGGCGGCCTTGATCGGCTCGTAGACCGTGCCGTCGCCGACCGCCGCCCAGTCCACCATCGCCGGGATCGGCGCGAACGGGGTGTGGCTGGAGGTCAGCGAGACCTCGGCCATCAGCGGGCCGCGGTCCGGCCGGGCGTACGCCCGCTGCTGGAACTGCGCCAGGACGTACTGGTCGGGTATCCGGGACCAGCCGAACGCCGGACCCCGGTAGCCCAGGTTGCGGGCGTCGTGGACGGTGTCGTAGCCGTAGAAGGCGGCCTCCGGCCAGGCGTGCGTGTTGCCCGGCTCCATCGCCACGGTGTGCCAGCCGGCCTTGTGGAACGCCCGGGTGAGGGTCATCCGGTTGCCGGCCGTGACCGTGCGGTACTTGCCCTGGTCGTCGATCCACAGCCCGGACTGGAACGTGGCGTGCGCCAGCCAGCTGCCGCCGCCGAAGGTCGACGAGGTGAGGTATGCGCTGCGCGCGTGGAACCCGGCGCGGGCGAGGTTCGCGGCGCCCGCCGCCAGGGCCGGCACCACGGTCCGGGCCATCTTCGGGTTGTCCAGCGCCGATCGGCCGTAGCTCTCCACCACGCCGAACACCACGTCCTTGCCGCGCAGGCCGGTGAGCAGCCGCCCGGCCGGGACGTCGCGCCACGGGTCCCGGGCGGCCGTGGCCGCGAACGCCTTCTGCGCGGCCACCGACGCCGGCACGCTGAGCACCGTGGTCTTCGCCAGCCGCAGGGTGCTGTCGGCGGCCACCGGCGCGTACGGGGCCAGGTGCACCCCGGCCAGTGCCACCGCCACCCAGGCGGCGATCACCGCGGGCACCGCCCGGGTGGCCGCGCGGTGGTGGCGGCCGGCCAGGTCGCCCAGGCGCACCACGGCCAGGACCAGCACGGCGACCACCGCCAGCGTCCCGGCGATCGCGGCCACCACGACGCCGGTCGCGTACCCCTTGCCACCGGTCTCGACCAGGTAGTTGTACCCGTCGCCGAGCAGCGGCCAGTCCAGCACCGGGTTGAACCGCCGGGCCAGCACGTACCGGAAGCCGAGGTTGATCACCTTGAGCAGGGTCAGCACGCCCAGGCCCAGGCCGAGCAGCGCCGCCGCCACCCGTCGTGCCCGGGCGGGCAGCACGAGGAGGACGGCGGCGCCCACGATGCCCTCGATCGGGATCCGCAGGAACGCCCCGGCCGTGAGCTCGCCGGGCTTGATCTTCCCGGAGTGGTCCGGCAGCACCAGCGCCACGAAGACCAGCACCGCGGCGATCACGGTCAGGCCGATACGGACGTACGGATGGCGGCGTCGGGTCACGCCACCTGTTACGGGCCGGCGCCGGTCGAGGGTTCACCGCCAAGGATCGAAAGAGCGCGATTCCACCACCCGGACGATCCGGTCCAGCGCCTCGGCGGCCGGCATCGGCGGTAGTTCCCGCCCATCCCGCAGCCGCAGCGCCACGTGCCCGGCCGCGGCTTCCCGGGGTCCCACCACGGCGGCGTACGGCACCTTGCGCACCGCGCTCTGCCGGATCCGGGAACCCAGTGAGCCGGCCGCCGCCACCTCCACCCGCAGGCCCGCGTCCACGCCCGCGCGGTGCACCGCCCAGGCCGCGTCCTCCTGGTCCGGGCCGAGCGGCAGCACCGCCAGCTGCACCGGCGCGTACCAGGCCGGGAACGCGCCGCCGTGCACCTCGATCAGGTGCCCGAACAGCCGTTCCATGCTGCCCACCATGCTGCGGTGGATCATCACCGGCACCGGGCGGGAGCCGTCGGCGGCCACGTACGACAGCCCGAACCGCCGCGGTTTGTCGTAGTCGACCTGCACGGTGGACAGGGTCTGCTCGCGGCCGGCGTCGTCGCGGATCTGGATGTCGATCTTCGGACCGTAGAACGCCGCCTCACCGGGCGCCTCCTGGTACGGGATCCCGGTCGCCCGCAGCGCCGATCGCAGCACCTCGGACGCCCGGGCCCACATCGGCGGATCGTCGACGAACTTGCCGCCGTCATCGCGCAGCGACAGCCGGAAGCCGGACACGCGGACCCCCAGGTCGGCGTGCGCCTGCCGGATCAGCTCCAGCTCGCGACGCACCTCGCCGACCGCCTGGTCCTCGGCGCAGAAGGTGTGCCCGTCGTTGAGCGAGATGGCCCGCACCCGGTTCAGCCCGCCGAGCACGCCGGAGCGTTCGGACCGGAACATGCCGCCCAGCTCGGCGAACCGCAGCGGCAGCTCGCGATAGGACCGGCCGCGCGCCGCGAAGACCAGCGCGTGGTGCGGGCACAGGCTGGGGCGCAGCACCAGCTCGTCGTCGGCCGACATCGGCATCGGCGGGAACATCTCGTCGGCGAAGTGCTCGGCGTGCCCGGACAGCTCGAACAGCTCGCGCCGGCCCAGCGGCGGCGACACCACGTGCTGGTAACCGGCGCGCCGCTGGCGTTCGTACACATACTCCTCGACGGCGTGC
This sequence comes from Actinoplanes sp., assembly GCA_035685405.1. GTDB lineage: Bacteria > Actinomycetota > Actinomycetes > Mycobacteriales > Micromonosporaceae > Actinoplanes. The sequence goes on along the minus strand of DASSAL010000326.1, from coordinate 10,674 downwards.
CGGGCCGCCGCGCCGGCCGGCAGCCAGATCGGCAGGCCGGCGCCGGACAGCGGATCGGAGCAGAACAGCTCGAGCTCGCGGCCGAGCTTGCGGTGGTCGACCATGGCGGTCTCCTTCGGGTACGAGCGGAGCACGCCCCCTCCGAGCACCACTCAGGCCCGGGGCGGGTGCCCCGGGCCTGGATGAATGCGTGCGTCAGCGCAGTCCGTCGCCGGGGTGAACCGGCGTCGTCGTGGCGGATGGCCTGCGCTGCATACCGCCACCGTAGACCGCCGGGCCGGCCCCGGCACCCGGATTTACCCGGCCACCTCGAAGAGCGTGTTGAGCTGGTCGTTCAGGTCGGTCAACGACTCCACCGGCGCGGTGCCGATGTAGACGGCGTCCATCCGGGGCCGCATCAGCGCCACGATGTCGGCCGCGTTGGAGGTCACCGGGAACAGGAACGTCGTGCCGTCCTTGACGTGGTCGGTGAAGGCGGTGACGTCGAGATCCCGGTCGGCCTTGTTGAAGGCGATCGCCTTCTCGGTGCCCTCCGGCCGGGCCGGGAACACCACCCCGGACTCGCCGATGATGTTCTGGCATTCCGCGCCGGCCAGGAACGCGACCCATTTGGCGGCGTTCTCCGGTTGCTGGGAGAACTTGGTGATCGAGTCGGCCAGGCCGTTGAACATCGAGGCCCGTTTGCCGGTCGGCCCGATCGGGGTGGGGGCCAGGCCGATGTCCAGCTTGTTGCCGGCCGTGTCGGTCAGACCGGTGAACGAGGAGATCTTCCACGAGCCGTCCAGCGCCAGTGCGGCCAGTCCGGTCTGGATCTGCTTGTCCGGGGGAGTCGGATTGTTGCCGCCGATCTCCTCGAAGCCGGCCATGTAGCCCTTCTGCGCCAGGCCGAAGTACCAGCGCAGGGTGTCCTGGAACGCCGGCTGGTCCAGGTTGAAGTGGGTTCCCCACGGGTTCTTGTCGGTGGCCTGCCAGCCGGCGCTGCCGGTGAACGCCGACCATTGGGTCTGTCCCCAGCCGCCGCCGCCGGAGCCGTCCGAGCCGAGCCCGTACGTCTTGACGTTGTTCTTGTCGAAACCCGGCTCGTCACCGCGCACGCCGTTGTTGTCGATGGTCAGGTGCGCGACCATCTTCTCGAACGTGCCGCCGTCGGTGGGGTTCCAGGTCAGGTTCTCCAGGTCGGCCGGTTGCACGCCGGCCTCCCGGAGCTTGGCCGCGTCGTAGAACATCGCGATGGTGTCCCAGTCCTTCGGCGCGCCGTACCGCTTGCCGTCCTGGCCCTTCCACAGCGCCGCCAGGCCCTCCTGGTAGTCGGTGTCCTTGATGTCGGCGGTTGCCGGGTAGTCGTCCAGCGGCCGCAGCACCTGCAGATCGACGAACTGCGCGTACTTGGACAGGTGGTCGGTGAACACGTCCGGCGCGGTGTCGGAGATGAATCCGGCGGTCAGCTTGGACCAGTAGTCGTCCCAGCCGTACTGTCCGATCTGGATGCGCAGTCCCGGATTCTGTTGCTCGAACGCGTCCGCGCACTTCTGGTAGCCGGGCTGCTGGGCGGAGTCCCAGAGCCAGTAGGTGATGGTGCCGGCGCTGCCGGCGGCCTGCTCGCCGCCGCCGCACGCGGCGCTGAGCAGGCCGACCGAGAGCGCGGCCGCACCGATCCGGAGTTTGCGGAACATCACGGCCTCCTCACTTGATCCCGCTGAAGCCGATGGAGTTGACGATGCGTTTCGCGAACACCATGAACAGGATCAGCATCGGTAGAGCGGCGACCAGGGTGGCCGCCATCAGGCCGGCCCAGTCCGGCCCGCTCTGCGGGGTCTGTGACCGGAACACGCCGAGCGCCACGGTCAGCACCCGCGAGCGGTCGGTGTAGCTGACCATCAGCGGCCAGAAGTACTCGTTCCACGAGGTGATGTAGGTCAGGATGGCCAGCGTGGTGATCGGCGCCGCGGACATCGGCAGGATCAGCCGGAAGAACACCCGGACCTTCGACGCGCCGTCGATCAGCGCGGCTTCTTCCACCTCGTGCGAGATGCCGAGGAAGAACTGGCGCAGGAAGAACACCGCGAACGGGGTCATCAGCATGGTCGGCAGCGCGATGCCGAGCAGGGTGTCGACCAGGCCGAGCTGCTTGATCAGGACGAAGTTCGGCAGCAGGGTGAAGATCGCCGGGATCATCAGGCCGCCGAGGAAGAAGGCGAACACCTTGTCGCGGTGCTTCCACTGCAGCCGGGCGAAGGCGTACGCGGCCATCGCCGAGAAGAACACCTGCCCCGCCGTGATGAGGGTGGACACCACGACCGAGTTGAGCAGGTAGCGCCAGAAGTTGATCGGCTGCCCGGCGCCGCCGGCGTCGATCGCCTCCTGACCGGTCTGCAGCCCGAAGACGCGTGCGAAACCGTCCATCGACGGCTGCACCGGCAGCAGGCTGTCGCTGCCGGCGTAGAGCGCGTTGTTGCTGGACAGCGCGGTGCGCAGCATCCAGTAGAAGGGGAACAGGCTGGCGAAGATCACCAGGATCATGAACACCCAGGCCAGTGCGCGGCCGATGCCGAATCGGCGCGCTTCGGGCCGCTCGGCCTCGGCGGCGGGGGCGGCCGGGTCGACGGTGGTCGCCGGGGGAGTGGTCGTGGTTGCCATGTCTCCTGCCTCAGGCCAGATCGGATTCTTCGGCCCGGGTGAGCCGGTACTGCAGGAACGTGATGATCACCAGGACGATGAGCAGGGCCACCGACATGGCGAAGGCGTAGCCGAACTGGAACCGCCCGAACGCCATGTCGTAGATGTAGTACTGCAACACCCGGGACGCGTCGACCGGGCCGCCGCGGGTGGCGATGGCGACGGTGTCGAAGACCTGGAACGACCCGACCACGGTGATGATCAGCACCAGCGCGAGGATCGGGCGCAGCAGCGGGACGGTGATGCTGCGGAACATGCGGATCTCACTCGCCCCGTCCATCCGGCCGGCCTCGTACATGGTCTCCGGGATGGTCTGCAGGCCGGCGAAGATGAGCAGCGCGGTGTAACCCACGTGCCGCCACACGTTGATCAGCGCGATGGTGGGGATCACCCAGGCCTCCGAGGACAGGAACGCGATCCGGTCCAGGCCGATCCACTCCAGCACGGTGTTGCCGATGCCCAGCTGGTAGTCGAGGATCCACATGAAGATCAGCGCGGCGACCACATTGGACACCAGGTACGGTGTCAGCACGATGCCGCGCAGCCAGGTCCGCCTGGTCAGCCGTTGCATCATCACCGCGATGACCAGCGCGAACACGGTCTGGATGCCGATGTTGAGGATGACGTAGTAGACGGTCACCTTCATCGCGTTCCAGAACACCGGGTCCTGGACCATCCGCAGGTAGTTGTCGAGGCCGTTGAACTCGGGCGGGGTGAGCAGGTTGAACTTGGTGAAACTCAGGTAGATGCCCCGCAGGGTCGGCCAGATCAGGAAGACTCCGAAGCCGATCAGCGCGGGGAGGATGAACAGCAGCCCGAGACGGGTGTCGTCGCGTCTGCGGATGCCGGCGGCCGCCGCGTGGCGGGCGGGCCGGCTCGTTGTGCCGATCGCCATCGAGGTCTCCTTCGGTCCTAGGCCGGCACCTCCGCATCGGCGCGGAAGAGCACCACCTGATCGGGGCCCACGCGTGGGCAGGCCACACCGGCGTACGCCAGCGCGGCCCCGCTGAAGGGCCGGCCCTGCCGGTCCGGCCCCCACCACTCGGGCGGGTCGAGCCGGGGTCCGGCGCCGGCGGACACCGGCCGGACCCGGTAGAGCCGGTCGGCGTCCAGTCCGCGGAACCGCAGCCGGCCGGCCGGGTCCGGAGCGATGCTGTCCATGGTGACCAGGGCGAACAGGGCCCGCGACCGGTCCGGCGCGAGAACGCCGTGCACCAGGACCCGGGGGTCCGGCCCGTCCATCCGCACCAGGTCCCCGGCGAGCAGCAGATCCCGGTGCCGCTTGTAGAACCCGATCCAGTCGCGCAGCTCCTCGAGTTCCGCCGCGGTGGCCCGGGCCAGGTCCCACTCGATGCCGAGGTGGCCGAAGATCGCGGTGGCGGCGCGGAAGCCGAGGTCGTGCCGGCGGCCGGTGGTGTGCGAGCGGCCGGAGGCGATGTGCGAGCCGAGGTACTCCGGCGGGATCAGCTGGGTGCTCCAGCGCAGCATCTGCTGGCGGTCGTGCGGGTCGATGTTGTCCGACACCCAGACCCGGTCGGTGCGTTCCAGCACCGCCAGGTCCACCCGCCCGCCGCCGGACGAGCAGGATTCGATCTCCAGCGCCGGATGGGCCGCCCGGATCTCGTCCAGCAGGCGGTAGACCGCCTCGGTCTGGGCGTGCACGCCGGGCCGCCCGCCGTCCAGCTGGTTGCCCGCCTCGATCAGGTCGCGGTTGTGGTCCCACTTGACGTAGCCGATGTCGTACTCGCCGAGGATCGCCAGGATCTGCGCCTTGACGTGCTCGTAGGCCGCCGGGATGCCGAGGTTGAGCACCTGCTGCTGCCGCGACTCGATCGGCCACTCGGCCCGCGCCGCCATGATCCATTCCGGGTGCGCGCGGGCCAGCTCGGAGTCCGGGTTGACCATCTCCGGCTCGAACCAGAGCCCGAACTGCATGCCCAGCTTGCGGACCCGGTCGACCAGCGGGTGCAGCCCGCGTGGCCAGACCGCCGGGGAGACCACCCAGTCGCCGAGGCCGGACCGGTCGTCGCGGCGGGAGCCGAACCAGCCGTCGTCCAGCACGTACCGCTCCACGCCGGCCGCCGCCGCCCGTTCGGCCAGGTCGATCAGCCGCTCGGCGTCGTGGTCGAAGTAGACCGCCTCCCAGACGTTGAGGGTGACCGGCCGGTCGGAAGACACCTTGGGCACCCGGGCCCGCAGATGCCGGTGGAAGCGCCGGGCCACCTCGTCCAGCCCGGTGCCGTACCCGCCGTAGATCCACGGGCTGCGGTACTCCGCGCCGGCGTCCAGCCGGATCTCACCGGGCAGCAGCAGCTCGCCGCCGCCGATCAGCTGCTCACCGGTGAACACCCGTTCCGCGTAGTGGATGTGGTTGCCGCTCCACGCGGTGTGCACCGCCCACACCTCACCGGCGGCGAAGCCGAACCCCCCGGTGCCGGCGTGCAGCAGGTACGCGCTGTCCGCGCCCGTGCGGCCCTTGCGGTTCTCCCGGACGTGCGCCCCGGTGACGAACCGGGTGCGCTGCGGCTGGCGTTCCAGGTTGTGCCGGCCGCCGAAGTCGAGCAGTTCGGTGGCCACCGCCGGCACCGGGAAGGACAGCACCAGGCCCTGCAGGTCGTACGTCTCGCCAGCCCGGTTGCGCACCGCCGCCCGCGCCCGCAGCAGGCCGGTGGGCAGCAGCTCGACGGTCAGCCGGAGTTCCAGCCGGCCGGTGTCGTCGGGTGCGGTGAAGTCGCAGCGGGCCGCCCCGGTGGCGGCGAAGCCGGTGACCGCGGCGCCGTCCACCTCGGTCCTGGTCCCGCCGAACGACGGCGACCAGCCGGCGCCGGCGTACGACCCGCTCAGGCCGGGCCGGCCGGTCCAGCCGGTGCGGTGCTCGGGCAGCACCGCCACCCGCGGGACGGGCTCCAGGTTGTTCGTGCCGGGCACCTGGACGCTCGCCGCGATCAGCGCCCGGGCCTGCACGGCGTCCAGGCCGGGGAGTTCCGCGCCCCAGTGGGTGATCACCGGTAACCGCCCCGCGCTCACCTCGATCAGCACCGTGACTCCGGCCGCGGTCATCGCGACGACGGCGTCGTTGCCCTCGATCGGCATGCGGACTCCCTGGATTGATAGGAATGACACTGCTGTCGGGCCACCGAGATGTCAAGAACGCCGTAACCGCACGGTCACGATTTGGAACGGCCGCAACCGGATCTCCGGCCCGGTGCCGGCGAGATGCCGTTCCAGCAGGTCGGTGAGCTCGATGCCGGCGACCGGGACCGAGGTCCGCACGGTGACCTGGCCGGGGACGCCGTGCGCCTCGTAGAGCCGGGCGATCAGGTCGCCGGACCGGTCGTCGGCCAGCTTCACCGCCTCGATCAGGACGTTGCCGTCGCCGTCCAGGCTGACCAGCGGCTCGGCGCCGTGCCCGCCCGGATGCTCGGCGGGCGGCAGGTTGAGCGCGTACCCGGCGGACACCGCGTCGGCCGGGGTGGCCGCCGGGATCAGCCGGAACCGGAACTCGTGCCGGCCACGGTCGGTCTCCGGGTCCGGGAACCGCGGCCCGCGCAGCAGGGTGGCGCGCAGCAGCACGGCCATCCCGCCGCCGGCGCGGGCCACCCGGCGGACCTCGTGGCCGTACGTCGCGTCGTTGGCCAGCGCCACCCCGACCGGCTCGCCGACGTGCACCCAGCGGTGCGCGGCCACCTCGAACCGGGCGGCGTCCCACGACGTGTTCTCGTGGATGGCCCGGCTCACGTGGCCGAACTGCGTCTCGAACCGGGCCCGGTCGGCGTGCACGTCCACATCGAAGCCCAGCTTCAGCAACCGCTGCCGCTCCTGCCAGTCCACCTCGACGTGGATTTCGACGCCGGACCGGCCGGGCCGCACCAGCACACTCTGCCGGACGGTCGACCCGCCGAAGGCGCGCTCGACGACGGCGTACGCGGTGCCGTCGTCGTCGACGCCCATGCCGGACGTCCGCACCTCGGTGAGATCCTGGACGCTCGCCCGGTAGTGGCGGTCCACGTCCCAGGCGTCCCACTGCGCCGGGTAGTCCGGGTGCAGCTGGAGCACCGCGGCCCGGCCACCGGGCGGCACCGCCTCGGTGCCGGTGACCACGTCCACGATCGACGTGATCGTGCCGTCCTCGGCCAGCGTCACCGCGGTCCGGTCGGAGCGCAGGGTCTGCCCCGTGACGGTGGCCGGCGCCGGCCGGACCCGCGCGACCGCGGCGGCGCCACCGGCCGGCACACCGTCGGTCGCGATCGGGCCGGCGTTGAAGGTGATCGGGGTGGCGCCCGGGCCGGCCAGCGCGGCCTGTGCCTCGGTGATCAGGGCGCCGAGCTCCCCGGCCAGATCCCGGTAGGTGTCCCGGGCCTGGCGGTGCACCCAGCCGATCGAGGAGCCGGGCAGGATGTCGTGGAACTGGTGCAGCAGCACGGTGCGCCAGGCGGCGCGCAGCCGGTCGTACGGATAGTCGGCCACGCCTGCCACCGCCGCGGTGGCCGACCACAGCTCGGCCGCCCGCAGCAGGTGCTCGCTGCGCCGGTTGCCGCGTTTCATCTCCGCCTGCGAGGTCAGCGTCCCCCGGTGCAGCTCCAGGTACAGCTCGCCGTACCACTGCGGCGGATCCGGCAGCTCGGCCCGGGCCGCGTCGAAGAACGCCTCCGGCGCCTCCATCCGTACCCGGGGACGACCTGCGGTGTCGGCGGCGCGCGCCGCCCGGGCCAGCATCTCGCGGGTCGGCCCGCCGCCGCCGTCGCCGTAGCCGAACGGGGTCAGCGACCGGGTGGCCACCCCCTTCTCCCGGAAGTTCGCGGCGGTGTAGAGCAGTTCCCGGACGGTCAGCTCGCCGTTGTACGTGTCGGCCGGCGGGAAGTGGGTGAACACCGGCGTGCCGTCGATGCCGACCCACTCCAGGGTGTGGTGCGGGAAGCGGTTCACCCGGTTCCAGGAGATCTTCTGGGTGAGGAAGTAGTCGATCCCGGCTTGCCGGACGATCTGCGGCAACGCGCCGGAGTAGCCGAACGAGTCCGGCAGCCAGGCCACCCGCGAGGTGGTCCCGAACTGCTCGAGGAAGTACCGCTGCCCCTCGGTGAACTGCCGGACCATCGCCTCGCCGCCGGGCAGCACGGTGTCCGACTCCACCCACATCCCGCCGACCGGCACGAACCGGCCCTCGGCCACTCGCTTGCGGGCCCGCGCGAACAGCTCCGGGTGGTCCTCGCGCAGCCATTCCCAGTGCTGGGCGGCCGACATCACGTACACCAGGTCGTCGTGGTCGTCCATCAGCTGCAGCACATTGGCCACGGTCCGGGCCACCTTGCGGCGGGCCTCCCGCAACGGCCACAGCCAGGCCGAGTCGATGTGCGCGTGCCCGGCCGCGGAGATCCGGTGCGCACTCGTGCTGGCCTGCGCCGCGAGCACCCGGGTCAGCGGCTCGCGGATCGCGGCGGCGTCCGGCCCGTACCCGTCGAGCACGTCCAGCGCCCGGTCCAGCGCGGTGCCGGCGACCGCGCGCCGGGTCGCGTCCACCGCCGGCTCGGCGACCAGCCCGGCGACCAGTTCCAGGTCGGCGAGCAGCGCGGTCAGCGCCTCGTCGACCAGGTACAGGCCGGCCGCGGCCAGGGTGAACTGCGGCCGGTCGCCGGCGGTCCGGACGTCGCCCAGCGGGGTGGGCCGGAACCGGTCGGCGGCCGCTCCGAAGAACTGCGGGTTGGCCGCCGCCTCCAGGTACACGTCCACCTCGGCGCCGGTGACCGGGATCCAGTTGGTGCGCGGGTGTACCCCTTTGATCACCGTGCCGTCGGCGGTGTACGCCAGCGCCTCCGCCTGGAAGCCCGGCACCGAGTCGTCCCGCCAGCCCAGATCGACGATCAGCTCGACGCGTCCGCCCCGGGCCGCCGCCGGCACCCGGCCGCGCATCCGGAACCAGGTGGTGTCCCAGGGCCGGCCCCAGGCGGTGCCCACCTCGACCGGCCGGTATCCGGCCGCCGCCGCGGTCGCGAACGGCACCGGCTCACCGCCCACGTCCCAGGCGGTGATCTCGAGGCCGGCGACCCGGCGGGCGGCGGCCGGCCGCAGCCGGTCCCGCAGCGCCCGCTCGAGCCGTAACAGGGTGACGTCTTCGGCGTGCATGCCTCGTGCTTATCAAGCGCGGGGCCGCTCGCCTACCCCGCCGGGGCGGTCCAGCCGACCGGAACGTGACCGATCCGGACCCGCTGCGGGTGGTCGCCGACCGCGACCGTCGCCACCCGGCGGCCGGTGGCGAAGCTGATCGCACTGACCCGGTCGGCGCCCGACTCGGAGATCACGCGGTCCCGGCCGTCGCCGCTGACCGTGGCCCAGTACGGCTTGCTCGGGCCGACCAGCTCGCCCGGCTGCAGCGTCGCCCGGTCCACCACGGTGACGTAGTCGTCCATCGTCCCGGTCACGCACAGCTTGCTGCCGTCCGGGCTGATCGACAGGCCGTGATGCCGCGAGTCGTTGACGAACGTGGTGCGGTCGTCGCTGAAGCTGGGCCGGGAGGCGACCAGCGCGGTGCCGTCCGGCGTGGTGTACATGCGCGCGATGGCGAACGACGCGGGCATCGTCGACGAGCTGGTGGCCGCCGCCGGCTCGGGGAGATCACCCGCCGGTCCGATCTGGGCGCCGACGGGGGGCCGGCTGACCGTGCTGGCGTCGTTGCGGTGGTGGTGGGCGCTCAGCCACTGGCTCGAACACTTCGACGCCTGAACCGCGGTGACCGCGCGCGGCCGGCTCAGCGCACGCGCACCGGATCGACCTGCCAGATCGTCGCGCAGTAGTCGGCCACCGTCCGGTCCGCGGAGAAGAAGCCGCAGCGTGCCGTGTTGAGCAACGACATCCGGGTCCACCGCCGGGTGTCCCGCCACGCCTCGACGATCCGGTCCTGCACGTCCACATAGGAACGATAGTCGGCCAGCGTCAGGTATTCGTCGCGGCCCAGCAGCGACTCGGCCACCTCGTGTCCCACGCCGCCGAAGGCGCCCGCCGTGATCGCGTCGATCGCCGCCCGCAGCTCGGTGTCCCGCTCGTAGTGGTCCCGCGCCCGGTAGGCGCCGGTGCGCAGCTCGAGTGCCTGCGCGGCGTCCAGGCCGAACAGGAAGAAGTTGTCCCCGCCCACCCGGTCGCGGATCTCGATGTTGGCGCCGTCCAGGGTGCCGACGGTGATCGCGCCGTTCAGCGCCAGCTTCATGTTGCCGGTGCCGGACGCCTCCTTGCCGGCCAGCGAGATCTGCTCGGACAGGTCGGCGGCGGGCACGATCCGCTCGGCCAGCGTCACGTTGTAGTTGGGCCGGAACGACACGGTGAGGTACGGCGTGACGGCCGGATCGGCGTTCACCACCTCGGCGACCGCGTTGATCAGGTGGATGATCGCCTTGGCCGCGTGGTAGGCCGGGGCGGCCTTGCCGCCGAAGATCACCGTGCGCGGTGCTTGCGGCGTACCGGAACCGCTCTTGATCCGCTGGTACAGGGTGATCACGTGGAGCAGCTTGAGTTGCTGCCGCTTGTACTCGTGGAAGCGCTTGATCATGACGTCGTGCAGGGCATCCGGGTCGCCGGCGCCCAGATCGGCCTTGCTGCGCCGTTTGACCGCCCGCCACCGATCGAGGAAGGACTCGTCGTCGGCCAGCGCCTCCAGGCCGGCCAGCCGGTCCAGATCGGTGATCCAGCCGTCGTCGCCCAGGCCCTCGGTGATCAGGTCGGACAGCCGCGGGTTGGCCAGGCGCAGGAACCGGCGCGGTGACACGCCGTTGGTGACGTTGCGGAACTTCTCCGGCCACAGCTCACCGAAGTCCCGCAGCGTGGTCTCGGTGAGCAGCCGGGACTGCAGCTCGGCGACGCCGTTGACCGCGCGGGTGCCGGCCACCGCCAGGTGCGCCATCCGGACCCGCCGCTCCGGCTCCTCCTGGACCAGCGACATCCGCCGGATCCGGTCGACGTCACCCGGGAACCGCTCCTCGACCTCGCGCAGCAGGTGCAGGTTGATCAGGT
>DASSAL010000325.1:0-1999 GCA_035685405.1 Actinoplanes sp. | reverse complement strand
GCCGGGCCTGGCTCGGCCGCGCCGCCCTGCGCGCCCGCACCGTGCCGGAGGCCCGGCGCCGGGCGGCCATCCGGACCCGGGTGACCCGGGACGAGTGGCCGGCCACCCGGCTGCGGATCCCGGCCGTGGCCGCGGCCACCGGCGAGGTCACGGTGTTCGACAACACCAGCGGCGTCTCACTGATCGACGCGGTGGCGGCCAGTTGCGCGGTACCGCTGGTCTGGCCGCCGATGACGGTGGCCGGCGTCCGGTACATCGACGGTGGCGCCCGGTCGATAGCCAATGTGGACCTGGCGGCCGGGTACGGCCGGGTGGTGGTGATCGCGCCGGCCACGGCGGCGCTGCGGCGGCGGGACAAACCGGCGGCCCAGGCGGCGGCGCTCGGCCCGGGCGTACGCTCGGTGGTGGTCTCGCCGAGCGAGGCCGCGCTCACCGCGATCGGCCGGAACCCGCTCAACCCGGACCGCCGCGCCGATGCCGCCGAGGCCGGCCGCAAACAGGCCGCCGAGGTGGCCGACCGGATCCGCACCGTCTGGGGGTGACATGGGCATCATCTCTCCCGGCTTCGGCGGGCGGCGGCGGTCGTCGCGGCCCGACCTGCCGCCCGGGCAATATCTGACCGAGGACTTCCCGGTGCTGTCCGCCGGGCCGACGCCGCGGGTCCCGCTGGACCGCTGGCGGTTCACCATCACCGACGAGACCGGCGGCCGGACCGTCTGGACCTGGGACGAGTTCCAGCGGCTGCCGGCCGAGGACGTGACGGTCGACATCCACTGCGTGACCAAGTGGTCGAAGCTCGGCACCACCTGGCGCGGTGTCTCGCTCGACACCCTGTTCGAGGACGTCGAGTCGGCCGCCGACTACACGATGGTGCACGGCTACGGCGGTTACACGACCAACGTCCCGCTCGAGGATCTGCTGGACGGCAAGGCGTGGATCGCCTACCGGTTCGACGGCGAGCCGCTGGCGCCCGAGCACGGCGGCCCGGCCCGGATGCTGATCCCGCACCTGTACTTCTGGAAATCCGCCAAGTGGGTCAGCGGCGTCGAGATGCTGACCGAGGACGCGCCGGGCTTCTGGGAAGAGGCGGGCTACCACCTGTACGGAGACCCATGGCGCGAGCAGCGGTATTCCGGCGACTGAGCTGGCGGGTGGCCACGGTCACCGAGGTACGTGCCGAGACGCCGACGGCGCGCACCCTGGTGCTGGACCTGCCGGACTGGCCCGGTCACCTGCCCGGCCAGCACGTCGACGTGCGGCTGACCGCACCGGACGGCTACTCGGCCCAGCGCAGCTATTCGATCGCGTCGGCGTGGACCGGCAGCGGCGCCATCGAGCTGAGCGTGCAGCGGATCGCCGACGGCGAGGTGTCGTCGTACCTCACCGACGTGCTGGCGGTGGGTCAGCCGCTGGAGATGCGCGGCCCGGTGGGCGGCTGGTTCGTCTGGCGACCCACGCAGACCGCGCCGGTGCTGCTGGTGGCGGGCGGCTCCGGCGTCGTACCGCTGATGTCGATGATCCGCGCCCGCGGCGCGGTCCGTGGCCGGCAGCCGTTCCGGCTGATCTACTCGGTGCGCACGCCGCGCGACGTGTGGTACGCCAGCGAGCTGGCCCGGCGGGTGCGCGACGATGCGGGCCTGGACGTGCACGTGGCCTACACCCGTGAGACGCCGCCGGACTGGCCGGAGCCGGCCGGGCGGATCAGCGTCGCGACCCTGAACAGCCACGGCTGGCCGCCGCAGTTCGGCCCGGACTGTTACGTCTGCGGACCGACCTCGTTCGTGGAGACCGCCGCGGACATCCTGGTCGCGCTGGGACACGACCCCGCGAGGATCAGGACCGAGCGATTCGGAGGTACGTCGTGAGCGAGCTGGACGGCAATGCGATGGCCGGCGACCTCCGGGAGATCTTCACGGTGGACGTCACCCCGGCCCGGTACGTCTGCGCCGGCTGCGGTCACGCCGGCGCGGTCGCCACGCTGCGCCTGTGGGGTCCGGCG
>DASSAL010000324.1:0-29633 GCA_035685405.1 Actinoplanes sp. | reverse complement strand
CCGGCCGCCCCACCACCGGGCCGGCAGCAGGGCACGGCCTTGCGTTGCACCGAGCCGGCCCGTCGCGGTGGGATCTTACGAAGCCCGTACCTCAAAGATCTTGTAACCTACTCGACGGCTTTGAACAGGGCGGCGATCTCGGCGTTCGACAGGTGCCGGAAGCCGCCGGGTCGCAGGTCACCCAGCCGGATCGGCCCGACCGCCGTGCGGATCAGCCGCGTCACCGGATGGCCGACCGCCTCCATCATGCGCCGCACGATGTGCTTGCGGCCCTCGTGCAGGGTGATCTCCACCTGGGCGGTCTTGCCGAGCGTGTCGACCAGCCGGAACGCGTCCACCCGCGCGGGGCCGTCGTCCAGCTCGATGCCGGCCTGCAGCGCGCGGCCGACCGACCGCGGCAACGGGCCGATCACCTCGGCGAGGTAGGTCTTGGGCACCCCGTACGAGGGATGCATCAAGCGGTGTGCCAACGCGCCGTCGTTGGTCAGCAGGAGCAGGCCTTCGCTGTCCGCGTCCAGCCGTCCGACGTGGAAGATCCGCTGCTCGAACTGGCCCAGGAAGTCGGCCAGCTCGGTGCGCCCCTTTTCGTCGTCGAGGGAGGCGACGACGCCGCGTGGTTTGTTCAGCGCCAGGTAGACCATCTTGGTGTCGGTGATCACCCGCTGCCCGTCGACGTAGATCTCCGCGGTCGCCGGGTCGACCTTGTCGCCGAGCTTGGCGACCTTGCCGTTGACCGTGACGCGACGCCGGAAGATCAGGTCTTCACACGCGCGCCGGGATCCGACACCGGCGAGGGCGAGCACCTTCTGCAGGCGCTCACCAGTGGCCGGACTAGCCTGAGGCATCGAGCACTTCTTCCACGTCGTCGGGCAGGAACGGGGCCAGCGGGGGCAGCTGGTCGACCGAGTTGAGACCGAGCTTCTCGAGGAAGAGCGCGGTGGTCCGGTACAGGTGCGCCCCGGTCTCCGGCTCGGTGCCGCATTCCTCGATGAGCCCGCGGGTAGCCAGGGTACGCATGACGCCGTCACAGTTCACACCGCGGATGGCGGAGATGCGCGACCGTGTGACCGGCTGCTTGTACGCCACCACCGCCAACGTCTCCAGCGCCGCCTGCGTCAGCCGCACCGACTGCCCGTCCAGCACGAACCGTTCCACATAGGCGGCATATTCCGGCCGGGTATAGAGACGCCAGCCACCCGCCGCCCGGCGCAGGTCGAATCCGTGCCCGGCCGCCGTGTACCGCGCGGAGATGTCCTCGAGCATCGCCGCCACCCGCTCGGTCGGCTGCTCCATGATCTGCGCCAGCTGCATCTCGGCCACCGGCTCGTCGACGACCAGCAGGATCGCTTCCAGGGCGGCACGCAGCTCGGCATCGTCCAGCGGTGGCCCGTCCAGGCCACCATCGTCATCGGTACGCGTTTCCGGGGCCCCAGCCGCAGCAGCCGACGCCCGCCGAGCAACGCTCTGCGCCGGTATCGCCGCCGCGGCAGCTCTCGCCACCCCGGCAGCGTCGTCAGCCCTCCGATCGCCGTCGTCAGCCCTCCGATCGCTGTCGTCAGCGCCCCGATCGCCGTCCGCGGCACCCGGCTCGCTGAGGTCGTCATCCGCGGCCGGGCCGGCCACGTCGCCGGCATCGTCACCGTCCGGCAGGGCCGGCGCGTCCACCGGCGCACCGGCCTCGTCCCCGTCGGCGGCCTCGGTCGCTTCCTCGATCGGGGTCGGCACCGGCAACTCCGGGCCCACCCCGACGTCGGTCGGTCCGCCCCGGTCGTCCGGCAGCTCGGCCGGCTCGTCCACGGTCGCCGGCGCCGTGGTCTCGCCCGGCAGCGGTGGCGGACTCATCTCCGCCTCGCTCTGCTCCCCCGGCCACGCCACCCCATCGGGCCCGTCACCGGCCGGCGCATCGGCGGTACGGGCTTCGCCGCCGATGGCGCGGGGCTCGGTGCCGTGGTCGACGGCACTCGGCCGATCGGCGACATCCGCATCGGCAGAGGCCGGCTCGTCGATCCCGTCGGACACATCCGGCTCAGTGGCCGCCTCGTTCCCGCCCGAGACGCTCGGCTGGTCGTCGTTCTCCTCCGAGACGTCCGGCTCATCGGCGTTCTCATCCCAGAGGTCCGGCTCGTCGGCGGCTGCCTCGTAAGGCATGTCGATCTCATCCGAAATGTCCGGCTCGGCCGCGGTTGCCTGGTAAGCCCGGTCCGGTTCCCGGGGTGCCCGCTCCCACGGCGGCACCCACGCCGCCGCCTGGGCCGCCAGGGATTCGGGTCGCTCGTCGGTCACGGCTTCTCCTCAGTCTCAAGGTCGCCGGATGGGACGGCGTGGTCGAACGATTCAACGGCGGCATCGGCGGCGGCGGGAGACGGCCGGTCCGCGAGCGCCGCGATGTCGGCGTCGGTCACCGACTCCGAGGGCCGCTCCGGCGCCCCCTCCGGCGGCTGCGGCGTCCCCTCGTAGTCGTCGATGTCCAGCTCACCGCCGACATCGTCGCCGCCGGTCCAGCGGACCGTCAGCTCGTCCAGGGACACCGGCTGCTCGAACTCCACCAAGCCCTCGCGGTACAGCTCGAGCAACGCCAGGAACCGCGCCACCACTTCGAGGGTGTTGTCGCAGTCGGCGACCAGCAGGCTGAACGTGGCGTGGCCGGCCCGGCGCAGCCGCTCGCGCAGCAGGTTGGCGTGCTCGCGAACGCTCACCCGCACCTGGTGGATGTGCGCGATGGACACCTCGGGCGGGCCCGGCTTCGGGGCGAACTGCCGGAGCGCCAGCTTGAACAGCCGCTCCGCCCCGATGCCCAGCACCAGGTCGGGCAGCGCTTCGGCGTACCGCGGCTCCATCGACACCGCCCGCGGCCACCGCCGCGCACCGGTCGTCTCCAGCTCGGCCAGATGGGCGGCGGCCTCCTTGAACGCCTTGTATTGCAGCAGCCGTGCGAACAGCAGGTCGCGGGCCTCCAGCAGGGCGAGGTCCTCCTCGTCCTCGACCTCGGCGGCGGGCAGCAGCCGGGCCGCCTTGAGGTCCAGCAGGGTGGCCGCGACCAGCAGGAACTCACTGGCCTCGCCCAGGTCCCAGTCGTCGCCCATGGCCCGGATGTAGGCGATGAAATCGTCGGTGACCTGGTGCAGCGCCACCTCGGTGACGTCCAGCTTGTGCTTGCCGATCAGCTGCAGCAGCAGGTCGAACGGCCCGGTGAAGTTGTCCAGCCGCACGGTGAACCCACCGGAGAGCTCAACGTCGGTGGTGGCGGGCGGATCGGTCGGCACGAACTGACCGTAAACCACGGGTGTGACAAGCTGCTCCCGGCTCACGCGCCACCCCCGTAAACGTCACACCGACGGTTCCCCGAAGGTCAACGCCGGCGGTGCCGCGGGGTAACTGCGCAGCCGCGCTTGACCGGGCTCCGGCGGGCCGGAGAGAGTCGGCTGATGAGCAGTCTCGACGGCGTCGAACCCGAGCGGCTGCTCACCGATCCCGCGCTGCGCTTCTCCGTCGATCCGGCCGAGGCCGCGACCCGTGCGCTGGGCTACGCGCACGCGACCGGCGCCCGTTCGTACGACGAGATCGGCGCCCGCCTGGCCGCGGCGACTCCGGTGACCGACGTCGCGCCGCTGCAGACCGTTCCCTCCGCCCGGTGGGACCGGGACCGGGCCGACCGCACCCGGACGGACGAGCGGGTGGCGCGGGTGCTGCGCGACCAGCCGAAGCTGCGGCACCGGCCGCTGGACTTCCCGCAGGACGGCAGCTACCGCTACCGGGTCGAAGGACGGATGATCATCTTCACCCGTACGTGGTCGGACGATGCCGGCCGGGAGCGTACGGACGACTGGACGTTCCCGCTGACCGCCCCGCCGGCGGCGCTGCTCGACGGCACCGTCGACGACGACGCGGCGCGGCTGTTCGGGCAGGTCTATCCGGTGCACCTGCCGGCCGCGTACTGGCTGCCGCTGACCACGTTGATCCGGGCCGCCGCCTTTCCGCGGATGCAGGACTGCCGCGCGGAGCTGACCGATGAGACCCGGCCCGGGCACTTCTTCTGCTTCGTGTCGCACCGGTGGCTCACACCCGGGGCCCCGGATCCGCAGGGCCGGCAGGCCCGGTTCACCGCCTGGCAGCTCGTCGCGCTGCTGTGCGAAGCGGTCAACGTCGCCGGGCTGCGCGGCCTGCACACGCCCCGCCGGCTGCATCCGGCCCTCGGCTTCGAGCTGGGCGCGGCGGGTTCCGACCTCGCCGAGGCGCTGCTCGTGAACCTGGTGAGGCCGGTTCTGGACGAGGACCGGCTGCGCGCGGCTCTCGCCGAGGTGTCGACGCTGGAGGCGGAGACCGCGGACTACGGGGTGGCACAGGCGGACGCCGACACCGGGCTGCGCCGGCTCGCCGCGGCGTTGGCCGAGCGACCGGTGCTACGCGAGCTGGTGGGGCGGATCCAGCTCTGGTACGACTACAGCTGTCTCCCCCAGCCGCCCCGCGACGCCGCGGACCAGCGGCTCTTCGAGAAAGGGCTGGAGCAGCTCACCGGCTGCCAGATCCTCGGCCGGACGGTGGTGCTGCTGGACGACGCCGAGGACTACCTGTCCCGGGCCTGGTGCACGATGGAGGCGCTGGTGGCCGACGCTGCCACCGGGCCGCCCGACCTGCTGATCGGCTCCGAACGACGACGCAACCCGGATGGCCGCACCGAGCACTTCCTGACCACGCTGCTGGCGGACCGGCCGCATCTGGCCTGGCGTGCGGTGCTCGACACCGAGGTGTTCCGGGTCCAGTCGCCGGCCGAGTGCCTGGCCCGCCTGGGACTGTCCGCCACCGATCCGCGCGACCTGCCCTTCATCTACCGGCGCCTGCGGGAGTCGCGCGCACCAGTGAAGGTGCACACCAACGCCAGCGAGATCATCACCGGAGTTTTCGCGCTGCCGGTGGCCGGCGACGGCGGCGTGATCGTCCCGGTCAGCTCGAGCCGCCCGATGCAGGGACCGGCCGGCGCCCGGCCTCGGTCGTCGCTGGACTGGACCGGCGCGCTGCACCTGGCCTCCGCGTGGAGCGATGCCCACGACCCGGCCCGGCTGCCGCCGCTGCAGCGGGTGGGCGACGCCGGCGGCGCCCATGTGGCCGTGCTGGCCGCCAGCGAGGGCGAGGCGGTGCTGTTCACCGCGTGGGTGATCGATCATCGCGCCGAGCTGGAAGAGGTGCTCGGCACGCCGGTCGGGTCGGTGTCCTGGCTGGCCTCCGACATCGCGGCCGTGGGCGAGATGGCCTGCGGCACGCTGCGGGCGGCGCCGGTCGGCGCGCGCCGTTGGGTGCTGGTGGGGGTGCAGATGCGGCTGCGGCACGGCGTGATCGCGCCGGCCATCCGCAATGCGCTCGCCGACGCGGGCGTCGCGGCCGCCGAGGTTGCCATCGACCGGGCAGAGGACAACGTCACGGTGTTCGAGGACCGCTCCGAACCGCCGGACCCGTCCCGGTCGAAGGTGCTTCCCCGGGGCACGGTCCTGCCGGAACACCCGGGCGGCCTGCTCCGCGCCCACCTCGTGGACCGGCTGTGTGCCCGGGCGGACCAGCCTCCGGCAGCGGCACCGCGACCTGCTCCGACGGCGGCCCCCGGCCCAGTCGGGGACCTGCGGCAGGCGGTGTTCGCGGCGGCGGCCACCGGGGCCGCCGCGCTGGAGCAGCTGTGCCGGCAGCATGCCGACGCGATCACCGCCGAGTTCGACCGGTGGGCCCGCGTTCCGGCGGACGTGCGGCAGGATCCCGGCCGGCTCCAGCGCTACGTCACCGTGGTGCTCCGCGTGGCGCAGGTTCTGGACGAGCTGGGCCACCCCGGCCCGATGCACCGGCTGACCAGCCCGTCCGACAACCCGATCGTCCGGTGGCAGCAGAGCATCGCCCGAGCCCGTGAGCTGAACGAGGCAGGCGATCGCGACGAGGCGGCGGCGCTGGTCGAGTCGGTGCTGGACGGGATGCGCGGCACGATCGGCCCGGCGGTCACCGATCTGCGGCCGAAGGCGTACGGCCTGCTCGGTCTGATCCGTTTCGATCAGGGCGAGCTGGCCGCGGCCCGCACGTGGCTCACCAGCGCGCTGACCGACTGCCGCGCCGCCGGCGACCTGGACGGGGTGCGCATCTACACCGAGAACCTGGCGACCCTGGCCGCGGTCGAGGACCACGGAGCCGCCGCCGCGCGCCGCGACCGAATCGCGCGAGCACAGGACCTCAGCGACGGCCTGCGCTACCACGCGAGCAACGAGGTCCTGCACGCGCTCCTCGACGAGATGGATCCCGGCGATCCGCTCCGGCCGAAGGCGTACGGGCTGCTGGGCCTCAACCTGTACCGACTCGGTGACCGGCCGGGTGCCCGGCAGTGGACGCAGCGGGCGGTGGCCGCGTGCCGCGCCGCCGGCGACGACCACGGGGAACTGGTCTACTCGACCAATCTGTCCACCATCGACCGTCCCGTTCGCCAGTGAACGGTCAGCCCCACAGTCGCAGGAAGACGGTGCCGAGCAGGTCGACCGGCAGCAGGATCAGCGGATAACTCAGCGGCAGGAAGCAGCATGCCAGCAGGACCACGACGCCGATGTTCTTCTCCTGGAACCACAGCCGGTAGCCCCGCATCCCGCGGCCCGGGACGCGCTGCGCCGACCACAGCAGGCCGAACCCGTCCAGCGGCGGCATCGGCAGCAGGGCCAGCAGCCCGAACGCCAGCAGGCCGCCGGCGATGCCGAGCAGCACCTGGGCGCCGATCGGCGCGCCGAACTGGCCGCGCAGGATGTCCGACACCCGCAGGAAGATCAGCGAGTCGGGGTAGAGCAGGGTGAACGCCAGCAGGGTGAGCTGCGCGGCGACCAGGACGGCCAGCGGGCCGGCGAGGAACACCATGGCCGCCCGGCCGCGGCCGCGGGTGCGCGGCACCTCGTCGACGTCGACCATCCGGCCCCAGCCGGGCCCGCCGACCGCGGCGGCCACCGCGCCGAACGGGTCGACGTCCTCGCGCAGCCGCGGCGTCACCGGGTCGCTCCGGCCGGTCAGCCCGAGTGAACGCGCGCTGAGCCGGATCGCGTAGGCGCGCAGCACCAGGGCGAGCAGAAAGGAGAGGAGCAGGCCGATGAAGACGAACGGCTGGCCGAGGGCGAAGAGCACGGTACGGGTTAGCCCCGTTCCACCTTGGCGGCGATGACCTCGCGGGCCAGCTGGCGGTAGTTGCGGGCGCCGGAGGAGGCCGGGTCCAGGGTGAGGATCGGTGCGCCGGCCACGGTGGACTCCGGGAACTTCACCGTCTTGGTGATCACCGTCTGGTACACCTTGTCGCCGAACGCCTCCACCACCCGCTGCAGCACCTGCCGGCAGTGCGTGGTGCGGCTGTCGTACATGGTGGCCAGGATGCCCTCGAGCTCCAGGTCGAAGTTCAGCCGTTCGCGCACCTTGTCGATGGTGTCCAGCAGCAGCGCCACGCCGCGCAGCGAGAAGAACTCGCACTCCAGCGGGATCAGCACGCCGTGCGCGACGGTGAGCGCGTTGATCGCCAGCAGGCCGAGCGAGGGCTGGCAGTCGATCAGGATGAAGTCGTACTCCTTGCGCACCGTGCGCAGCACCCGGGCCAGGGCCATCTCCCGGGCGACCTCGTTGACCAGCTGGATCTCGGCCGCGGACAGGTCGATGTTGGCCGGCAGCAGGTGCAGGCCCTGCACGTCGGACTTGATGATCACGTCTTCGGCGGTGACGTCGTCCTGCATCAGCAGGTTGTAGACGCTCAGATCGAGGTTGTGCGGGTTCACCCCGAGGCCGACCGAGCAGGCGCCCTGCGGGTCGAAGTCGACGAGCAGCACCTTGCGGCCGTACTCGGCCAGCGCCGCACCCAGGTTGATCGTCGTCGTGGTCTTGCCGACGCCGCCCTTCTGGTTGGCCAGGGCGATGATCCGGGCCGGGCCGTGCCGGTCGGTCGGCATGGGCTCCGGGATCGGCTTGCGCATGGTGTACGCGGTCGGGTCGGCCGGGCCGAGGTCGGCGCCGATGTCCATCGCCTGCGCCTCGCGGAGCGTCGAGGTCCAGGCCTCCGCCCGATCGCCGTTGCCCGCCATGTCGCCCCCTCCCGCCCCACCAGCCCGAAGCCGATGCCCGACTGTACGCCACGGGCACCGTCCGACCGGGATCAGTCGTCCGGCGTGTCGCCTACGGATGCGCATGACCTAACGAGCGCGCGGGTGGGAAGTCGCGTACACCTCCCGCAGCCGGTCCACCGTGACCAGCGTATATATCTGCGTGGTGGTGACCGACGCGTGGCCGAGCAGTTCCTGCACCACGCGGACGTCGGCGCCGCCGTCGAGCAGGTGGGTGGCGTAGGAATGCCGCAGTGTGTGCGGTGACACATTCGCCACCCCGGCGGCGTCGGCGGCGCGGCGCAGGATCGTCCACGCGCTCTGCCGGGACAGCGGTCCCCCGCGCGCGTTCAGGAACAGCGCCGGCGACCCGGTGGCCAGGCCCGGCCGGGACCGCACCAGATAAGCGTCCAGTGCGGACCGTGCGTACCGGCCGAGCGGCACCAGCCGGCTCTTGCCGCCCTTGCCGTGCAGCACCACGGTGGTCCCGTCCAGATCGTCGACGGCCAGCCCGACCGCCTCGGAGATGCGCGCGCCGGTGCCGTACAGGACCTCCAGCAGCGCCTTGTCCCGCAGCCCGAGCGGGTCGTTGCCGGGCACCGCGAGGATCCGCTCCACCTGATCCACGGTCAGCGCCTTGGGCAGCCGCTTCGGCGGTGCCGGCGGGCGCACGTCGCGGCCGGCGTCATCCGGCGCCAGGCCCTCGCGCGCGGCGAACCGGTGCAGTCCGCGGACGGCGCTCATCATCCGCGCCGCCGATGCCGTGGACAGCGACGCGCGCAGCTCGATCAGGAAGCGGTCCAGATCGGCCCGGGTCACCGCGGCCAGGTCGTCGATGCCGGCCTCGGTCAGAAACCCGGCATAACGCTCCAGATCGCGGCGGTACGACAGGAGCGTGTTGCGGGACAGCCCGCGCTCGACCGTCAGGTGATCCAGGTAGATCCGGAACGCACGGGGCAGAGCCGCCGAGGCGGCTTCGCCGCACTGCACCGAAAAGGCGTTCAGTTGAGCACCTCGGCGAGCGGCACGTTCCGCATGCCGTGCGCCTCGGCCACCGGCCCGTACACCACCTGCCCGTCGTGGGTGTTCACGCCGAACGCCAGCGCCGGGTCGCGCTGCACGGCGTCGCGCCAGCCGCGGTTGGCCAGCTCGAGGGCGTACGGCAGGGTGACGTTGGTCAGGGCGTACGTGCTGGTGTGCGGCACCGCGCCGGGCATGTTGGCGACGCAGTAGAACATCGACTTGTGCACCTGGTAGACCGGGTCGGCGTGGGTGGTCGGCCGGGAGTCCTCGAAGCAGCCGCCCTGGTCGACCGAGATGTCGACCAGCACGCTGCCCGGCTTCATCCGGGACACCAGCTCGTTGGAGATCAGCGTCGGGGCCTTGGCGCCGGGCACCAGCACCGCGCCGATCACCAGGTCGGCGTCCAGGACGGCCTTCTCGATCTCGTACGCGTTGCTGGCGATGGTCTGGATGTGCCCGCGGTAGTCGGCGTCGGCGGCGCGCAACCGGTGGATGTTCTTGTCCAGCAGCAGCACCTCGGCCTGCATGCCGAGCGCGATGGCGGCGGCGTTCATCCCGCTCACGCCGGCGCCGATCACCACCACCTTGGCCGCGTACACGCCCGGCACGCCGCCCATCAGCACCCCGCGGCCGCCGCCGGAGCGCATCATGTGGTAGGCCCCGACCTGCGGCGCGAGCCGGCCGGCCACCTCGCTCATCGGCGCGAGCAGCGGCAGCGAGCGGTCCGGCATTTCGACCGTCTCGTACGCGATGCCGGTGACCTTCCGGTCGATCAGCGCGTCCGTGCACTCCTTGGAGGCCGCCAGGTGCAGGTAGGTGAACAGCACCTGCCCGGGACGCATCCGGTGGTACTCCTCGGCGATCGGCTCCTTGACCTTGAGGATCAGCTCCGCGGTGCCCCACACGTCATCGGCCGCGGGCAGGACCCGCGCCCCCGCGGCGGTGAAGTCCTCGTCGGTGATCGAGGATCCGGCGCCCGCGCCGGCCTGGACGTAGACCTCGTGGCCGGCCCGGGTGAACTCGAAGACGCCCGCCGGGGTGATGGCCACCCGGAACTCGTTGTTCTTGACCTCGCTGGGAATGCCGACCTTCACGACCGCTTACCGTCCTCTCCCTGCCGCCCGGGCGACGTTGCCCACGCTGCCCCGCAGAATAGCCCGCCCGGTCGGTGAACTGCGGGAAAGATCAGCTCCGGCCCGGTCGGCCACCCGCAGCCGGCCACCGAGGTCGCCGCCCGGCCGCCCGCGCCAGAGGACGGCGCGGGGTGAGGCGGGTCAGCCGATCGGCGGGGTGTCGGCCGGCCGCAGGGTGGCCCAGCCGTCCTCCCGGGCCCGGGCGGCGGCCAGCAGAGCGGCCACCGTGGACGAGTTGGTGATCTCACCGCGCAGGATCATCGCGACCGCCTCGTCCAGATCGAACCAGGCGATCTCGATGTCCGCCTCCTCGTCCTGGCGGTCGTGGCGATCCCCGGGCGGCACCGGTGTGAGGTCGCGGGCCAGGAACATCCGGATCACCTCGTTGCTGAAGCCCGGCGAGGTCTGCAGGTCGACCAGCAGGTCGAACCGGCCCGCCGTGTAGTCGGTCTCCTCGGCCAGCTCGCGGCGGGCGGTGACCAGCATGTCCTCGCCGTGCACGTCGCGCAGGCCGGCCGGCACCTCCCAGAGCCGCTGGTGCACCGGGTGCCGGTACTGGCGGATCAGCACCACCCGGCCCACGTCGTCGAGGGCCACCACGCCGACCGCGCCCCTGTTCTCCACCACGTCCCGGCTGGCGGTCCCGCCGCCGGACATGGTGACCCGGTCGGAGTAGACCGAGAAGATCGGGCCGGCGTACCGCTGGACCCGGTCCAGCGTCTCGTGGTCGAAGGCGGTCACGAGGCCGGAACCGCCTCCGGCGCCGGCCCGGTGGCCTGGGCCAGCACGCCGACCGGCAGTTCGTCGGCGGCGGCGTACTCCACGGCGGCCCCGACGAACGCGCTGAACAGCGGGTGCGGGCGGGTGGGGCGGCTCTTCAGCTCCGGGTGCGCCTGGGGGGCCACGAAGAACGGGTGGACCGACCGGTCCAGCTCGATGAACTCGACCAGCCGCCCGTCCGGTGAGGTGCCGGAGAACTGCAACCCGGCCCGGGCCAGCCGGTCCCGGTACGCGTTGTTCACCTCGTACCGGTGGCGGTGCCGTTCGGAGATGTCGGTGCTGTCGTACGCGTCGGCGACCAGCGAGCCCGAGGCGAGCGCCGCCGGGTACGCACCCAGCCGCATGGTGCCGCCCAGGTCGCCCTTGCCGGCCACGATGTCCTCCTGGTCGGCCATCGTGGAGATCACCGGGTGCGGGGTGTGCTCGTCGAACTCCAGCGAGTTGGCGCCGGCCAGGCCGGCCAGGTGCCGGGCGGTGTCGATGGTCATGCACTGCAGCCCGAGGCAGAGGCCGAGCACCGGGATGCCGTTCTCCCGCGCGTACCGGGATGTGTTGATCTTCCCCTCGATGCCGCGGATGCCGAACCCGCCGGGGATCACGATGCCGTCCACCCCCTTGAGCGCGGCCGCCGCGCCGGCCTGGGTGTCGCAGTCGTCGCTGGGCACCCAGCGCAGCTCCACCCGGGCGTTGTGCGCGAAGCCGGCCGCCCGGATCGCCTCGCTCACCGACAGGTAGGCGTCCGGCAGGTCGACGTACTTGCCGACCAGCGCCACGGTGATGGTGCGTCGCGGGTGGTGCACCCGGCGCAGCAGGTCGTCCCAGGTCGACCAGTCCACGTCCCGGAAGGACAACCCCAGCCGGCGTACGACGTACGCGTCCAGCCCCTCCCGGTGCAGCACCTTGGGGATGTCGTAGATGCTCGGCGCGTCCGGGGCGGCGACCACGGCCTCCCGGTCCACGTCACAGTAGAGCGACAGCTTGTGCTTGAGCTTCTCCGGGATCTCCCGGTCGCTGCGGCAGACCAGCGCGTCCGGCTGGATACCGATGTTGCGCAGCGTGGCCACCGAGTGCTGGGTCGGCTTGGTCTTCAGCTCACCGGACGGCGCCAGGTAGGGCACCAGCGAGACGTGCAGGTAGAACACCCGGTCCCGGCCGACCTCGTGGCGCACCTGGCGGATCGCCTCCAGGAACGGCAGCGACTCCATGTCGCCGACGGTGCCGCCCACCTCGGTGATCACCACGTCCGGGACCCGGCCGTACTCGTCCGGCTCGGCCATCGCGAAGATGCGCTCTTTGATCTCGTTGGTGATGTGCGGGATGACCTGCACCGTGTCGCCCAGGTATTCGCCGCGGCGCTCCTTGGCGATCACCGCGGAGTAGATCTGCCCGGTGGTGACGTTGGCCTTGCCGGCCAGCGACCGGTCCAGGAAGCGCTCGTAGTGGCCGACGTCCAGGTCGGTCTCGGCGCCGTCCTCGGTGACGAACACCTCGCCGTGCTGGAACGGGTTCATCGTGCCCGGGTCGACGTTGAGGTAGGGGTCGAGCTTCTGCATGACGACCCGGAGCCCGCGCGCGGTCAGCAGGTTGCCGAGGCTGGAGGCGGTGAGGCCCTTGCCCAGCGAGGAGGCGACGCCCCCGGTGACGAAGATGTGCCGCGTGTCGCGAACAGTGAGGGCCAAGGCCAGCTCCCGTGGTCGAAAGTTGCTGAGGCGTACGCCTCATCCACGGGATTCCACGGTAACACCTCCCGGGCCTGGCGCATGTTCCGGCTGCTCCGAGGGCGTGTCCGTGTCGCCAGAAACGGCTTCGCCGTACTGCGCGGGAGAATCTTTGTCGAAGCGGGTCCGGTCGGCCGCGTGGTCGAGCACCCGCAGCGCGGTCAGCACCGCCGTCGGTACCGTGGCCGCCGCGGCCGCACCGATCACGGTGAGCGCCGCGCCGCCCAGCCCGCCGGCGATCAGCGCGGCCACGGCCGTGCCGGCGCCGGCCGCCCGCAGCGCCGGATGCAGACCGAACACCCGGTTCAGCCCGCCCCACGGGGAGAACTGGCAGAACGCCAGCATCAGCACGCCGACCACGGCCAGCACGGTCAGCGGGCTGTCCACCAGAGCCAGCCCGTTGGCGGCGGCGGCCCGCTGGATGGCCGGGCCACCGGTGCCGCTGGCCAGCTCGCTGAGGATCCGGCCCACACTGCCCTGCTCCACCCCGGGCCGCCGGACGTCGATGACCGCGAAGCCGATGGTCACCGCCAGCCCGGCCAGGGTGGCCCAGGCGAACCGCGGAAGGGTCAGCCACCCGCCGGCGCTGATCGCCGCGGCCACGCACACCCCGGCGGTGACCGCGATCGCGCCGAGCGGGTCGGCGCCCAGGTACGGGCTGCCCACCAGGACCACGGCCAGGCCGCCGACCAGCACCACGATCACCGGGCGCCAGGGCCGGCGGATCCACTGGGCCAGGCAGCCGGCGGTCACCAGCATCCCGGCCACGAACACGCCCAGGCCGACGCTGCCCACCCCGGCGTACCGGGAGCCCTGCGTCGCCGCGTATCCGGCCACGCCGTTGAGCTGCATCTGGGCGCCGGTGAGCAGGTCGGCGCCGACCACCGCGGCGCCGATCGCGGCCACCGCACCCATCGGCCACAGCGTGCGCGGATAGCGGGGCGCCAGCCGGATCACCGCGGTGCCCACCGCGACAAGCAGCAGGGTGACCAGGCCGAACATCAGGCCGGGCCGGCCCGAGCGCCACCACGGGGTGACGGCGGCCAGCAGGGCCGCCGGGATGGCCAGCGCGGCGGCGATCAACGCCAGTTCGGCCACGCCGATCAGGATCCGTCGCGGCGACGCCGGGCCGCGCGGGCCGGCGTGCCGCCGGGCGCGCACCAGCAGCGGGATGACCAACAGGAACAGCAGCAGTTGTACGGCCGCCAGCACGGTGAAGAACTCGCCGGTGATCGCCTGTTGCACGGTGGCCCGCCGGTCGGCGTCGTGCTCGCCGCGGACCGCGCCGGCCAGGTCTGCCGGACGCCCGGGCGCCGGGCCGGCGATCCGGCCGGTGAACAGCCGCTCGGGCGGCGGCCGGCCGGCCGCGGACAACGCGGTCGGGGCCAGGTCGACCAGTTGCAGGTAACCGTCGCGGCCGGTGCCGGACGAGGTGAGCCAGCCGCCGTTCCAGCCCTGGCCCTCGGCGATCGCCACGTGCAGCCGGGACCTGCTGCTGGTGTCCGAGACGCCGGCGATCAGCAGCAGCGAGCGGTCCGGCCGGCCGGCGACCAGCCGGCCCAGGGTGTCGTCGACCCGGGCCACGGCGGCCTGCCGGGCGGCCCCGCTGCCGGTGACGGTGCCCAGGTCGACGATGCTCAGCACGCACTCGGACAGCAGCGCCTTGGGGTCGGTGGGCAGGTCCGGCTCGTACCGGTCCACCCGGCCGAACGGGCGGGCGGCCGCGATCGCCGCGCCGGTGCCGACCGCCACCGTGCAGCGCAGCGTCTCGGCCAGCGCGCCGGGCACCGCGCCGTACGGCAACTGGTCCTGGTTGGCGCGCACGATGCCACGCTGCTGGCCGATGTCCGCGCCGAGGTCGTCCGGCCGGGTGAGGTCCGGTGCCATCGGCGGGCAGGCGCCGCGCACCGTACCGGTGCTCCAGGCCGCGTAGTTGCCGGCGCCGAGGGTCAGCCAGCCGTCGGCCGGGCAGGTGGTGCGATGCGCGGATCGCACCGACAGCCAGCCCACTGAGCCGATCGACGCCTCCCGCCACAGGTTCGGGGTGCGCTGCGGGTCCAGATCGTCCCAGCGCAGCCCGGCCGCGCCGGCCA
Source organism: Actinoplanes sp. (assembly GCA_035685405.1). GTDB lineage: Bacteria > Actinomycetota > Actinomycetes > Mycobacteriales > Micromonosporaceae > Actinoplanes. Next base: position 14,799 of record DASSAL010000324.1, on the reverse strand, counting down.
CCACCACGTAGTCCAGCGGCAGCGGGGCCTGGCTCGCGGACGGCCGGATGGACAGGGCCGCCAGGCTGGTCGCGGCGGCCAGCACCACCAGCAGGTACGGCAGCCAGCCGCGGACCCGGCGGGCCGGGATGCCGATCCGGCGCACCCGCCGGATCCGGTTCAGCGGGGCGGTCACCCACCGCGGCCGGCGTGTCATGTGGGCTCCCCGGTGACCTGGGCGTACGCGGCCAGCACGTCGGCCACGGTGTCGTTCTCGTCCGGCCAGCGGGCGGCCTGTTCCGGGCCGCGGGCGGCGTAGTCGGCGCGTACCGCCGGATCGGCCAGCATGGTCCGCACCGCCGTGTCCAGCGCGTCCACATCGCCCGGCGGAATCTGCACGGCGGCGTCCCCGACCAGGCCGGGCAGACCGCCGACCGCCGTGGTGATCAGCGGTACGCCGGCCCGCAACGCCTCCTGGGCGAACAACTGCCGCGCCTCCCAGTCACTGGTGACCACCGCCAGATCCGCGCCGGACAATAGGTCGGGCACGTCGTCGCGGTGTCCGAGCAGGTGGAACCGGGCGCGCTTGGCGCTGGCGCGCTGGGCCAGCGCCATGTAGCTGGGCCCGGAACCGGCGACCACGACCTCCGGCGCCGGGTTCAGGTCGCGCCACCGGGACGCGGCGTCGATCAGCACGTCGTACCGCTTCTGCGGATGCAGCCGGCCGACCGACAGGATCAGCGGCGTGTCCGGCGACAGCCGGAACTCGGCCCGGATCGCCGCCCGGGACCGCTTCGGCGGCGGCATCGCCGGCGCCGACACCGCACCCAGGCGGGCGCTGCGGGCACCCAGCGCGGTGGCCCGCTCCACCAGGTCCGCCGAGGCGCCCAGGACCAGCGCGGCACTGCGCGCCACGATCCGTTCGACCAGCACCGACGCCTGCCCGCGCAGGCCCCGGGCGAGCACCGCGTTGTGCAGGGTGACCACCAGCGGCACCCCGGGGCGGGCCAGCGCGGCGACGAAGCCGGCCCGCAGGCCGTGTGCGTGCACCACGTCCAGCCGGCGTCCGGTCAGCGCCCGGCGCAGCGTCCGCACCGCGGCGGAGTCCTGCGGGCCGGGACTGGCCGGGATCTCCACGGCCGCGAAGCCGGCGCCGGCGGCGGAGAACCCGAACAGTTGGTCGGTGGCGGCCGGCCCGCAGACCAGCACCGGGCAACCGGCCGCGACCAGTCCCCGGACCAGCGAGGCGACGTGCTGCCCCACCCCGCCGGTGCTGGAGGCCAGCACGAGGGCCACCGATCCCCGCCACGGGTGGCTCACATCCTCTCCTCCCTCGACCTGATCCGCCGCAACCGCCGGACGTCGCGCCGGTCCAGCAGGAACGCCACGGCGGCGTACGCGACCAGCACCACGACGCCCCCGAGCAAGCCTTGCACGAGGCTGCGCGCCACCGGCTGGTCCAGCCACGGACCGGCGGCCGACACCGCGCCCCAGCCGGCGAACCCGGCGGCGACGGCCGCCACGATACCGGCCGCGGTGGCCCGCCCCAGCCCGGCCAGCGCCGCCGCGCCCGCGTGCCGGCGCACCGCCAGCACCAGCAGCAGTCCGATCACCGACATGCCGATGGTCTGGGCCAGGCCCAGCGCCAGCACCTGCCGGCTGTCCCCCAGAGCGGCGCTGAGCACCACCGCGGCGACCGCGGCGACGGCCCATCCGGCAGCCGTGCCGGCCGCCGCGGCGACCGTGGCGCCGCGCGCGTACAGGGCCCGGGAGAGCAGCGCGAACAGCGCGTAGCCGAGCAGGCCGGGAGCGAAGCCGACGATGCCCGGCGCGGCCGACTCCGCGCCCACCAGGTGGGCGACCGGCACCGCCAGCGCGGCGAGCGCCGCACCACCCAGCCCGGCCAGCAGCACCACCGACCGGGCGGTGCCGGCCAGCGCCCGGGCGTACCCCGGTTCGTCACCGCGGCTCGCGGTCGCCGCCAGCGTCGGGTACACCGCGGTGGCCAGCGGTACCGCGAGCACCGCCCAGGGCAGCAGGAACACCGTCTGTGCGGCGTTGAACGCGGTCAGCCCGCCACTCACCGACAGCGCGATGACCACCGCGACGACGATCTGCTGGGCGCCGACGGTGACCGAACCGGCCCAGCCCAGCCGGACCGCCCGCCGCCCCTCGTCGCCCGGGAACCGCAGGCGGGGCCGGATGCGCAGCTTCAGCCGGCGCAGCGGGATCACCAGGCAGAGCGCCAGCACCACGACACCCAGCGTGGTGCCGATCGACAGGATCAGCTCGCCGGTGCGGCTCAACCCCGCGAAGTCGGCGCGGGCCCCGTCGACCGCCGCGTACGCCAGGTACGCGCCCATCACGGTCACACTGGACAGCAGGGGTGCGATCACCGGCCAGGCGAACCGGTGGTGGGCCTGCAGCACGCCGGTCAGCACGATGCCGATCCCGTACAGCGGCAGTTGCGGCGCGAACACCCGCAGCATGCTCGCCGCCACCTCGCGGTGCGTGTCCGGCACCCCGGGCAGCAGATCAGCGATCGGACCGGCGGCCAGCGCGACCATCACACCGAGCGGCACCAGCAACGTGAGCACCCAGGTGAGCAGAGCGGAGGTCACCGCGTTCACCCGCTGCCGGTCGTCGCCGGCGACCGGGCCGGCCAGCAGCGGCACCACCAGGCTGGCCAGCGCGCCGCCGGCGACCAGCTCGAAGATGATGTTCGGGATGGTGTTGGCGGCGTTGTAGATGTTGGCCAGGCCGCCGGTGCCGACGGTGTGCAAGAAGACGAAGGTACGGCCGAACCCGGCGATCCGCGACAGCACGGTCAGCACGGTGATGACCGCCGCCGCGCCGGCGATCCGGGCCGTGGCCGACGAGGTCACGAACGGCCGAGCTGGTCCAGCCGGTGCAGCCACGGCGTGTCCTCGATGACCCGGGTGAAGCTCACCTTCTCGCTGGCCGCGGTGAGCCCGGCCAGGATGGTCAGGGCGACCGCCCGGCCGGCCGTACCGGTGCGGGCGGCCAGCGCCAGCCCGAGCAGCGCGCCCAGCGCGTTCGCCCCGGCGTCGCCGAGCATGATGCCCTCGCCCAGGTCCGCCGGCAGCAGCGCCGACGCGGCGCCCAGCGCGCCGGTGGCCGTTCCGCCCAGCGGGGCGCCGATCACCAGGCCGGCCTTGATCGCCCGGCCGGGTCGCAGGTCCAGCAGGTTCAGCAGGTTGGCGGTGCCGGCGATCACCCCGGCGCCCAGCAGCACGTCCCGCGTGCGGCCGCCGAGCAGCGCCGACGCCGCCAGCGCCGCGCCGCCGACCCCGGCGATCTTCACCAGGCCGCTGGTCACCCGGTCGTCGCGCAGCGCGCCCAGGTGCCCGGCGAAGCCCTTCGCCTTGTGTTCCGGCCGGTTGCCGACCATGTCGTCGTAGAAGCCGACCGCCCCGGACACCGCACCGGCGGTCAGCGCGGCAGCCGCGGTCCGCGGCGTACCGGCGCCGAGGGCGGCACCCAGCGTGGCGCCGGCCGCCAGCGCCGGACCGCCGGCCAGCGTGACGGTGCGGCCCCGGAAGTTGGTGCGGTGCAGCTCGGCGGCGCGCGGATCCCGGCGGATCCAGCCGAGGGCGGCACGGGCGGCGAGCGCGCCCGCCAGGAACGAGCGGATGGCCATGGGCGCTCAGTTTAGGGCGCGGCCGTCGGTACCAGCGACGCGGCGCCGACGCCGTACTGGCCGGTCCGGCCGGCCACCACCCGCTCCACCGCGGTGAGCGCCGTGGCCAGCTGGCCCTGCGTGCTGCCGGCGTTGTCCACCGTGGAGATGGTCCGGACCAGGGCCGGATCGGTCCGCACCTGGGACACCAGGCTGCCGTCGATCACGCCGTCGCCGGCCACCACCGTCGGCTGCTCGGTGAACTGGGTGGCCAGGGTGACCGCGGCCTGGGCCTTCTTGGGGGCGTTCTGGTCCACCGGCGGCAGGCCGGAGACGATCACGGTGGCCTCGGCGCCGCCGGTCGCGCCGTCGTCCACCGCGATGTAACCGGCCTCGGAGTACGCGGTCAGCACCGCGGTCAGATCGTCGGCCGCGACCGGCTGATCCTGCTGCAGCAGCGCCCGGGCGAGCAGAGCGCTGGCGGTCTCCGGGCCGTAGCTGTTGCGCGGCAGCCCTTCGGCCGGCACCGTCGGCTGCGACGTGTTCTCGGCCAGGTCCAGCAGTTCCACGTTGTTCAGCGGGTCGAAGAACTTGTCCTGCACGGTCACCTTGGCGGTGATGCCGGCGCCGGCCACCCGCAGCATCGCGATCACCTGGTCGACGTAGTCGTTGCTGCCGGGCAGCGCCAGCACCAGGATCGTGCGACCGGTCAGCTTGCCGTTCAGCAACGCCGGCGCCACCTCCCCGGCGAAGTCCTGGGCCCGGTTGAGTTCGTCGCGGAACTGGTTCTGCTGATCGCGTAGGTTGCTGTTGTCCTGGCTGACCGCGGTGACTTGGTTGCGCAGCGTGTCCGCGACCGGTCCGTTGAGCGCGGCGGTGCCCACCACCAGCCCGATCGCCAGGGCCAGGAACACCGCGGTGAGCGACACCACGTGGTACCGGAAGTTGATCACGCGACGGGTCCTTCAGAACTAGAAAAGGTGGCCCAGCTGAAACACGAGATTGTCCCACCACTCGGTCACCACGGCGAGGTAGGCCTTGCCCACCGTGGACACCGCCACCGCCGACGCCATCGCCGCGACCGCGGACAGCACCAGCAGCAACAGCGACGAACCGGAGATGTTCTGCCGGTAGAGCCGGCTCACGCCCTTGGCGTCGACCAGCTTGCCGCCGACCTTGAGCCGGGTGAGGAAGGTCGAGGCCATCCCGCCGCGGCCCTTGTCCAGGAACTCGACCAGGTTGGCGTGCGTGCCGACCGCGACGATCAGCGAGGCGCCCTTCTCGTCGGCCAGCAGCATGGCCAGGTCTTCGCTGGTGGCCGCGGCCGGGAAGGTGGTGGCGGCGACGTCCAGCCGACGGACCCGGTCCAGGCCCGGGGCCCGGCCGTCCGGGTACGCGTGCACCACGACCTCGGCGCCGCACCGCAGCACGTCGTCGGTGACCGAGTCCATGTCGCCGATGATCATGTCAGGCGTGTACCCGGACTCCACGAGCGCGTCGGCGCCGCCGTCCACGCCGATCAGCACCGGCTTGAACTCCCGGATGTACGGCCGCAGCACGTCCAGGTCGGCCTTGTAGTCGTAGCCGCGCACCACGATCAGCACATGCCGCCCGGCGATCTGGGTGGTCACCTCCGGCACACCGACACCGTCGAGCAGCAGGTCGCGTTCCTGTTTGAGGTAGTCCATGGTGTTCGCGGCGAACGCCTCGAGCTGCACCGACAACCCTTCCCGGGCGTCCGCCATGGCTTTGGCGACGGTCTCCGCGTCCTGCCGGATCCCGGATCCGATCGGCTCGCCGTCCAGGATGACGGTGTCGCCCTCGATGCTGACCACGTCACCCTCCGTGATCCGCTCGAACGTGTCCTCACCCAGGTCGTCGATCAGCACGATGCCGGCCTGGATGAGCACCTCGGGCCCCAGGTTCGGATAGCGCCCGGAGATCGACGGCTTGGCGTTCAGCACCGCCGAGACCCCCACCGCGACCAGCGAGTCGGCCGCCACCCGGTCGATGTCGACGTGGTCGATGACCGCGATCTCCCCAGGCCGCAGCCGCCCGACCAGGCGCTTGGTCCGGCGGTCGACACGGGCGATGCCGGAGAACGCTCCCGGTTCGACCGTCCGGGTCCGGCGCAGGGTGGGAAGTCGCATCCCGGCCATCCTGACACGGCCGTTCACCCCGCCGGCATCCGACATGCTCGGCGTCACCCCCAAAAGGGGCAATCTACGCGTGCTTTTCCCGCCCCGCCACCGCCAGCAACTCCTCGGCGTGCGCGATCCCCAGGTCGGAATCCGGCAGCCCGGCCAGCATCCGGGCCAGCTCGCGGGAGCGTTCCGTCTCCTCGACGATCCGCACTCCGCTGGTGGTGATCGCCCCGCCGGTGTCCTTGGCCACCACCAGATGCCGGTCGGCGAACGCCGCCACCTGCGGCAGGTGTGTCACCACCAGCACCTGGTGGGTGCGCGCCAGCCGGGCCAGCCGCCGCCCGATCTCCACCGCCGCCCGGCCGCCGACCCCGGCGTCCACCTCGTCGAAGACCAGCGTCGGCGGGCCGCCGGCACCGGCGAAGACCACCTCGATGGCCAGCATCACCCGGGACAGCTCACCGCCGGACGCGCCCTTCTGCAGCGGCAGCGACGGCGCACCCGGGTGGGCCAGCAGCCGCAGTTCCACCTCGTCGGCGCCGTCCGGGCCCAAGCCCTCGGAATTGGGACCCGCACCGCGCGGCGCCACGGCGACCTCGACCTTGGCGTGCGGCATCGCCAGCCCGGCCAACTCGACGCTGACCGCGGCGGAGAACCGCTCGGCCGCCTCGACCCGGGCGGCGGTCAGCCGGCCGGCCAGCTCGCCGACCGTGTCCGCAAGCCGCTGGCGCTCCCGGTCGAGCTCCTCGAGCAGTTCGTCGGAGGTGTCCAGCGCGGCCAGCCGGGTGCGGGCGTGGTCGGCCCAGGCGATCACGCCGTCGACGTCGTCGGCGTACTTGCGGGTCAGCCCGCGCAGTGCCGCCCGCCGCTCGTAGATCTGCTCCAGCCGGGCCGGGTCGGCGTCCAGCGTGTTCAGATAGGCGGACAGCTCGGCCGACACGTCGCCGACCAGGGTGGCCGCCTCCTCGATCCGGGCCGCCAGGTCACCCAGCGACGGGTCCACCGCCGCCTGCGCCTCGAGCGTGCGGCGCGCGGTGCCGAGCAGCTGGGTGGCATCCGGCGCGTCGTCGGTCACCTCCACGCCGCCGGCCAGCGCCAGCGCGGCCTGCGCGGCCGCCATCCGTAACCCCTCGGCGTGCTCCAGCCGCTGCACCTCGGCGCGCAGCTCGTCGTCCTCGCCGGGCTGCGGGCCGACCCGGTTGATCTCGTCCAGGCCGAGCTTGAGCAGGTCGGCCTCCTGGCTGCGCTCCCGGGCGTTGCGGCGCCGGTCGGCCAGGTCGTCCACCACCGTGCGCCACCGGGTGTGCGCCTCCCGGTATGTCTCCACCAGCTTTTCGTGCTCCGGCCCGGCGAACCGGTCGAGCGCGGCCCGCTGCTCGGCCGGGCGCAGCAGACGCAACTGGTCGGACTGCCCGTGCACGGCCACCACGTGCTCGCCGACCTCGCCGAGCATCGCCACCGGCATGCTCCGGCCGCCGACGTGCGCGCGGGACCGGCCCTCGGTCGTCACCGTACGGCTGAGCAGCACGCTGCCGTCGTCGTCCACCTCGGCGCCGGCCTCGGTGATCCGCTCGGTGATCGCGTCGGCCAGCGACCCGCGCAGCCGCAGCCGGCCCTCCACCACCGCGCGGCCCGGGTCGGCGCGCACCCGGCCGGCGTCGGCCCGGCCGCCGAACAGCAGCCCCAGCCCGGTCACCACCATGGTCTTGCCCGCGCCGGTCTCACCGGTGATGACGTTCATGCCCGACGTCAGCCGCAGCGTCGTGTCGTCGATGACGCCCAGCCCGGTGATCCGCAGTTCCTCCAGCACACGGCAGAGGGTAGTGGCGGCCTATGACATTTGCCCAACACCCTGTGGACACCCGTCGATGTGCGATCGCCGGTTATCAGGCGATCGCCGCGAAGCGGAGCCGGTCAGCTCAGCCAGCTAGCGCCGCATGCCGCGCCAGCCCTCCACCGGCAGGGCGAACTTGGCCACCAGCGTGTCGGTGAACGGCCGCGGCGCCAGCCGGACCAGCCGCACCGGCAGCTGGCCGCGCTCCACCGTGACCCGGGCGCCGGGCGGCAGGTCCCAGCTGCGCCGGCCGTCGCAGCACATCACCGCGAACGAGGTGTACGGGTCCACGGTGATCGAGAAGGTCGAGGTCGGCGCGGTCACCAGCGGCTTGCTGAACAGGGCGTGCGCGCTGATCGGCACCAGCAGCAGCGCCTCCACCTCGGGCCAGACCACCGGGCCGCCGGCCGAGAACGCGTACGCCGTGGACCCGGTGGGCGTGGCACACACCACGCCGTCGCAGCCGTAGCGGGACAGCGGGCGGCCGTCGACGTCGACCATCAGCTCCAGCATCTGCGCCCGCTGTCCCTTTTCGACACTCACCTCGTTGAGCGCGAACGAGTCGGCGATCAACCGGCCGTCGTACTCCGCGCGCACGTCCAGGGTCAGCCGTTCATGCACGGTGTACGTGCCGTCGACCACGTCCTGCACCGCCTGATCGAGGTCGCCGGCGTCGGCCACCGCCAGGAAGCCGACGTGGCCGAGGTTGATGCCCAGCATCGGCGCCTTGGCCGGCCGGGCCAGCTCGGCGGCGCGCAGGAACGTGCCGTCACCGCCGAGCGCGAAGACGATCTCCACGCCCTCGGCCGCGTCCGGGCCGCCCGCCGGGATCACCCCCGACGGCAGGTCCAGCTCGGCCTCGTCCTCGGCGACCACCCGCACCTCGAAACCGGCGTCGAGCAGATCGCGAGCCACCTGCAAGGCATGCGCGGCGCTCTGCCGCCGGCCGGTGTGCGTCACCAGCAGAGCGGCGCGGGTCATAGCGGATCCTCCAGGCAGACGGGCGGTGCGGCCGGCGAACCGGACGTTACCGTCCCGGACGGCCCGGCGGCGACCACGGTGCGTACCCGCACCGGATCGGCCGGTGACGCGTCGCGCCGGAACCAGACGAAGAACTCGACGTTCCCGCGCGGCCCGGGCAGCGGGCTCGCGGCCACCCCGGCCACGCCGAGGCCGAGCGCCTGCGCCGCCGCCGCCACGTCCAGCACCGCCTCGGCCCGCAGTGCCGGATCGCGCACCACACCGCCGGGTCCGACCCGGTCCTTGCCCACCTCGAACTGCGGTTTGACCATCAACGCCAGATCGCCGCCCGGCGCGGTGCACGCGGCCAGCGCGGGCAGCACCAGCCGCAAGGAGATGAAGGACAGGTCGGCCACGGTCAGATCGACCGGGCCACCGATCGCCGCCGGCGTCAGCGACCGGACGTTGGTGCGCTCCAGAACCACCACCCGGTCATCGGTACGGAGGGACCAGGCGAGCTGCCCGTACCCCACGTCGACCGCCACCACCTCGGCGGCGCCCGCCCGCAGCAGCACGTCGGTGAACCCGCCGGTGGACGCACCCGCATCCAGGCACCGCCGGCCCCGCACCGGCAGCCCGAACGCCGCCAGCGCCCCGGCCAGCTTGTGCCCGCCCCGGGACACGTACTCGGTGCCGGGATCCCCGCCGGTGACCACGACCGGGTCGGCCGGGTCGACCATCGCCGCCACCTTGCGGGCGACGGTGCCGCGCACCTGCACCCGGCCGTCGGCGACCAGGGCGGCGGCCTGCTCCCGGGAGCGGGCAAGCTTGCGCCGGACCAGCTCCGCGTCGAGACGCGCGCGTCGGGCCATCAGCGGTTATCCGTCGATGCTCGCCAGGGTTTCCCGCAACACCTGGTGCGCCGCTTCGAACTCGGCGATCTGCTCGGCCGGCGGCAGCTGGGCGGCATTCGCCAGCGACCGCAGCACGGCATCCACCGCCGGGTGCCCGGTGTCCGCGGCCTCGGCGATCGGGTGCCGGGTGCCGGCGGCCACCGCCTCGGCCGCCGGGGGCGGTCCGGGCTGGAACGGGTACGACATCAGGCCTCCGCGGTCGGGCTGGCAGGGTTCTGGTCGGCGGCCGGTGCCTGCTGGGCCTTCGTCGCCACCGCCTTCTTGGCCGGGGTCGACGGCACGACGGCCTTGCTGGCCGGAGTCGACGGGACGACGGCCTTCGTGGCCGGACTCGTCTGGGCAGCCGCCTTCTTGGCAGCCGCCTTCTTGCCAGCCGCCTTCTTGCCAGCCGCCTTCTTGGCAGCCGCCGTATCGGTCGCCGCCGTGTCGGCAGCCGCCTTCCTGGCAGCCTTCTTCGCGGTCGCCTTGGTGGCAGCCGCCTTCTTGGCAGCCGCCTTCTTCGCGGGCGGGGCGGACGTACCGGATGTCCCCGTTCCGCCCGGCCCGCCGGACCCGGCCGACCCACCGGGTGGAGCGGGCGTGCCGGACGCGGCGGGCGTGCCCTTCGCCGGCAGCTCGGTCGCGGCAGCGGCGTCCTTCACACCGGCCACCGGGGATCCCGCCGTACCGGCCGGCGCCGCCTTCTTCGCCGGTGCGGCCGGCGTGGTGGCCGCCTTGGGCATCTGGTTCGGTGGCGCCTTGAGCGCCTTCTTCGCCACCTTCTTCGCCGGCGCCGGCATCGGTGCGGGCTGGTTCAGCCGCTCGCCGCCGATCCCACCGGCGGCCCCGGCAGCTCGCCGGGCGCCGCCGACCGCCTCGGCCGCGGTCGCCCGGGCCTGCGCGTCCCGCAGCTGCCGGTCCAGGTCGCGGACGCGCGCGGTCAGCTCGGACACCTCGTCGGCGGTGGCCAGACCGACCGCGCCGAGCGCCCGGTCCACCTCGTACCGGACGATGTTGGTCAATGCCTCCCGGTTGGCCATGCCGGTGGACATCAGGTCCTCGACCAGCCCCTGCAACTGCGCGGCGGTCGCGCCGCCGCGGTTGACCAGGTCGCCGACCGCCTTCTGGGCCTTCTTCCGGGGAGCTTCGGTCAGTCCGAGCGCCATCTCCAGATACGCCCGCCATGCGTCCTGCATGATCGCCCTCCTTCGCGCGTCAGGTGTCACGCTACCGGTCGGTGCGGCACAGTTCGTGCGGTACCGTGCGGACGTCGCCGGTGGTGTCGTCGAAAGGAAGCTTATGGCCAGCGTGGACGAGTGCCGGCAGGCGTTGCACGACTTCGCCGCCCGCTTGGAGGCGAACGCGGAGACCCGCGGCAAGCTCGACTTCGACCGTACGCTGGCCTGCCGCGTCCCGGACCTGACCACCGCCTTCCACGCCCGCCTCGCCGACGGCCGCCTGGTCGACATCGCCGACGGCGACGACCCGAGGGCGAAGATCGCGCTGATCGCGAACAGCGACGACCTGATCGCGCTGGTACGGGGCCGGTTGGACGTCACCCGGGCGGTCGCCTCCCGGCAGGTGTCCATCAAGGCCAACCCGTTCGACCTGCTGAAGCTGCGCAAGTTGCTCTGACCGGGACATCAACGGACGCACGCGGAACGCGTTCCCGGGCCGGTCCTACGCGGGCAGGTTCCACTCGTCGAACACCCGCCGGCCCGCGTCATCGCCGGCCCGCAGGTCGGCGCCCTCCCACGCGGCCGGGCACAGCAGCCGGAGCGCATCGACCGGCTCACCCTTGCCGTCCAGCACCGCCGCCGAACCGTCCCGGGTCAGCCGCCAGCCACCCACCTCGGTGACCTCCGGGGACGGGATACGTGCCGCGTCGGCCGGCCCGAACAGGGCGGACAGGTCCGCGCCGACGTAGGTGGGCCGCCGCTGCCGCGGCGCGTTCAGCAGGTCGGCCGGGCCGCTCACTCCGGTCAGCACCAGCAAGCTGTCCTGCCCGGCGTGCACCGCGCCCTCGATGTCGGTGTCCAGCCGGTCCCCGACGGTCAGCGGGCGCTGTGCCCCGGACAGCGACGCGGCGGTGGTGAACAGCGCCGGCTCCGGCTTGCCGACCACCACGTCCGGGTCCCGGTTCAGCGCGGTACGCAGCACCGCGACCAGAGAGCCGTTACCCGGCAGCGGGCCGCGCGGGCTGGGCAGCGTCCGGTCGGTGTTGGTGGCGATCCACTTCGCGCCCGCGCGCACCGCCAGCGCCGCCTCGGCCAGGAGCTGCCAGCCAACGTCCGGGCCGAATCCCTGGACCACCGCGACCGGCTCGTCCTCGAACCGCTCCACCGGCGTCAGCCCGGCGTCGCGTACCTCGTCCCGCAGCGCCGCCGCTCCCACCACGAGCACCGGCGCACCCGCCGGCAACTCCCGGGCCAGCATCGCGGCCGACGCCCCGGCCGAGGTCAGCACCTCGCCGGCGGCGGCCGGCACGCCCATGCCGGTGAGCAGCTCGGCGACCGCGGCGGCCCGGCGGGACGCGTTGTTGGTCGCGTACGCCACCGCCGTACCGTCGGCGCGCAACTGCTTCACCGCTTCCGCGGCTCCGGCGATGGGTTTGTCGATCAGGTAAACGACGCCGTCCAGGTCGAAGATGACCAGGTCGTACGCGTCAACCAGCCGGCTCACGCCCCGGTCCGCCGCTCGTCCCCGTCACCCGCCGGCTGGGGCGCGCCGGTGCTGGGCGGCTCCGCGCCGCCCGCGGCGACGAACTCGTCGTCCTCCGCCTTCTCGTCGGTGTCCTCCGCGGCCGCCCCGGTCCCAATGCTGGCGTCGGTTCGGTCAACCGCTGCATCGTCCACAACGGAGTCGTCCACAACGGAGCTGTCCTGGAAGGGCACCTCGTTCTGCTCGCCGACCGCGGCACCATCGATGTCGGCGACTGCCGCAACCTCGTCAGCCGCGCCCGCGCCGTCGGACTCCGCCACGTCGACGACGTCCCCCACCGTCTCGTCGCCGGCCGTGGTCGGCTCGTCCTCGTCCGGCTCGTCGTCCTCGAGGACCACGCCGTCCAGCTCGAGCAGCCGTTCGCTCGCGTCGGTCAAGTGCTCCGGATCGGCCGTCGCCGCGCGGGAGAACCACTCGCGCGCCTCCTCGCGCCGCCCGGCCGCCAGCAGCGCGTCGGCATACGCATACCGCAGCCGCGCCGTCCAGTCCTCGTCCTCCTCCTCCGCGGTCAGCTCGCGGACCTGCAACATCGCCACGGCCGCGTCGTGCTGGCCGAGGTCGCCGCGCGCCCCCGCCGCCACGATCAGCAGCTCGATGGCACCGGCCTTGTCGAGCGCATCACGGTCGGCGCCACGGTAAAGATCGATCGCCCGTTCCGGCCGACCCAGCGCGCGCTCGGAGTCGGCGATCTCGGCGAGGTGGGTCTGCTTGCCGGACATGCGATGGTACGTCCGGAGCTCGGCGATCGCGGTCGGCCAGTCCCCCGCGGCGTACGCGGCCAGCCCGACCGCCTCCCGCACCACGCCGATCCGCGACGCGATCCGCCGCGCCGCGATGGCATGCTGCAGCGCCAGGTCGGCGTCCTCGTCGATGATCTGCCCGGCCGCGACCAGGTGCCGGGCCACCCGGTCGGCCATGTCCCGGGACAGGCTGATCAGCTCACCGCGGACGTCCTTGTCGAGGTCGGCGGCCTCGATGTCCTCGGGGATCTCGGGTGTCTGGTACCCCGGCTGCGTCGCCTGCTCGTCATCCGGCCGGCCGTGCTGGTCACGGTCCCGCGGTCCGCGGTCGGACGGACCACGATCGCCCCGGTACGCGTCCCGCGGCCCGCGGTCCGGCCGCTGGGCGCCGCCCCGGTCCCGCTGGTATCCACCGCGGTCCCGGTCGCCGCGGAAGCCGCCCCGATCGTCGCGGTTCTCGCCACCGTCCCGCTGGAACCCGCCCCGGTCCCGGTCACCCCGGTAGCCGCCCCGGTCATCGCGGTGTCCGCCCCGGTCCCGCTGGTATCCACCGCGGTCCCGGTCACCGCGGAAGCCGCCGTCTCCCCGGTTCCCCGGCCGGTCGTCACGCCGGAATCCGCCACGGTCCTCGCGGTGTCCGCCCCGGTCGTCCCGCCGGTCGTCGCGCCGATCCCGGTAGCCACCCGGGGGCCGGTCCTCGCGGGATCCACCCTGGTAGCTCTCCCGCGGCCGGTCCCGGTCACCGCGGTACCCACCCCGATCCGGATGGTCCCCGCGATCCTGGTAACCACCGCGCTCGCCGCGGTCCCGGAAGCCGCCCCGGTCGCCCCCGGAGCCGCCCCGGTCGGAGAACCCACCCCGATCGCGGCTCCGGTCCTGGAACCCACCCCGGTCACCGCGGAACCCGCCACGGTCCCGGTCGCCGCCGCGGTACCCGCCACGGTCGCCACCCCGATCGCGGTCGCCGCCGCGGTACCCGCCACGGTCGCCACCCCGGTCGCGGTCGCCGCCGCGGTCCCGGTCTGGGTATCCGCCCCGGTCACGCCCACCCGGGTAACCGCCGCGGTCTCCCTGGTAGCCGCGATCGCCGCGGAACCCGCTGCCGTTCCGGTCACCGCCGCGGTAGCCACCCCGGTCGCGGTCGCCGCCCCGATCACTCCCGAACCCGCCGCGGTCGCCCTGGTAGCCGCCCCGCCCACCTTGATTGCCGCCACGGTCGCCCTGAGAGCCGCCACGGTCACCGCGGTAACCAGCCCGGTCCCGGTCGCCGCGGACGCCACCCCGGTCGTCCCGCTGGTATCCACCCCGGTCGTCGCGCTGGCCGCCGCGGTCGTCCCGCTGATAGCCACCACGGTCACCGCCGCGGAAGCTCCCGCGATCCCCTCGGTAGTCACCACGCTCACCGCGCTGGTAGCCACCCCGGTCGCCGCGCTCACCACCGCGGAACCCGCCACGGTCGCCCCGCTGATCACCGCGGAAACCGCCGCGGTCGCCGCGGTCGCCCCGGTCGCCGCGGTCGCCCCGGTCGCCGCGGTCGCCGCGGTCGCCATCGCGGAACCCGCCGCGGTCGCCGCGCTCACCGCCGCGGAACCCGCCACGGTCGCCCCGCTCACCGCCGCGGAACCCGCCGTCGCCGCGGGACCGGCCCCGGTCACCGGATCGGTTGTCGTCCCGGTCACCGCCGCGCGGGTACGCGTCGCCTCCTCCGTCGCGACCGCGGCCGGCCCGGCCCTCGTCGTCGCGGTTGCTGGAGCCGCCGTCCTGCGGTCCTGTCGTCACGGGTCAGTCCTTCCGATCCGGCGATCCCGGCGGTCCGGGAAACGCCTCCAAGGGTCCAAGCTACTAGGGCCCGGACACGCAAAAGCAGTCGAGGGCCGACCCCTGAATG